>CALKGG010000020.1 GCA_938084885.1 uncultured Acidimicrobiales bacterium
GCGACGCCAGCATTTCGCTGTTCGACGAGCTGGGAGTGGATGTACTCGGCAGCACCAATATCGACACCGCGGGTTGGTTGAGCAGCAAGGATGACGCTGGGTTCAGAGTCGAGCTCTCGTGCCATGATCAGCTTTTGGATATTGCCACCCGACAACGAACTCGTCGGCGTCGACAGCGTCGGCGTCTTCACCGAGAACTGGTCGACCAGCCGCTGGGCATGCTCGCCCACTTTCTTGAAATCAAAGAGCGGGCCGCGGCGGAACTTTGGGTCGCCATGATTGATGAGAAGCAAATTCTCGCTCACCGCAAACTCCCCGACAGCACCATCTTTCATACGCTCTTCGGGTACGTAGGCAAAGCCCGCTGCCCGAGTGCGGGCAGGGTCGGCCTTGGTCAGATCGACGTCGTCGATGACGACAGAACCTTCCTCGGCCACTCGAAGCCCGGCGATTGTTTCGGCGAGCTCGCGTTGCCCATTTCCCGAGACGCCAGCGATGCCGACAATTTCTCCGGCGTGCACGTCGAGGCTGACCTTGTCGACCGCTACAGTCCCGCGGTCACCCTTGACCGACACGTCCCGAAGCTGAAGCCGGGCAAGCCCCAGGTCGACGTGCGGCTTGTCGGGCGCGAGCTTGACCTCGCGGCCGACCATCATCTCAGCGAGCTGCTGCCGATTCGTTTCGGCGGGCGTCGTACTCCCGGTGACCGCACCATTTCGAAGGACCGTGATGCGGTCGCTGAGCTCGATCACCTCGTGCAGCTTGTGCGAGATAAAGATGATGCCACTGCCATTGGCCGTCATCTGCCGCAAGATCACGAAGAGGTCATCGACTTCTTGGGGGGTAAGAACCGCAGTTGGTTCGTCGAGGACCAACAGCTCTGCATCGCGGTAGAGCGCCTTGATGATCTCGACGCGCTGTCGTTCGCCGACGGACAGTTTCCAGATCTCGATGCTCGGGTCGACGGACAGCCCGTATTGACCACTGATCTCGAGAATGCGTTCGCTGACCGCATCGAGATCGGTGCGGAATCCGCGAGCCGACGGCAAGCCGAGCGCCACGTTCTCGGCAACAGTAAGTGATGGCACCAGCATGAAATGCTGATGGACCATACCCACCCGATGTTCGATGGCGCTCGTCGGCGAGGTGATCGACGCAACCTCGCCTCGAAGACGAATTTCTCCGGCGTCGGGTTGGTACAGCCCAAAGAGAATCTTCATGAGCGTGCTCTTACCCGCACCATTCTCGCCCAACAACGTGTGGACCTCGCCGTTGAACACGTCGAACGACACGTCGTTGTTGGCAAGCACACCGGGAAATGCTTTGGTGATGTTGTGCATTGAGAGCAGGGGAGTGCGCTCCATGAAGATCCTCCTGTAGGGCGCTGTTAGCTTCGCCGCCAGATGACTTGGTGAGAGCCGCTGGCGGCGAAGCCGTCAGAAGTTGCCGCAGTTATTGCGTCGCGATGTCGCCAGCGATGATGCCAGCGACCGCGTCATCGGCTGCTGAGCGGATTCCGGCATCGAGGTCGAAACCGTCGTTGTATTCCATGACAAGGCCACCGTTTTCGAGGGTGAGTTCGAAGACCTCGCCACCGAAGGTTCCATCTTCGATCGATGCAAACATGTCGGCAAGGACGACGTCCCAGTGGTACACCTGCGAGACAACGGTGAGGTCAGATGACCATGGCTCGGTGTTCGACTGAGTGCCGAACCACGGCAGATCGTTGGCGGTTGCGATATTGACTGCACCAACCATGGACTGTGACGTTCCGGTCAGGCCAACAACGCCGTTGTCGACATGGGCTTGGGCGGTCGTCGTTGCGAGGGCGACGTCGCTGAACGAGCCGGTGTACACAATCGAGGTCGATGCGCCAACGGATTCTGCGCCGAGGGCGAAGCCTTCAATGTAGGCAACAGCATCGCCAGCTTCGACGGGGCCAACGACACCGATCTCGCCGCCGTCGGCGATGCTTCCGGCGATGAGGCCGTTGACGTAGCCGCCTTGGTCGGCTGCCGGGAAGTAGGCAAACACGTTGTCGAGCCCGAGGTTGTCGGCCGACGTTCCCCAGATAAACGATGTCTCTGGGAAGTCCGGTGCAATCTCTTCGAGCGAACCGCCGTACTGGGTGCCGTGGGCAATGACGACGTCTGTGCCATCTTCAGCGAAGCTGCGAATCGCCGCCGCTGCTTCTTCTACAACGAAGGTTCCGTCGGTGACCTGGGGCTCGATGCCGAGGCGGCCGAGAGAATCGATCATCGACTGGGTGAATGCAACGTCGTCGGATGCACTTGGGGCAACGACCGCGACCGAAAGGTCCGAGTGTGACGCCTCGTCATCTTCCATTGCTTCATCTTCATCGCCATCGACGGCGTCTGTAACCTCATCGACGGCATCGGTTGCGGTGCTTCCGCATGCTGCAGCGAGCAGGGTAAACGCGAATAGCGCTCCCAATAGTTTCAATAACTTGCTTGCTTTCATTGTGTTCCCTCCAGGGGTTTTTGGGGTTGTTTGCAGAGATCGTTGGAACGGTTGCCTAATGACGGCTAAAGGGTTTTGTGAGCGCAGCCGGGCCACGGACGCGACTAGCCAATAAGACGAGGGCCAAGATGGTGACGATCGCAGGCGCCATGGCAGCAACGTCGCTTGCCCCCTGTGGGATGATCCCCAGCGACTGCCACCGGATTCTCGTTGCGGTCACGATGCCGTACAAAAGGGCGCCCGCCATGACATAGCGCGGCCTCCAGGCGCCGAAGTAGACAAGGGCCACGGCAATAAAGCCAATGCCGTTTGTCAGGTTCTGTTGGAAAATTGCGAGTTGGAGCGACAGCGTGGCGCCGGCCACCCCGGCGAGCGTGCTGCCGATCAGGATCGAGATGAACCGTGTTCGCTCGACCGAAACGCCGAGGCTGTCGGCCGCTTGCGGGTTCTCGCCGACCGCACGGACATTCATGCCAAACGTGGTCTTGAGTAAGAGCCACGAAATTGCGGGCACGAGCAGGAAGGCCATGAAGGTCAACAGGTCGTGGTCGAACAGCAACGGCCCAATAACCGCCACGTCGACGAGCGGCTCGAACAATCCGCCGACGACGGGAAGCTGATCGAGGCGGGGAAGGGGACGAATTGGGAGAGGTGTGCCGACGAGTTCTTGGAACAGTAGGTCGCTAAAGCCCAGGCCGAACAAGAAGATGCCGATCCCGCTGATGCCTTGCTTTGCGTGCAGGAAGACGGTCACGAACGCATAGACAAATCCCATGAGCAAGCCAATTGCGATGCCGACGAGCAGACCGAGAATATGGCTATCGGTTTGCAGCACCGCGTAATACGCGCCGAACCCGCCAAGGAGCATGATGCCATCGACGCCAAGGTTGAGCACTCCGCTTCGTTGCCCAACAGTTTCGCCGAGGGCCGCAAACAGATACGGGACGGCAAAGCGGATCGATGTGGAGAGGGTGGCAAAGATCACCGAAACAGTGAAGAACTCGCTCATTGGCCGCCTCCCTTTTTCATTGAGCGGTCGAGGCGCTGATCGAGCCAGCCGCGCACTCTGTCGCTACTGACCACGAACAGCACGATGAGGCCATTGAGCGCAATGGCGAGGGCGTTGGGGATTTGTAGCTCACGCTGGAGTTCGGTCGCTCCGGTGAGCAACGAACCAAAGAGAAACGAGCTCGGGATTGTCCACAAAGGATGCAAGCCACCAAAGAGTGCCGTGACGATGCCGTTGAAGCCGGCGGATCCAGTGAATCCGGCCGAACTTCCGTCGGTGACGAACCGCAGGGATTCGCTGCCGAACACGAGGATGACCCCAGCAAGGCCCGACAGCGCACCGCTCAACCCCAACGCGCTGACGATGTTCTTCTCGACCGAGATCCCGGCTGCCCGGGCTGCGTCTGGATTGTGGCCGACCGCCCGGAGCCGAAATCCAAATGGGGTCCGGAACAACAGGAGGTAGACGAGGATCGCCGCGAGGATCGCAATGGGCACACCCAGGTGTAGCCGGGTGCCATCGACCAGCGTTGGCAACGCGGCGTTGTCGCTTAGTCGTTGCGTTTGAGGTATTCGGCTCGTGCCCTCTTCGATGGGGTCGATGAGTGGGCCTCGAAGAAGGTAGTTCATGAGCTGAATGGCAACGATGTTCAACATGACAGTGCTGAGGATCTCGTTGACCGACGCGTAGGCCTTGAGCACGCCCGGGATCGCTCCCCAGATGCCGCCGCCGACGAGACCGGCCAGGATGATGATGGGTATGAGCAGTGGCCGCGGTGTGTCGGGGATAACGAGGGCCACGGTGGTCGACAACAGCGCGCCGGCGATGATCTGTCCTTCGCCTCCGATGTTGATGACGCTGGCGCGGAACGCGATCGTGATCCCTGCGCCCACGAGCAGTAGCGGTGTTGCGCGTACGGCGGTGGCGGCGATCCGGTCGCCCGTACCGAATGCACCATCGAGCATTGCCGAGAGGCCGTTCGCCGGAGACGCCCCCAGCGACAGGATCATAATTGCGCCGAGAAGGAAGGCAAGGAACGCTGCCCCCAGCGGGACGACGGCCCCGGTCAGACGTTTCATTCGGATTCTCCGTTCGTCTCAGAACTGAGAGCGTTGAGGTAGTTGTAGACCGTGATGCGGCTCACGCCCATGGCGTCGGCGACGTCGTGGACAGCGCCGCGAAGGAGAAAGGCGCCGCGCTCATCGAGCATCCGAATGACGCGTTGTTTGTCTTCACGGCTCCAACTCGCTGGGTCTGAACCGACCTCTCGTTCCGCGGCTCGCAACATGGCGTCGAGCGCATCGTGCAGCGATTGGGAGCCGAGCGTTCCGCTACTGGTCGCCACCTGGAGGTTGATCGTTGTCGCCCCGGCGTTCATCGCGTCGACGACCATGGCCGCCACAGCATCGCCGATGGTTTCGACCGGGCCTGTGGCGATCGTTGCGAACGGTCCAAAGTCGACATCGAGTTGGCGGGAGGAGAATGCGTCGATCGCGGCCATGACGTGATTGCCTGGTTCGCCTTCGACGAATGGCTCGACGAGAAACTCGACCGCAACTCGTTTCTCGGCATTGTGTTGAGCCAATGATCCCCTCCGGATGCTCATTCGGGAGTAGCTCCCGCCCCATTCAAAGCGCATCCCCACCGAATTGTTGTGCTGGCTCACGACGCTTTACAAACCGTTAACGTTCGGGGTTTACAAAGTGTTAACTTGGTAGCTTTACAAACGGTTAACCTAGGTTCACATTGCGAACATTGTCCAACCAAGGCCGAGGGGCGTCAGTGACCGAACTACAACCAGGGCAGTCGATCAACATCGATCGGCTCTTGGCCCGCATTGACGAACTCGCCACAATCGGCGCGATCGACGGCACCGAAGGCTGCGCCCGACTGGCGCTCACCGACGAAGACAAAGAAGGCCGAGACCTCGTTGTCACCTGGATGAACGACCTCGGCCTCGAGGTCACCGTCGACGGCATTGGCAACATCATTGGGGTCATGGAAGGCAACGGTGCACCGGTCATGTGTGGCTCACATATCGACACCGTGCGCACCGGCGGACGTTACGACGGCAACCTCGGCGTGCTCGCTGGCCTCGAAGTGATCGAGACAATTCAGACCGCCGGCCTCGCACTCGACCGTCCCCTCGCGGTTGGTATCTTCACCGACGAAGAAGGAGCGCGATTTGCCCCCGACATGTTGGGCAGCCTCGTCTACGTCGGCGGTATGGCCCTCGAAGAGGCGCTCGACATCACCGGCATCGACGGTGCTGTGGTTGGTGCAGAACTCGAACGCATTGGCTATGACGGGCCCGCCCCATTGCCCGGACCAGTTCCCCACGCGTTTGTCGAACTCCACATCGAACAGGGTCCCGTGCTCGAAATCGAGGGCATCACCATCGGCGCCGTCGAGAGCGTGCAAGGAATCAGCTGGACCGAGGTCGAAGTCGTTGGACAATCCAACCACGCCGGCACAACGCCAATGGGTCTGCGCAAGGACCCCGGTTTCGTCGCCGCAGCGTGCGCGAACTTCGTCCGCGAGCTCGCTCTCGACCTCGGCGACCCACACGTCGCCACCGTCGGCCGAATCGAATTGCACCCCAACCTCGTCAATGTCGTGGCCGCACGCGCCACCTTCACCGTCGACCTTCGCAACACCGACGAGGCCACACTTCAAGAGAGTGAACGCCGCTTCGCCGAGTTCCTCGACCGCACCGCAACGGCCGAGGGCTGCACATTTGCAACCCGCGAGCTCGCACGGTTCGAGCCGGTCATCTTTGATCCGGCAGTCGTCGACATCGTCGAACGGTCGGCGATCAACCTCGGCTATAACGTGCACCGAATGCCGTCTGGCGCTGGCCACGACGCACAGATGCTCGCTCGCGTGTGTCCAACTGCGATGATCTTTACTCCCAGCGAAAACGGTCTGAGCCACAACCCGGCCGAATACACCGCTCCAGCAGACCTCGAAGCGGGAGCGAACGTCCTGCTGCACACGATGGCGGCGCTGGCCAATGATGGGTTATCAACACAACAAGACGGAGCGTCGCAATGACTCAGAACTCACTCGAGACGCACCCCGGCCACACCCCGCACGGAGCGACCGCGCCGCTCACCCCAATGAGCCTCGGGCAACTCCTCGAACGAATCGCGCACGAGTGGGAAACACGAAACAAGATCTTCGACCTGCCCACTGCTCGCATCTGGTCTCCCGACGATGACGTCGACCTAAGTTTTGCCTTCCTTGGTCGGCCATGTGCATCGCCGATCGGGCCAGCAGCCGGCCCCCATAGTCAACTCGCCCAAAACATTGTGCTGAGTTGGCTCGGCGGTTCTCGATTGTTCGAACTAAAGACCGTGCAAATCTTGGACGAGCTAGAGATTCAGCGTCCGTGCATCGACATGCAAACCGTTGGCTACAACATCGAGTGGAGCCAAGAGCTGAAGATCGCCGACAGCCTCACCGAATACGTCAAGGCATCCATGCTGATCGACATCCTCCGAAACTGGGAGCCGCTCGCTGGACACCTTGGCGACAACCCGGGGCCATACGTGTTCGACATGTCGGTGGGATATGACCTCGCCGGGATTTCTTCGCCGGAGATCGCAGCGTTCATCGAAGGCATGAAGGATGCAACCGCCGAGGTCGAGGCGCTCCGAGCCGAGATCCCCGAGGCGTTCGCCCAGTTCCGGGACTTCGCCTTCACCACCGAACTGTCGACCACGCTCACCCTGTCAACCTTCCACGGATGCCCCCCAGATGAGATCGAGTCGATCACCAAGCACCTGATCGACACGCACCAACTCGACGTGATCGTCAAGCTCAACCCAACGCTGCTCGGGTACGAAACCGTTGCGGGCATCGTCAACGACGAACTCGGCTACAGCGATGTGTTCGTCAAGGAGGAGGCCTTCGCCGAAGACCTCCAGTTCGACCGGGGCATCGAACTGATTGGCGAGTTGCGAGACTACGCGAGTGCACGCGGCCGGTTGTTCGGCATCAAGCTCACGAACACGCTCGTCGTGCACAACAAGAAGCAGTGGATGCCCGAAGACACGATGTACCTCAGCGGACCTCCGCTCCACGTGCTTGCGTCCTCGCTGCTCGACAAGCTCGCACGGGCACTTCCCGGGCAGCTCAACATCCCCGGCCACGATCACGCAGAGAGCTCGGGGACCATCATGGTGAGCTTCTCGGCGGGAATCACCAAAGAGAACCTCGCCGACGCGTTAGCAATGGGCGTCAACCCAGCAACGGTGTGTTCGGACCTGCTCAAACCCGGTGGTTACGGGCGTCTCGCCCCCATGCTCAAGGCGCTGACCAAGGAGATCGCCGCCAGCGGAGCAACGGACCTCGCGTCGTGGCGTGCCATTCGCCAAGCCGAAGCCGTGGCTGCAGGGCACGAGAGCGTCAGCGCACGGTACGTTGCTCACCTGCGAGGAGAGGGCCGAGCCGACTACCACCTCGAAGCAAATACGAAGCTGCCGCGGGACGTCGAAAACGACCTCGAAATGTTCGGATGCGTGTCCTGCAACTTTTGCATCACCGTCTGCCCGAACGACGCGTTCTTTTCAATTCCAAGCCTCATCGGCACCGAGCTCGACAGCATGGAAAACAGTCGCCAGCAATACCTCGTACTGAGCGAGCTTTGCAACGAATGCGGGAACTGCATGACCTTCTGTCCCGAGAACGGCGACCCGGCAGTCGTCAAACCTCGGCTCTACACAAACGCAGCAGTGTTTGACGCCCGCGAGACCCCAGGTGTCCTCGTCACGAGCAGCGGCCTCCGCTCCAAGGGCATCGACGACGAATCGTTCGACCTCATCACCCGCCTGCTCGAAAGCCAAAAAGGCAACCCACTCGGCACCGGCACTGCGAGCGCAGGTGGCGTCGACAATGACTGACCAACGAATACTGCGAGTCGCCGCAGCCCAGCTTGGGCCAATCGCTCGAGATGAGCATCGCAGCGTCGTGGTGGCGCGCCTACGTACGCTGTTGTCCGAGGCCGCAACCAACGGTGCCGAACTCGTCGTGTTCCCCGAACTGGCGCTCACCACCTTTTTCCCTCGATGGTTCACTAACGACCTTTCCGGCCACGACCACTACTACGAAACCGAGATGCCCGGACCCGTCACCCAGCCGCTGTTTGACGACGCTAAGGCGCTCGGCGTCGGCTTCGCCCTTGGCTACGCCGAACTCACCGCCGACGGCGAACGCTTCAACACCACCGTTCTCGTCGAACGCGACGGCACCATCGTCACCAAGTTTCGCAAGGTGCACATCCCTGGTCACGACGGCGACGAACCATGGCGGCCATTCCAGCATCTCGAACGGCGCTACTTCCAAGAGTCGAGCGAAGGCTTCCCCGTCCATCGAGCGTTCGACGGTCTTGTTGGATTGGCGACGTGCAACGACCGGCGATGGCCCGAAACGTATCGAGAGATGGGCCTGCAAGGCGTGGAGCTCATCATGATTGGCTACAACACTCCCATCCACTACGCGCCCGACCCCGGCCAAAACGCGCTCGCAGGGTTTCACAACCACCTCTGCATGCAATCTGGCGCCTACCAGAACGGCACGTGGGTTGTCGGTGTTGCCAAGGGCGGAACCGAAGAAGGCGTCGAATCGCTCGCACAATCAGCAATCATTGCGCCATCGGGCCAAATCGTTGCCCAGGCAGTGAGCACCGGCGACGAGGTCATCGTTGCCGACTGCGACCTCGACTGGTGCGCAAACTACAAGAACACACTCTTCAACTTCGCCACCTACCGCCGTCCCGAGCTGTATCAGCGAATCACCAACCAGAAAGGGGTCATCGAACCAGATGGCTGACTTCACACTGAACGGTACGCCCGTAACCGTTGGCGATCATCACGAGCATCTCCTCACGGCGCTCCGTGATGAGTTGGGCGTCATGTCGCCCAAGGACGGCTGCTCGCCGAGTGGCCAGTGCGGTTGCTGCACGGTCATGGTCGATGGCAAGGCCCGAGTCGCCTGCCAAACCTCACTCGAAAAGACCGCCGGAACGAACGTGCTCACGCTCGAAGGGGTCGACCCTGCCGAACGAGACGCAATGTCGGCTGCCTTTGCCGCCCACGGCGCGTTGCAATGCGGATTCTGCACGCCCGGCATCGTCATGCGTACCAAGGCAATGGTCGACAAAAAGGGCGCCGACCTTACCCGTGAGAACGCGGCTGCATTGCTCGGAGCGCACCTTTGCCGATGCACCGGCTACATCAAGATCCTCGACGCGATCGAAGACATCGCTGCTGGCGAAGTGCCCGTTGCCATCCAGCCTGGGGGAGTCGGCAGTCGCGGCATCAAGTACGAAGCGCATGAATTTGCTATGGGCGAACGCCCCTTCATCGACGACATGGTTCCGGAGGGTTTGCTGCACGGCGCCGTGCACCTCACCGAGCACGCTCGGGCAAACATCGTTGCTATCGATGCGTCGGCGGCCGAGGCGGTCGACGGTGTGGTTCGTGTGCTCACCGGTGCCGACGTTCCCGGCGAACTGCGCAGCGGCCTCATCCACAAAGACTGGCCAACGTTCATTCCGGTCGGAGGCCGCACGAGCTACATGGGCGATGTGCTCGCCCTCGTCGTTGCCGAGACCCGAGGAATTGCCCGCAAGGCGGCCGAACTCATCAACGTGAGCTACGACGTGCTCACCCCAATGACCAACCCCGCCGAAGCGGTCGCGTCGAGCGAAGACGCAGTGTGGACCCTCGACGGCAATGTGCTGTCGACGTCGACCTACTCGCGTGGCGATGTCGACGCTGGCCTCGCCGGCGCAACACACGTCGTTCGAGAAACGTTCCAGACCCAGCGCATCGACCACGCGTTCGTCGAACCCGAGAGCACACTGGCTGTACCGATTGCTCCGGGTGAACCGCTTCCAGTGACCGGAACGATGGGCAACTCGGCCGAAACAAGCGACGAACGACGGCTCTATGTCTACTCCGGTGGGCAAGGTATTTGGGACGATCGCAACGACATTGCCCGCATGCTCGACATCGACGTGTCGCTCGTATTCACCGAGCTCGTCAGCAACGGCGGAGCGTTCGGCGGCAAGGAAGACATGTCGAACCAGGGCCAAACCGCGCTCGCCGCATGGCTGCTCGATCGGCCGGTCAAGACCACGTTCTCGCGCGAAGAGTCGTTCCTGGTGCACACCAAGCGTCACGCAATCAAGATGGAGTATGAAGCAGGCTGTGATGCCGACGGCAAGCTCGTTGGCCTTCGAGTTCGCATGCTCGGCGATTCCGGGCCATATGCGTCGGTAGGCATGAAGGTGCTCGAACGCGCCGCTGGCCACGCGTCTGGGCCATACGTCGTCGACAACATCGACGTCGAAGCCGTCGCTGCTCGCACCAACAACTCGGTGTGCGGGGCATTCCGCGGTTTCGGCGCCAACCAAGCGCAGTTTGCCATGGAAGGTGTGCTCGACCGTCTCGCCGAGAAGGCCGGAATCAGCGGCTGGGAAATTCGGAGTCGCAACGTCATCACGCCGGGCGTGGTGTGGGGTCCAGGACAGAAGATGGACGAGGGGTGCCTTGGCGCTCGCGAATGTCTCGACGCCGTCAAGCCCGCATACGACGAAGCAGTGGCGGCCGGCAAGCCGGTCGGGCTTGGCCTCGGGCTAAAGAATTCGGGCCTCGGCAACGGTTTCAAAGAGATCGCAAAGGCCGTCATCCACTTCCGCGAAGACTCAGACATTGTCGAGGTGCGGCACTGCTGGACCGAGATGGGCCAAGGCGTGCACACCGTGGCGCTCCAGGTTGCGGTCGAAGAGCTTGGCATTCCTGCCGAACGGATTCGCGTGATCGTCGACTCCACCCGCGAGTTGGGCGCTGGGCAAACCACCGGCAGCCGCGGCACGCTCATGGGCGCTGGCTCGGTCAAAGACGCCTGTGAGAAGGCAATCGCCGATGGGTGT
>CALKGG010000021.1 GCA_938084885.1 uncultured Acidimicrobiales bacterium
AGGCGATCGTCGGTAGCCGTCTCCTCGCAGGAATGCTGCCGTTTACCACGCGCCACAAGCTCGGATTCCCTTCTTCGACTCCTGTCTTGTCGGCGCCATTCGTCGATTAGTCGCCGACGAGCGGTTGTGATGAGCCAGCCAAGCTGAAGAGTCTCCGAGGAATCCCACTTTTTGAAGGCAGCAACGAACACTTCGGCCGTGAGCTCTTCTGCGAGATGTTCAGTGGCTCGCACCCTCAAGAATCGGTAGACAGTATCGACGTGCTGTTCGTAAAAGTCCTCGAAGCACGTTGTTTGCCTGTTGATTTCCTCTGTCGTAACCGCCATGACTGAAGGCTTGCCCTTGCGGGCGTGACACCGCAATCGAGGGGCGACCCAATTCGACAGCGCATCCGACCCAATGGCCGAGCTCGCTCACACCACGGCACCATAGTTACCAGAAACTCCTCTGACGTCGTGGGTTATCCGAGGTCGTCCTGACCAGCGATGATCACGTGGTGGCTTTCCGATCCGGCGTGGCGCGCCGCAAGGTGCGGTGCGTACTCGGGATCGTTCACAAAGGCCAGCGCAGCTTCCTTCGAAGGCCATTCGAGGATCACCCGAAGTCCAACGTCGGGGCCTTCACCTTCTACCCGTTCATGGGTCAACGTGCGAGCAAGATACTTTCCACCGTGGCCTTCGATGATCTTGCCAACCGGTTCGAGGTATCCAGGAATCCACGCATCGTCGGTCGGGGTCACTTCGAGTACTGAGTAGTACGTCATAACTTCTCTCCTGTTTTGTGTCTGTTTGTTCAACTATCGATTCGGGCAATTGGCTGCCCCTGGGCAATTCCGACGCTCTCGGCGACGAGCTGGTACATCACACCGGTGGTAGGCGCTTGGACGTCCTGAGACACCTTCCCCAGCTGCACCTCTGCAATGACTTGTCCTTCACTGACGTTCTCGCCGTGGTTCACAAACCACGTGCCAACAACGCCCTCATCGTCCGGGTCATCTTCGGACATCAGTGGAAATGGAACCTGGGTGATCACGCCATCAGGTCCTTCACGGCCGCCTTGATCTTGTCGCGAGTTGGCAAGATTCCGTACTCCAAAGGTCGGGCGTAAGGGATTGGCACGTCGGGTACGGCGAGCCGGCTGAATGGCTTCTTCAGCAGGCCTGGGTCGGTTTCGGCGATGACCGCTGCGATCTCGCCGGTAAGGCCGAAGCTCTTGTAGTCCTCGTCGACGACGAGCACCCGGCCAGTCTTGCCGACCGACTCGAGCACGGTTTCGGTATCGAGCGGAACGAGCGAACGAAGGTCGACGACCTCCACGCTGATGCCTTCACCTTCGAGTTCTTCGGCGACGTCGAGGCTGTGTTGGACCGAAAGCGACAAGGTCACGATGGTGACATCGCTACCCTCCTTCGCAATGGCGGCCTTGCCGATCGGCACGGTGTACGACTCTTCGGGCACTTCGCCGATAGACCGAGGGTTCTTCTCCATCCAGACGAGCCCTTGGCCACCCTTGTGGAACATGTACATGACCGGGTTGTCGTCTTGGATCGCGGAGATCATCAACCCTTTCGCGTCGTATGGGTTCGACGGGACGACGACCTTCATGCCAGGCAGGTGCGCAAACGTTCCCCAAAGGCACTGGCTGTGTTGTGCTGCGTCGGAGTAGCCGCCGCCAGTCGCCGTCATGAGAACCATCGGCACCTTGACGTTACCTCCGGACTCGTAGTGGATCTTGGCCATGTGGTTCGAGATCTGGTCCATGCATACGCCGTAGAAGTCGACGAACATCAGCTCGACGACGGGGCGCAGTCCTTCGACAGCGGCGCCGATTCCCGCACCGATGAAGCCAGTCTCTGAGATTGGCGTATCGATGACTCGGTCGGCACCGAACTCACCGAACAGGTCGGTTGTCGAACCGAAGATTCCTCCGTAGGCGCCGACGTCTTCGCCCATGACAAAGACGTTTGGATCTCGCTGCATCTCTAGGCCGATGCCCTCTGCCATTGCTTTCGCCGTCGTGATTCGACGGGTCTCTGTTGTTGTACTCATTTCAACTACCTCTTCGTTCTGTTCAGGCAAAGACATGCAGGAGCGCGTCTTCTGGTGCGGGTTCTGGGCTGGACTTGGCGAATTCGATCGCGGCGTCAACTTCGGCATCTGCGTCGGCTTGAATTGCGGCGATCTGGTCGTCGGAGAGCTCGCCGAGTTCTTTCAAGCTGGCGGCGTACTTGGGGATTGGGTCCCGATCGTTGACGGTTTCGAGCTCGGGTCGGTAGGCCTGAGCGTCGCCTTCAAAATGGCCGAACAACCGGAGCGTGTGGATTTCGATGAGGCTCGGTCCGTCGCCAGCTCGAGCTCGATCGATCGCGGCTCCGGCGGCTTCGAACATGGCTTCAACGTCGTTGTCCTCGACGCGCACGCCGGGCATGCCATAGCCAGCTGCTCGGTCGGCGTTGGATGCGCCAGCGGTCGATGCGTCCTTTGGCACTGAGATTGCCCAGTCGTTGTCTTCGATTACGAAGATGACGGGCAAGTTCCATACCGCAGCGAGGTTGAGCGATTCGTGGAAAGCGCCCTGGTTGGCTGCGCCTTCGCCGGTGACTGCAATGGCGACGTTGTCGGTACCTTTGCGCTTGAAGGCCATTGCTTGTCCGCACGCTACGGGAAGACCTTGGGCGATGATGCCCGAGCACGAGAAATGGTTCTCCGGGTCGAACAGGTGCATGTGTCCGCCTTTGCCTTTGCACAGTCCGCCGGTGCGGCCGTAGATCTCGGCGGTCATCTTGTTCATGTCGACGCCGTGAGCCAGCGCAAAGTGGTGCGGACGGTGGGGTGCGGTGATCGCGTCGCCTTTCTTTAGGTGCGCGCATACTCCGACGGCCGCTGGCTCTTGACCTGCGGCGAGGTGCATTTCTCCGGGGATGAGCCCGGCTCCGATGTCCCACGCTGGCGATTTGTCAGCGTGGTATTCCTGCATGATTCGTGACTCGTACTGGCGGATGCGAACCATCTGCGTGTACATAGCCAATCGGTCGAGGTCACCCATGGGTGTCTTCTCCTTTGGTTGTGGTTGGTGTTTGTATTGCGTGAGACATAGCAAGTGGGACGTCGAGCACACGGGGGCCTCGGGCGTTGAGCGTCACCGAGATTGGGGTGCCTGGGGCAAAGCGCATTGAGCGTTCGCCGTCGACGGAGATCACGCCGGCTTGTGCCCGGACCTCAACCGTCGTGTCGGGTGGCAGTGTCGCCACCGATGCAATGCCGAGTTCTCGAATGAGACCGGGCGCGATCGGGACGGTGATGCGTTGGCGCGCTGTGGCGTCGAGCTGCACGTGGAGCCCGTTGGGCTCATCCCGGCCGACGGGCTGGAGGTGTCCGCCGATCGATGAGAGACCAACGGCATCTGGTTCGGCGAAGCAAAGGAAGACCTCTCGGAGGCTTCCGGCGTCCCAAACGGCGCCGCTCGCTATGCGGTCGCCGTCGACGATGGCGACGTCGACGAGTGCTCCCATCGATTCTTCGCCCGCCGTCACCGTCAACGACTTTGCTCGGTACGTGCACACGGCCGGGTCGACGGTGCTGGTTGCGACATAGCCGGCTGCGAATCCGACGACGGTTGGTTCGTCGCGACGGGGGAAGGCATTGTTCGTGCCCGTCGAGATCGATGCAACGGGGGTGTCGCCGGTTTCGCCGAGCAGCAGTCGGTTGGTGCCATCTCCTCCGAGAACGACGATGGCGCCCACCCCTTGTTCGCACATGGCTCGGGCGGCGTTGATGGTGTCGGTTGGGCTGTGGCTGATCTCTTGGTCAACGAAGGAGAGTTCAGGCCAATGTGATGCTGTTGCTTTCTGAGCGATAGATGCGAGGCCTTGGGCTATTCCGCCAGCGTCGCTCATCGACACGACGCGGCTCACCCCGGTGGCGGCGAGCCCTTCCATGAGCCGAGCGAGCGAGTTGATCTTGTCGTTTGTGGTCGTTGCGGGGCCTCGGGCGACGATTCGGCGTATGTCGCGACTCGACGCAGGGTTGGCAATGATGCCCACCGTTGCGTTGCGAACCATCCAGACCCCCTTTCGTCGAACTGTCGAGATTCTCGACGCGGAGCAATTCGGGCGGGTGTGTCAATGTGAGACACTTGGGTCGCTTTGCAACACTTCCACTTTTCAAACGACGGACCGCGGGCCTAAGTTGTCGCTAGGGGGATAGATATGACGTCGCGTCGAATCGGTTCTGCGTTGCCTGCTGACTTGCAGGAAGCAGCGCGCCGATCGACCTTGTACGGCATCGATCCGTTTGCGATCGACACGCTGAGTTTGGGTGACATGGGCGAAGCTGCCGAACGCCTTGCCGATCTTTCCGATCCGGTGTTTCGCCCAATTCTCGATCAGCTCAACGACGCGAATATCGGCGTGGTGTTAGCCGATCATCGGGGCAACATTGCGCTGCGCGGCGCCGGAACTCGAGATGTTGCCAACGTGATGGACCGCCATGCCCTCGCCGTTGGATACAGCCTTGCCGAGGATCGAGTTGGCACAAATGGGGTGGGGACTTCGTTGGTGACCAAACGTCCGGCCGTGGTCATTGGCGCCGATCATCACCTCGAGGTGTTCAAGCGGTTTTCGTGTGTGCATTCGCCGGTCGTCCATCCGGTGAGCCATCGGATTGCCGGTGCGGTCGGCTTGGTGTGTCCCGTGACCGAGACGTCGCCATTGTTGCTGCCGACGGCGATGCAATTGTCTCAAGCCATCGAGGAGCGGCTGCTCCATGACGCGTCGCCGAGCGATCGACTGCTGCTGGACGGCTTCATCCGACATCGTCGTTCCCACAACGTCTCAACGCTTGCGGTCAGTAGGCAGACATGGATCGCTACGCCGAAGGCCCGCGAGATTCTGGCCGAGTATGACCACGAAACGATTTGGCGCCATGTCGAGGGTTCGAAGTTCAACACGCCGGTGCGTATCGGCGGACGGAACGGTCGGATTATCACGTTGAATGCGTTGGAAGTGCTGAGCGATGGTGCTGCGATCTTTGCCGTCGGCGAGCACACGCTCGAAGCATCCGGCGTGGCTTCTCGGCGCACATCGAAGGAACCTCGCCTTGGCAAACTCGTTGGTCAGAGCGCGGCGTGGCAAGAGGTCGTGCGTCAGGCAATGTCGGTTTCTCGGGTGCGCCAGCCGCTCATGATTTGCGGCGAATTTGGCTCCGGCCGTAGTGCTGTCGCACGAGCGATTGCCGAGCGGGCGGGTAGCGATGTCACGATGTTCGATTCGGGGCGGGTAGCAATCGATGGGCCGAAGCGTTGGCTCGGCTCGATCGAAGAGGCGCTCGCACGAGCTCAGGTTGTCGTGGTGAGAGACGCCGATTCGCTCGATGATGCCGTGGTCAGCGCACTCACGTCCCTCATACGACGGCCACATGCGGCGCGCCTTATCGTCACGATGGCCGCCGATTCTGCGTTATCTGAGTCGCTGTCGCACTTTCGTAGCTTGGTGCCACTTTCGATCGTGATACCGCCGTTGCGTTCTCGGCCCGAAGACATCGAGCCGATTGCGCTCCAGCACTTGACCGCTGCTGGTCGCACAAATGTTCCTCCTCAGTTCTTCGCCGCTCTCCGCCGTCGCCGGTGGACGGGCAATGTGTCAGGCCTGCTCGCAACACTCGATAGCGCTCTCGACCTCGCCCGTTACGGCAAACTCGATGCGTGTCACCTTCCAGCGCCAGCTGGCAGTCCGCGAACCGAAATTTGCGGCACGATTCAACAGGCCGAGGTGGCAGAAATCCGCCGAGCGCTCGCCCAGGTGAATGGCAACCGCAGTGCTGCGGCCGATGTGCTTGGAATCTCTCGAGCGACGCTCTATCGAAGGCTTCGGTCGTACGGTATCGATTGAGACTGCCAGTTTCTTGCCTAGCGCACTTCCGCACGGGTCAGCGGCGCGAGGTGACATCGTTACAAGCCGTCGCAACGGTGGCAGTGGTGGCTATCGACGACGGAGACGAATACCTCGGTCGCGGGTGACGTCGAGCAGCTCGCCGTTGACCTGCAGTGGACGGAGTCGCGAGCGGAGGCGCTTGACGAGGCTGTCGAGTGCTTGTGCGGTGACACCGTCGGCGGCGACGTCGCTCCACACATGTTCGATGATCGCTTGACGAGAGACGTAGGTGTCGGCGTGGCGGTCGAGCAGTTCGAGCAGTGCTTGTTGGCGTTGGGACAGGGGTGGGTCAACTCGTTGCGCGTCGACCCATACGGTGCCCGAATCGGGTTCGATCCAAACGCCGGTGAGGCGGCCGATCAGTGGCGCGGCGGGGGTCGCTGCTGGGTCGATGAAACGGAACGACGCCACGCCTGCGAACACAATCTCATCGCCATCTCGCAATGGCTGGGGCGTTGTTTCAATGCGAGTGCCGTTGAGGAACGTTCCGTTCCGACTGCCGAGATCGGCCAGCACATACCCGTGCGGTGTCCGGTCGATCTGTGCGTGGGTCCGTGACATCGATGCCATGTCGAGGTGCACGCCACAGGACGGGTCCCGTCCGATCGTGACCGGGGTGTCTTCGAGCCATATCTGCTCGCCGTCGGGCAACGGACGAAGGACGGCGGGCGTCATGAACCTACCCCGTTGAGACATGTCTCCTCGGGGCCAAAGACGATCTCGTCGACGAGTAGCGATCCGCCAGATCCGTCCTTGAAGAACGTCGGGACGGCAAAGGCAGCGCCTTCTGGTGCGTCGGAGAAGATCAGGGCGCGTCGGCCTTCGACGCTTCCCAGTACCTCGCCCACCAATGCGTCTGCTCGGCGGTTCGTCAGCAGTTCGAAGTCGGCGTCGAGGTAGTCGACATACATCGTGGTCACGTCGGGTTCGCCTTGGCGGCGCAACCAGGCAGACAGGATGAAGGTGGTGTCGCCCTCGATCGGGGTGATCTCGCCGAAGATCCCAAAGGTGCCGTTGGCGCCGACCCGCAGTGCTGGGCCACCACCCACCCCTCCACCTTCGACAACAGCCATGGTGTTGGTGCTGTCTCCGAAGTAGAAGTGCTCGGGAACGGCACCGCCGAAGCCGGCGTTCGACACAAGGTTGCAGACCATGCTCGCTGCATCTCCGGGAGCGGTTGCGAGCTGGCTTGCGAGTTCGTTGCGCTCGGCGAGCGATCGGTCGGCGCCGTCGTTGCCGGGCCGGTCGGCAATGCTGGCGAACCCAAGGACGAAGAGCGCTGCGGCGAACAGGATCAGCAGAGCGAAGCTCCCGAGCCGGGCGGGCGACGACCGACGTTCGGCGGGTGCTGAGGTTCCTGGGCCATCGTCGTGCAGCGTTCGGGCGAACTGGCTTGCGGTCGCTGGCCGGTCGTGCGGGTCTTTCGCGAGTCCCGCCAAGATGGCCTCTTCGACCGCGCCGGGAAGGTCGGGACGGTGCTCGGTTGGGGCGTCGGGCGTTGACGATGCGTGGTGGCCCAACATGGCGATCGGCGTGGCAACGTCGGGGAACGGCGAGGCGCCGGTCAACATCTCGTAGGTGATGAGGGCGAGTGCATAAATGTCGCTCGCCGGTTCGGGCGCACGCCCCGTGGCGACCTCGGGTGCCGCATATCGCGGCGTTGTTTCGAGTGTGATGCCGGTAGTTCGGTCGAGCGTCTGCTCGCCATCTTCGATTCGCTTCGACGTGGCGAGGTCGATGAGCGTGGTCTCATCGATGGTGGTGCCTGGGGCGGTATCGATGAGCACGTTCGACGGTGCAAGGTCGCCGTGGGTGAACCCGGCGTGATGGACTGCATCGAGCGCGTCGGCGAGCTGGGTGATGATGCGCCTGGTCCGGTCGAGTGAGAGCGGGCTCTCCGCGTCGATCAGGTGGCCGAGGGTTTGCCCATCGATCCATGGCAGCGCCAGCCACGTTGCACCGCTGGGGAGGTTGTCGTGTTCGATGATGCTGATTACGCCAGGGTGATCTACCTGTTGGAGGCACTCGATCTCGGCCAGTGCAGCTTCGGCGTCGTCGTGCATTTTGAGCGCGACCGGGTGACCGTCACCGTCGTACGAGCAATACACCGCACCCGAGCGGCCCCGAGCGACAGGCTCGTGAATTCGGTAAGGACCGACGTCCGTTCCCGCATCGAACATTCTCCATTATTGCATCGGCACGATCGTATTGACGCCCCTACCGGGCATCGGCCGGATTGACGCCCCTAGCGGGCATCGGCGGTCGTTCGTTGCCCGGTTCGCGCCCGGTTCGCGCCAAGTACGACCAATGCCATGTCCTTACCGTCATTCCATGACACGACTCACAGGAACCGAGACCGAAACCCGTTCGAATCACGACTTTTCATGGCCGCGTCGGCTAAAGCTCTTCGCTGCGACCAGCCTCGCGATTATGGCCACCGTGCTGTTGACCGTGCCGGGGGCTTCGGGCCAGGCGGCCACTGTTTCGGTATTCGATGACGGGCTTGGCGATGGCTTTGCTAACTGGTCGTGGTCGGGCGCAGAGGTCGATCTTGCCAGCACGGTCGAAGTGGCGAGCGGTCAATTCGCATTGCGTGCAGATGTGGCGGCGTACTCGGCAGTCTCGTTGGGACACGGTGCAACCACCCAAGCACCGGCCGGTGGCGAGCTTCGGTTTTCTGCCCACGGTGGCGAGAACGGCTCGGTCTCGTTGCGCGTCGTGATGATGGACGGCGCGTTCCAGGCCGGTACACCCGTAAAGATCGACGTGCCCGGCGGCGAGTGGAGCGACCATGTGATTCCGCTCGCCGACCTCGGCGCGTCGTCGACGATCGGCGGCTTCTGGTGGCAAGAGGTGAGCGGCCAAGATCCTTCGGCGTTCTTCCTCGACGACATCCGCATCGCCCCAGCACCGACACCCGAGCCAGCGCCGACACCCGAGCCAGCGCCGACTCCTGTGCCGGCGCCAGAAATTCAGCCAGCCACCCAACCTGCTCCCGAGCTAACTCCAGCACCAGCACCTGAGCAAGCGCCGCCACCCGTCGGTGGGTGGGCGTTTGAGGAGACCTTCGACGGCGATCCGTCATCGCCGTCCCAAGACTTGCTCCCCAGAAACTTCGACTACGCCGTGACCCACCGCAGCCACCCCGGCGACCACTTCGATGGCTACCCGCCGTTCCTCGCCGATCATGGCCAAGACTGCGCCGGACCCAACCCCGACGTCTCGCCCCTCCCCCAGCACTTGGTCGACTCCCGCCAAGATACGAACGGCGCATCGCCCGATGCGAGCTTCTTCATTTGCAAGAACCACATGATGTCGTCGATGGGCCAGGCCGGGCCGTATTCGGTCAGTGCGTTCTGGCCGAAGCAAGAGTTCAACTTCGCAAACGGTGGCGTCCTCGAGTTCGAGGTGAACATCAACGATGCCCACGACACACGCAGTTGGTGGGAGGTCATGATCGCTCCCCGAGATCAGCTGAAGGTGGCAGCTGGGCCAACCGACTCGCCCATCAGCGAGACCTACTCCAACGACCGCATTGTGCTCGATTTTCGACGAAACGTCCGCACGATCAAGGTTGGGACTGGCGCACTTGCACCCGAGGGTTGGCTGGCGAACGATACCCAACGCGGCCAGTGGGACTTTGCCTGGTGGCGAGACCTCTACCCATCAGACCCTGCGCTCGACGATCGGCGAGTGCGGCGAACGATGCGTATCGAGATAGACGGCGACCAGATCGTCTGGGGCATCGAGACAGCCGATGGCAGTTTCGACGAGTGGTCGGTAGACGTTCCCGGCGGCATGCCGTTTGACCAAGGCCTCGTGTTGTTCAAGACCCATGCGTACAACCCGGTCAAGGACGGCAACACCGACACCTACACCTTCCATTGGGACAACCTTCGTTTCGATGGGCCGGTGGTTGGCCAGTACGACACGTATGAAGCGAACGACGTGGTCTACCTCCAGCGCACCGGCGACCGTGAGGTGGGCGAGTCAGAGACGGTGACGATCGACATCGATGAGCTCGGTGATGATCCCGTCCTCTTTGGCCAAATCCATCAGCCGAAGCGTGGGTCGGTGTTGCTGAGCGTGAACGGTGCCGACCCGGTCGAGGTGCATCCCTATGAGTATGAGCGTGGCGATTGTGCGAGCGATCACTGGACGAGCTTCCGACTGCCGCTCGACCCGGCACAGCTCCAACCCGGCGAGAACACCTTCACCTGGACGGTCGGTCCGAAACCGGCCTGTGCCACCGGTGTGATCGATTGGGTTGGCTATTCGGTCAAGTTCCTGCAAGTCCAGATGGGATAGCCAAAAGAGACGGTCACATTCCCGAAGTTTTCTAGAGACCGCCGAAGGATTCCGTCATTCTCGAACGATTGGCTTTGTGGCGGGTCCTTGTCGGCGACATTTGCGACCGACGACTCCTGCTTCAGAAGTCGAACAAGGAGACGGGAACCATGAACACACTGGCGGAATACAAGACTGAACGGAGGCCGTGGTTGAGAAAGCTGCGAGCTCTGCTCGTGGTCCTGGCTTTGGTTGCCGCTGCGTGCGGCAGCAACACTACTAACACTGAATCAGCGGCCGGTGGCGAGGCCGATGACACCACGACTGAAGTCACGGAGCAAGACGCTGAAGAAGAGCCAGCCGAAGTTGTAGAGGAATCGGAGGAAGAGCCCGAGTCCGAGCAGGAAACTGAGGAAGAACCAGCAGATGGCGTGGTAGCGGAAGACGTCGAACCGATCGTGATCCCAGATCTGGGAACGAGCGTCGAGATCACGTTCGACATCGAAACCGATACGTTCGAAGTCATTGGTTTCTCTGCCATTGGGCGTGCGGGTATGACCACCCCATTTGAGTCGGGACTAATCTTCTTGCGGCCTACAGGGTTCGCTTCGCTCGATGACCGATCACAAGACTTCGCGCTGCCGTTATTCAGCGGAACGCTCGAAACCTGGTTCACGCACCCAGAGGTGAACATCAGCTCGCAGTCCGAGACCACGATCGGC
>CALKGG010000022.1 GCA_938084885.1 uncultured Acidimicrobiales bacterium
GTGTCAACAGCTTCAGTGTCAACAGCTTCGGTGAATTCAACGACTTCGTCATCATTGAGCTCGTCATCAGAAGCAAGCGCAGCTTCGATTGGATTCGCTCCGGGAACTGGAAGTTCGGTGACTGCATCGGGAACCGGAAGATCGAGCTCTTCAACTTCGTCGAGTTCGACCTCGGCGCCTGTGGCGAAGAAGTCTGCAGCGTTATCGGCGTTGAGATCGACCGGAGCAGATGGAACCTGAATTGGGTTGTCGGCAACTTCGACAGGGAAGTGCGACTTTGGAATCGTGACGGTAGCGGTCGTACCTTCACCAGCGACACTCTTCAGCGAAACATGAACACTGTGCTGCTGGGCGAGACGACCAACCACGAACAATCCAAGAAGGCGAGATGGCGCCTCATCGAGTTCTGGCGGGTTCGTCACACGCTCGTTCAAGATTGCAAGGTCTTCGGGATCGATACCGAATCCGTTGTCCTGAATTTGCAATTCGACGGCGGTGTGAGTCTCGACTGCAGAGAGGGCAACCGTGCTCGTTGGATCGGAGAACTGCGTGGCGTTGTCCAACAGTTCAGCGAGCATATGGGTGATGTCGGTCACGACCGCACCGCTCATATCGAGCTCGGGAAGGTGACCAATCTCGACACGTTCGAAGTACTCAACCTCGGCAAGAGACGAACGAACAACGTCGTCGAACGGCACGGGGCGCTTCCACTGACGAGGCGAACGGTTGCCCGCAAGCACCAGGAGCGACTCTGCGTTACGACGCATTCGAGTTGCGAGGTGGTCGAGCTGGTAGAGGCCACGAAGGGTCTCAGGGTCTTGCTCGTCGCGTTCGAGCTCGGAGATCATCGTGATCATGCGGTGGTTCAGCTGCTGGTTTCGGCGACCGAGGCTCACGAACATCTCCGCAACGTTGCGGCGTGAACGGGCCTGATCGGTTGCCACCTTCAGTGCGCTGGCCTGCATATCGTTGAATGCTTCAACAATGGTTCCGATCTCGTCGTTACTTTCCTTCGGAATCTGCGCAAGCTGCGGCACCTCATCGGAAGCGCCAATCGTACGAAGCTGGGCCACCGCTGCCGGAAGACGTTCGTTGGTCATCACGCTTGCGTTGGACATCAGACGGTCGAGAGGACCAAGGATCGAACGGCCAATCACAAAGACGAGCGTGAAGAGGAGGAAACCTCCGAGAAGGCCAAGGAACAGCGAGAGCGAGCGAGTCTGTTCAACCTCGTTGAACCGCTCGTCGAGTTCGGCCTCGATTGCTCGATGGGTTGCATCAGCATCGGAGTCCCACGCCAGGCGATTCGTCATGAGCGTGTCGAGAACAGCCTGATCAGAAAGGTTCTGTGTCGAGTCGGCAACGAGCGCTTCGACAGTTTCGCCGGTGAAGGTCATCTGCGTAGCGAACGACGCTTCGAGGTCGGCGAGAGCGTTTCCGCCAGCGACGCCTGTCGCGAAACCGAACGGTGCGGTTCCGTCACTCACACGGTCTGCAGCCGATTGTGCTCGGGCAGCGACCGAGTTTCGGGCACCGCTGAGCAGTTCACGAACCTGGTCCTGGTCGAGTTGATCGAGGCCGAGCGTGCTAATCCACACCTCGTCTTGTGTCCGGGATGCGCCACGGGCGTGAATCAGGAAGATAGCTCGAAGGACCGAGTCCGACTCGAGACCAGCGAATTGCACCTGCTGGATACCACCCTCGACAATGTCGAGCGCATCGCTGTAGTTCTGAACCGAGCCACCAGTGCGTTCTTCTCCTTGTGGAAGTTGCGCCAAAGCTGAGGCTGCAACAGCCGACGTACCGAAGGCGTTTTGCTGTTCGACACGGGCGAACGCCGCATTGGTCACGTCGATTGCTTCAGCAACGTCGTCGCCTAACAGAACCGCAAGGCGCTCCCGTGACAGGTCTGCCCACAGTCCGTCGAGTTCGACGAGCGCAGCAATGGCGCCGTCGGTGTCTTCGAGCACCTCTTGTTCGGTGTTCACGTTTCGGAACGTCCACAGCGCCACGAGCGCCAGTGCTAACAGTGGCACTGCCAACATCACGATGAGTTTGGATCTAATTTTCATGGTTCTTTTCTGTCCCCTCGCCTAGAGGCGGTTGAGAATCTCTGCTCGTTTTGCGTCGTACTCGGCCGTAGTGATCAGGCCATCGTTGAATAGCTGTGTAAGTTTGCGGAGCGCATCTTTCACGTCGCCCCCGTCGTTTGCCTGGCCCTGATTTGCTGGTGGTCGTCCTCGGCTGGAGCCGGGAGCTCCAGGAGCTCCCCCACCACCGCCGCCGGCTCGCCCTACCGGCTTGCCTCGGTACATGATCTGGCCGCCAGCGCCGCCACCCCCGCTACCGGGAGCACCGTTTCCGCCTGTACGTCCCCGATCAACGGCGTTGCGAAGAACCTCTAGATTTTGTTTCTTTCGGTCGTCTGCCACGTCGGCCTTTCTGGGTTGCTACCTGGGCTGGGTAAGGAGATGGAGAGCCGCTATCCGGCGAATTCGTCCTCGTAGAAGGCGTCGGCTTCGTCGGCGATGAGTGCCTCGCTGTAGTCGACGAAGTCGTCGTTGTATGCAGGGAGTGCGTGCTCGGCGATATCGAGACCGATCATTTCGTCTTCGACCGATACTCGCAGCCAGCCGATCTCACGAAGGATGACGAACATGGCGCCCGAGGTAATGGCAACAAAGCCAAGGATCGCTACCAAGCCGAGGGCCTGGGTTCCGAGAAGGCCGAATCCGCCGTAGAGCAGACCAGCAGCACCTTCGCCACCAATGACTGCGTCGGGGTCGGCAAAGATACCAACGGCGAGAATGCCGAACGAACCGCAGAAGAGGTGAACGGGGATGGCGCCGACCGGATCATCGATCTGCACCTTGTCGAGCAAGAGCACGCCGGTCGTCGCAATGACACCACCAATAGCGCCGATGATCATGGCGGAGAGGATGTTGTAGTTGAGCGCACCACCGGTAATGGCAACGAGGCCTCCGAGAACACCGTTACCAATGAGGGTCACGTCTGGCACCTTCAGCGAGAGCCATGTGGTGACCGTGCCGCCGAGGCCGCCGAACGCTGCGCCCATTGCGGTGACTGCTGCGACCTGACCGAGCTGAATGTCTGCGCTCAAAAGCGAACCAGCGTTGAAGGCAAACCAGCTGACGAGGAGGATGAAGACACCGAGAACAGCGAGCGGCACGTTGTGGCCAGGGATTGGGTTCGAGTTGCCATCTGCGTCGAAGCGACCGATGCGAGGGCCGAGAATCTTCGCACCGATAAGAGCGGCCATACCGCCCACGCCATGGACGAGCGAGCCACCAGCAAGATCGATGAAGCCCTCCTGTGCCAGCCAACCATCGAGGTTCCATACCCAGCTCACAGCAATTGGGTAGATGAATGCCGAGAGCATTGCCGAGTAGCAGAAGTACGCCTTGAACTGCACACGTTCAGCAACGGCACCCGAGACGATCGTTGCGGTTGCGGCAGCAAAGCCCATCTGGAACAAGAAGTGAACCGGAAGGGTCAGTGTGCTGGTGTAGGGAGCAAGGTCGTCGGGAGCGCCCCACAGCCAGTCGAAACCAAACCATGCAGCGCCGCTAAATGCAATGTGGTAGCCAACGAGAGCGAAGCCCGAGGCACCGACGACGAAGTCGAGAAGGTTCTTGAGCATCATGTGTGCTGCGTTCTTGGCGCGGGTCAAGCCAGCCTCGACCATTGCAAAGCCCGCCTGCATGAAGATGACGAACATTGCACAGATGAGAATGAACATGTTGTCGGCAAAGACCCCAGGCACACTCGTGTCGACCTTGGCTGTCTGAGCTGCGACCGGTGTGGCCTGTAAGAGCACTGCCGCGAGAACGGCAAACCCTGTAATCCGCTTTTTCATTGAGCATTCCTTCCAGTTCCACATGCGCTCGGTATCGCACGCGGGTTCGGTACGTACCGAATCAATCGACTCCCGGGCGGGAGTGTTGGATGGTCCGGAAGGACTAAAAGCGGTCCATTTTCCCCTAAATTGCGGGCCAAATGACCAAAGCCGGTCGCGTCACATGTTCGAGGCTGGCTCGGCAGGGGTCCGTGGGGCTCTGCAGAGGCCATCGTCGAAGGACGCAGCGTTGCGGTATCGTTCGCGGATCTCATCTCCAAAGCCATCGGCGCGCGGCCCGCTGACCTGAGTGTTTTTTAGTGACCATTGCGTCGCAAGATCGTCGAAATGTGTCTCGCTCATCGTCGCATTTTCGTGCGTTGCGGCGTGCACGACCGCGGCTTGCAACGCCGCTCCGGTGGCCACTGTTTCGTCGCTTTCGGGTATGTGAATCTCACGTCCAGTGATGTCGGCGAGTCGTTGGCGGTAGGCGGTTGAGCGTGCTCCTCCACCGACAACGAGCAGACGTCCGCTACTGGAACCGCCGCAATTTTCGAGCGCACTGAGGCCTTCGAGAAGGCCACATACCACGCCGTCATGAGCAGCTCGTGCGAGGTGTTCGCGACTCGTGTCGTTCGTGAGTCCAACCATGATCCCGTTCGAGTCCGGGCGATTCGGGGTGCGTTCGCCATCGAAATAGGGAACAAGGACCGGAGAGATTGGACTCGTTCCCGCTGCGAGTGCGAGTTCGGCCAGGCCAGGAGCGTCGGTCCCAAGCCATTGCGCAACCGTGTCGGTGACCTTGGTTGCGTTGAGCGTGCAGACGAGCGGAAGGAACGCTCCCGTTGCGTCGCAAAACCCAGCGACGGCTCCGGAACTATCGGTTGTTCGTTGATTGGACTTCGCGTACACCGTTCCCGATGTCCCGAGCGACAGGACCACATCGCCCGTGCCCAAGCCAAGGCCCAAGGCCGCGCCCATGTTGTCGCCGGTGCCGGGGCCGATAACCACCGAGCTGGGAAGTCCGAGCTCGGTGGCGACCGATCCAGAAATCTGTCCAGCGGCGTCGAGTGGCCCCAACACGGTGGGTAGCCGGTCGAGCCAATCCGCTTCGGTTCCGAGCGCGGACGAAATCGCGCTCGGGAGATAGCTCCCGTTAACCCCGTCGAACCAGCCTGTTCCCGATGCGTCGCCGCGGTCGGTTACATGCGCGCCCGATAGTCGCCACGTCAAATAATCGTGGGGCAACATGACCTTTGCGACCTTGTCGATGATGTCTGGCTCGTGCTCGGCAACGTAGGCCAGCTTGGTTATGGTGAATGCCGCCACGGGAACCGATCCGGTCGTCGACGACCACCACTCGGCGCCGAGGTCCCTCACCAAACGGTCGGCGTTCGGCGCCGAGGTCGTGTCGTTCCATAGTTTCGCTGGGCGTAGCGATGCTCCTTCAGTATCGACGAGCGCGAGGCCGTGTTGTTGACCGGCGACCGACATGGCAACAACGTCCTTGCGTTGCTCGCCTAGCTGGCGAACAGCATCGACCAACGCCTCCCACCACGACGCCGGGTCCTGTTCGGAAACCGGGGGCTGGGTTGGGGGGTGCGTTGCCCGACCTGTGGCGATGAGTTCGCCAGTCTCTGCGTCGCGAAGCTCCGCCTTTGTTGACTGGGTCGATGAATCAATACCAATGACGAGGGCCATGGCCACTGCTTAGCAACCGCAGCTGTTGACGTCGTAACCGGCGCCTAGTTGACGTTGAGGTTCTGATTCGCGTTGACGGTCGAATCTGGAATTGCCGGAAGACCCAAGAGGTCGAGTGCAAGGTTCGGTGCGTCGTGACCTCGAATGGGTTGAGAACCACCTCGCCCGATTTGGGCGGTTCCTGGTTCGTTGCGGCTCGACGTGTTGAGCGCGTAGAGGTCAGCGCCGTTGGCAACGCCCGCGCCCCAAACCACAAACGGCACGGTGTATGCCTCGGGGTTTTCCGGTGTGTCGTGGAGAGCTCCACCCGTTGGCCCTCCGTGGTCGGCGGTCACGATGATCATTGTCTGATCGAGGACGCCAGCGGCTTCGAGCCCGTCGATAATCTGACCGATGGTCCTATCGCCGGCAGTGACACCATCTCGGTAGCCAGCGCTTCCCCACGTGTGCAGATGGCCAGCCGAGTCGGGTTCGCGAATTTGGAAGAATCCGAACGTGTCTCCCGAGCCAGCAACGAGGTCATCGATGAAATTCGGCCAGCTGACCGACGGGTCGTTGCGAACAAACACGTCGATCTTGTTGGTTCCGTTGTTTGCGCCGGTGACGTCGGGAGCACCGTTGTAGCGCCATGTTCGTTCGTGGAGTTCGAACTTCTCTTTGCCCGAGTAGAAGACGGTTCGCCCGCCGTTGTCGTGTACGACGTCGAACACCGACGCGGTGTATTCGCCAGCGGCATCGTGGACGGTGAGTCCGGATATGTCGTTGTTGAACGTGATGCCGTGTCCGTTGACGCCCTCAGCGAAACGACCAGTGAACTGCGATGTGTGGTTTGGCAGTGTGCGAGTTTCGGCCGGGTCGGTTCGGGCGTTCAGGGTGGCGGCTCCGGTTTCGACGAGTCGGGAAAGGTTTGGCGCAACTGCTGGGGTGACGAAGTCAGAACGAAGGCCATCGACGCTGATGTGGACGACAAACTGGCGCTGGCCGGTTGGCTGGTTGGGGCCACTCGTCATCACACACGCCGTGTCGATGCGTTGGTTGGTAACGAAGGTGCGCAATTGGTAGCTGGCCGATTCGGCGGCGTTGACATCGGTGTAGGACGCTGCGTTTGCGCCCGGCGTTGCGAGCCAATCGCTGTTGCGGCGAATGACGTGCACTCCACCGTTGTCGCTCCACGTCAACACGTTGTTGGTACCGCTGCGGGTGACAGTGCACGAGTTGTTGGTTGGGTCGGGTGTGACCGGGCCCGGATCGACTGGGTTTGTGCCGCCGGCTTGACATGTTCGATCGGCGCTGGTGTTCCCTGCGAAGGTGCGAACAAGGTAGGTGCCCGTTGTTGGCCCTCCGACGTGAATAAATGAGGATTCGCCATTGCCGGGCGTTGCCAGCCAGTCACCGTTGAAGCGAAGGACATGGAGGCCGCCGTCGTCGGCCCAGGAGATCACATTGTTCGAGCCCGAGCGGGTGACGGTGCAAGAAGTCGTTGGCGCTGGATCCGGAACGGGCGGTGTTCCCGTGGTGCAGGTGTTGTCGTTGACGACACCACTTGGGCGTGTACGAATCACGTAGCTCGCACCAGCGGGGGCGAACGAGTCGGTGAACGTGGAGACGCCATCAGCTGGGGTCACCAGCCAGTCGCCGTTGCGGCGGATGACGTTCGTGCCGCTGCCCGGATCCCACGTAATGACGTTGTCATTGCCGTTTCGGGTAACGGTGCAATCTCGTGCCTGGGCGCCGACCGCAGTTGCCGAAATGGCAAGGATAGAGCCGAAGAGCAACGCTGCGAGCAGGGCGTACCAGACGCGAGTCGGGGTTGTCGTACCGCCTAGAGAAGTTCGCTCGATCACTGCAGGAAGGTCCAGTTCGGTATCCGCTCAGAGCGCACTCTAGCACGAAGGGACTCTGCGCAATTATTCGGCCTTGACGCTCATTGGTCACATTCGGGAAGGACTTCCTACGCTGGGTGGGTGGCCGAACCAAGAGAAGTTCCCGAACCAAATCCAGATCCGGCCAAGGCTGCGGCGCAACGCATCATGTCTGCGCTGTACCCCAATGTAACGATTACGGTCGAGCCGTCGGGTCAGGTGTTCGGGACGGCGGTCTACGCCCCCGAACGGGAACATACCGGCGCACCGGGTTGGGTGCAGGGTGGCCTTTCGGCCACGGTGCTCGACTTCATTTCTGCCCGAGTCGCTGGCGCTGCACTGAACTCCAGAATCGCAACGGGAACGCTCGATCTTCGGTATCGCCAACCGGTGCTAATTCGAGAGGGCCCATATGACGTTGTTGGTTCGTGCACGCCAACAAATGCCCGCACGGTCCGGGTGCACGCAGCGATTAGGAGCTCGCAGGGTCGTCCGTTGGTCGAGTCGAGCGGCCTATTCGTTGCGGTCATTCGGGACGAACCGCCGACCTAGATGCCGGTGGCGGCCGAGCGCTACTTCAGGTGCTTGAGCGCTTCACGCTTGCTGAGACCGGAAAGTGCGTTGCGATGTTCGTGAACGAACGCACGGACCGCGTCGGGATCGGTGCGTGCGTAGTGACGTAGTGCCCAGCCAATTGCTTTGCGTACAAAGAACTCGGTGCTCTCCATCTGCATGGTGCAGTAGGTGAAGAGTCGGTTGACGTCGGTGCGTTCCTTGTACATCAGTTGGTGAAGGATGGCGGTTCGGGCGAGCCACATCTCGGCGCCTTGGTCGCTGGCTTCAATCCACTCGTCCATGTCGGTGGTCAGTTCATGGTGGTTGATAACCATGGCGCCGACGGTGTGCACGGCGAGCGAGTCGACGGTGTCCCACCAGGGTGTGGCCACGATGAGCGATTTGATGGCGGGAAGGTCGCTCGGCCGTAGGTTCTTTGCTCCCGCGCGCACGGCATCCATTCCGACGTAGTGGAACTCTCGCTCGGGTTGGGCCCAAAGTTTGGTGACCATGTCGAGGAGTTCATCCGGTGCCATGTCTTTGGCAGCCTTGGTGATTGGCTTGGAGGCTGTGCGGCGCTCCCCCGCTGAGCAACCGAGGTAGACAAACTTGTGCAACATGTATGCCGCCATGGCTTCGACTTTCGAAGGATCAGCAACCAACGTCAATTCATCGCGCAGCTCGTCAAGATCCATTCCCACCGTTCTACCCCAAAACAACGGCCACCAAAATCGCTGCGGAACCGCGGACGCACAGCCTGCAATGAGTTCTATCCTCAACAACGAGCTGTGGATTTCGACACGGAGGCCACCTTTGCTGATCCGCCATACTTCATGAGCGTCGACATCGACCTCGCCGTCGAACAGACCGCTGACGGGAAGTGGATTCGCGAACGCGTTCCCGCCCGAGTTCCCGACGCGGACACGTTCGAACTTGCGACCTCGCCAATGCTCGTTCGAGGTCTGGCCGCAGACGACCACATCTGCCTCGACGCCGACGGTCGGTTCGAGTTGCTTCGTTGGGGTCGAAATCTTGCAGTCCAGGTCTTTGGCGAATGGGGTGAGGTCGATGCGCTCGCCCAGCATGTGGCCTCGATCGGTGGCCGACTCGATGGCAAAGAGCCACGGATGCGGGTCTTTACTGTTCCCCTATCCGTTGGCGTCTACAGAATCGAGACGACGATCGACTCGGTCGTTGCGCACTGGCCAAAGTTGCAGTGGATGTTTGGCAACCTGACCGAGCTCGAATTGCACGCCGGACATGACGAAGCGGGCGAGCTGATCGTCGAGCGCGTCTACGCGTTCGAACACCCGGACGACTCCTTTGAACTGGTCGTCTCACCATTGTTGACAGGCGGGGTTGCGTCTGGCGATGTGGTCCGGCCCACGAGCGGTGGCGACGTCGTCGTGCTTGCTCGAAGCGGCAATCGTGCAGTGCAGGCCTTTGGCGACTGGGAAGTCGATTTCCTTGCTCCGGTCGTGCGCGACCTCGGTGGCCGTCTCGATGGCAACGCCGTTGGCCATGTCGCCGCGTTCACCTTTCCTCCAACGGTCGACCAGGCGGCAATCTCGAACCTTTTCGACTCGCAGTCGTCTACCGCCAACGCCGATACGTCGGGGCGAACTTGGCGGTTCTCAAACGCCGAGGTGTCCTAGCCGACCGGCGGTTTCGACCGGGTTTCCCCAATGCGCCCATGGGCGCGTACTGTGGCCGAACGGCAGCGGGGCGACTTCGAGCCGAGGGAAATGGAGGTCTCGATGCGTGCATCGACGTCTCTCCATGACCGCTCCAGGGCACCCCTGGGGATGACACAGTACCGACACATCGCAGCACATGCGGTGAGGCAGGCTTCGCCTGCGTGTCCGCACGACATACACGCAAAGTCGGAGCGCCCCGTTGTCTAACCATCCGACCAGTTATCGGACGGCGGTGCGCCGACACCAGCAACTTGTCGATTCGCTCTCCCATGCGTTCCTCGATGGTCCATGGGTTGAGCGGTGGCTGGCGCGTCGAGCTGCCCACGACCTCGAAGTCGAACTCGACGAGCATCGTTGGCTTGCCACCCTTGCCCGTCGAGTCATCGAGGGGCACGCGCGTCGTCCTGGCGGCTCGCCTGCGGCTCGACAAGCGTTCACCGAGTTCGTTCGCCGCCAAATCGACGAGATGTTGACAGGTCCTGACAACGGTCAGATTCACACGTGGATGTTCGCCGCACACGATCACTCTCGGCAATCGGGCCCTGTCCACACGCACTGCTGGCCCGTACCGGACATTCCAACGAGCCGCGATCTCGCTGACCGTTTCAACCTCGATCGGTCGACGCTGTTGTGGTTCGCCGACCCCGGCTCGTTCGAACGCACAGCGACAGACGAGAACCTTCGGCACTACAACTACCGCTGGATACCAAAGCGATCGGGAGGTGCTCGGCTTCTGGAGGCCCCGAAACAGAACCTGAAGTACATGCAGCGCGCCGTGCTCCGCGACATCGTCAACAGGATCCCGGTCCATGATGCTGCGCATGGTTTCGTGGCTCACCGATCGATTCAAACTTTCGCCGCACCGCATACGGGGCGTGATTGGGTTCTCCGCCTCGACCTGTTGGACTTCTTTCCGTCGGTATCGGCTGGCCGGATCTATGCGACCTTTCGATCGGCCCGATACCGCCATGATGTGGCCCAACTCCTGGCCGGTCTGACGACGAATGCTACGCCGCCGACCGTTCTTTCTACAGCGCCCGGCCATCGTGGCGGCAGCGTTGCGAGGAATGCGGCTCGCGACAGCGCCCTGCGCGCCCGCCTTCGCACCGCGCATCTCCCCCAGGGAGCGCCGACCTCGCCCGCTTTGGCGAACCTCGCGGCGTTTGGATTGGACGTTCGTCTGGCGGGCCTCGCACAGCAGTTCGGTGCCCGCTATACGCGGTATGCCGATGACCTTGCGTTCTCGGGAATGTTGTCATCTTCGGGCGGATCCCAAACCAGCAGCGCCGGCAGCCATGCGAGCAGGTCGACGGTCGATCGCCTCATTGCGCTCGCCGAGAGCATCGTTCGCGACGAGGGGTTCATCGTGAACCCGGCAAAGACACAGGTCCGGCGTGCACATCAACGCCAAGTGCTGACCGGCATGGTGGTCAACCAACGACTCAACGTGCACCGCCGCGACCTCGACCGCCTGCGAGCGGAGTTACACCAAGCAGTGCACGAGGGTCCGGAGCGTGCGAACCGCAACGGCCACATGCACTACCGGTCACACTTGCAGGGCAAAGTGGGTGTGGTTCAAGCCACGAACCCGGACAAGGCTCGGAAGCTGTGGAAGCTCTTCGACCAAATCAACTGGACCTGAGTCGAGCCCAATAGGGTGGGCTTTGTCGCCATTCGGGCGGCGTGGCTGCATCAGCCGGAGGAGCAATCCGTGTCGGTATCGCAAGATACCCAATCGATACTCGGCTTCCAGATCGTCGCGCTTCGCCACCCGTTGCTGCGACGAATTTTTCAGCTTCTTCCGGGCCTGGTGCTGTTCGGCGTTGGGTTGGCGCTGTCGATCGAGGCCGATCTCGGAACGAACCCGTGGACGGTCTTTCACACCGGCGCTGCTCCCCGTCTCGGGGTCACGGTTGGTTCGATGGTGATCATCACCGGCCTCATTCTTGTGCTCGGCTTCATTCCGTTTCGCGAGCCGCTTGGGCTCGGCACCATCTTCAACGTGTTGGTGATCGGCCCGGTGATCGACATTGCGCTGCTGATTATCCCCGACCTCACCGCAATGCCCGCACGCCTCGTTGCGTTGGGGGCGGCACCGATCTGTATTGGGTTAGCGTCGGGGCTCTATATCGGCGCTGGCCTCGGACCGGGGCCCCGCGACGGCCTCATGACTGCGTTGGCTCGACGTGGACTCTCGGTATCGGTTGCGCGAACGGTCGTCGAACTGACCGCGTTGACCGTTGGCTTTCTGCTCGGCGGGAAAGTTGGCTTTGGGACGCTCTATATGGGACTCACCGTGGGTTTTTGGGTGCAGCTGTTCTTGGCTCGGCTTCGCATCGACGATCCAACGCCGACTGGAAAACACCCATGACCAAGAATCGCACCGATACCGTCTGAGGATGCGAAAGAAACGGCCAGCGGCCAGAGTCGTGTTGCTCGATCGACAGAACCGCATCTTTATGATCAACGCCGCCGATCCCGGAGATCCAACGAAGGCACCGTGGTGGGAAATACCCGGTGGCGGTATCGACGCCGGCGAGACCTCTGCCGAGGCTGCGAGACGAGAGATCGTCGAAGAAACCGGGATCACCGAGTTTGAACTGGGCCCATGCATCTGGACCCAACAGTGCCAGTTCACCTTTGCTGGCTACTTCTTTGACAGCGAAGAGTGGATACACGTCGCGTGGTGTGACGGAGGCGAGTACAACCCGACGGGGCTCGAGTACTTCGAAGCGCTCGCGTTTCGTGGCGCGAGGTGGTGGGAGATCGACGAACTGCTCGCGAGTGACGAACCAGTTCTGCCGCCACGACTTCGAGAATTTCTTGGTCCGGTCGCTGCGGGGCTTCTTCCAGAGCAGCCGATCGACATATCTTAAGTCTCGGGCCTGAGAGCGCCGCTGTTCGCCGCACCTGTCGGGAAAACGTGTGAGGCCGGGCCATTGTTGGCCCGGCCTCATTGCCTTATGACGGCGTTACTTCTTTCGCGTTAGCCCTCGACTGGAACGATCGTCCACTCGATGTCGAGTCCGCTTCTTCCAGAGTCGACGGCTTCGCGGTCGGTGTCGACGTTGAAACCTGGCCGGTCGGCTTGGAGCACACGCTCGAGACCGACGTTGTACAGGTGGTAAGCATCGCCAGCTTCGACGAACCGCCAGTAGGCAGTCGCATCGACGGGGCCAACGACGTTCACATTGAAGCCACCCTCTTCACCGTTGGCGTGAAGGTAGAGGCCGGTCGAGACCGACTGGATCAGGTACACGTCCTGTTGACCGTCAACGGGATGTAGGTAGAACTCGGTGGCGGTGTTCGACTGGTTCGACGAGTACACGTTCACGTTTGGCTGCACCTCGAGGTAACGAGGACCGAATTCGTTGTTGACGAGCTCGACATGGGTTGGTACGTCGGCGGCTGCATCGTCGCCGGCGTCGGCAGCGTCGCCAGCGTCGCCGGTGTCAGCTGCAATGTCGAGTGTTGCCACACCCGATGGAACACCAGGACCCGCACCAAGCTCAACCGAACCATGGAACCCAAGATCAGAAGGAACCGGCGCAGCCAACGGACGCATCGCAAACGGAGCAGGAC
>CALKGG010000023.1 GCA_938084885.1 uncultured Acidimicrobiales bacterium
AAGCAAGACCCCGAGTTCGTCGCAATTAAGGAAGAGATCCTCAGTTTCATCTGGGAGATGGAAGAAGAAATTATGGGACGAGAGGGACAAGGCTGATGTCTGGAAGCATGGGAGCCCAAGTGGCAGCGGGTTCGACGGAGCAGAAGGGCCCCAAGAACAAGACGAAGAACGCACGCACGGTGTCGTTCGGTGATGCAAGCGCGGTCAAGAGCGTCCCGGTGTTTAGCGTTATCGCCTTTGTGGTGATGATGCTCTTTTGGTGGGCTTCAACTCGAGTGTGGGGATTTGATCAAGCTTTCGCAGATAACTTCTTTGCCGAGAATCCTGACGTGAATCAGGAGAAGCAGCTCATTGCTGCGTGCAACCGCTCCGATGAATGCGGCGAATTTTCTCAGTTCATCACCCCCCAGCAGTTTCCGTCGGTGAGGGACACGTGGAACGCTGCAATTCTGCTCTTCACCGATGGCTTCCAAAACACCACCATCTGGGAACATGCACTTACGAGCCTCTGGCGAATTACCCGGGGCATGTTCTTTGGTTCGATCGTGGGCATCCCTGTCGGGATGGCAATGGGCCTGTCGAGCAAGGCTCGCGGGTTCTTCGATACACCTGTCGAGCTCTTCCGTCCAATTCCGCCGCTCGCCCTAATCCCCCTGTTTATTGCCATCTTCGGCATCGGCGACGCCGCTGCGATTCCTCTTCTGGTCTTTGCATCACTGTGGATCATGATCATCGCGGCCCGCGCAGGCATGCGCAACGTGCAGCTCTCAAAGGTCCGCGCTGCGTACTCACTGGGTGCAAGCAAGCGTCAAGTCCTTACCAAGGTCCTTATCCCGAACGCGTTGCCAGAGCTCTTCACCGGGTTCCGTGTCGCTCTCGGCGTCAGCTGGGGAACGCTCGTCGCTGCAGAACTCGTCGGTACCAACATCGGCCTCGGCGCCATGATCTTCCAGGCACGTAACTTCACCCGCCTCGACGTCATCGTGGTCGGAATCGCGATTATCGCAATCCTCGGCGTGCTCATGGATGTCCTTATGCGCATCCTCGAGTCCATCCTCGTCCCATGGCAGGGCAAGGGTTAACGTATTCCTGCGGGCCTGGTGGCCCTTTGGAAACCAGCCTTTTCTCCGCTTTGCTGTCGAAAACGCTCTGATCCATGTGGAAAGCACCGTCACATAGTCGTGGGGCGTTACTTACCGGCTTGATGTGTGCTGTGTGGTTCGTCCTTGCAGCCCGTCGACCAGAATTGCACTACCACTTCGCTCCGCTGGTCGCTGCTGCCCTCTGGCCGCTGAGCCTTCGTAGCAACGGAAGAGCAACCGCGGACGCGGCTCGCATTGGTGGCATTGGTGCAGCGGCTCTTGTGTTCGCCACGACTGGAGTCATCGTGGCGGCCGGCAACATGAACGGACCGAATTTCTTGCATCAGGGGCCTGCATGGCCAGAAGCGATGCTGTTCGCTCTTGTGGCTGCAGGTTGGGCGACGCGAGTGGCTAGTCGGGAGAAGCCCGGCATGCTCGGTGCGCTTGTCGATAGCTCGACCGGCGACACCTAACGGCACATTTGGGGTCTGACCCCAAATCTGCCGCTAACGCTGCGCGTTTGCCAAGCGCCGCTCGGTCGGCTGTTGCAAAATCAACGAATTTGGCGGCTACCGGCGGATTTGGGGTCTGACCCCAAAAACGTCGCTAGAGGTCGGCGATGGCGACTTCGATGCGGTCTTGATGCCACTCGGTTGCGGCTTCGAGCGCTTCGCTGGCCTTACCGACCAGATCGCGTACTTCGAACGCATGCGCTGGATAGCACGCAATGCCAGCCCAGACGGTCGTGTTTGTCTCGTTGTCGGAGATCTCGCGACGGATTCGTTCGACTGTCCAGACCGCACCGTTCTCTGGAGTGTCCTCGAGGACAAGTGCGTACAGGCCGTTGGTGGTGCGACACGCCGTATCCGATTCGCGGAGCGTGTCGAGAAGATAATCGGCAACCATCTCAGGATCTGCCTGCGTGCGATCATCACCACTACCGCTCGTAACCTCGATCAGCACAACAGCGACCGGACGAAGATGTCGCCGGGCAGCAGCGACACGAGCCTCGACCGCAGCACGAAAGTAGGCCTCGGTATAGAGCCCAGTCGACGGGTCCGTGATGATGCTTCGAGCGTTCGAATTGCTCGACTGCACCTCGCTCTTGATGTCTTGTTCGATACGTTCGGCACGAGCGACTTCGCTCGCCTGCGTCGCAGCGAGCTCAGAGCCGAGAGAACTCACAGCATCCTCTGCGGTGATCCGAGCCTGAACCTGCGAGGTCACGGCGTTCTCGAGCTCAGCGGCCTTGGCCCGCTCGGTTTCGACATCGGCTTTGGCTACGGCGAGATCCTTCGCAACGAACCACGAAACAACCCCAGCGCCAAGTGCTGCAGCGCCTGCGAAGATACCCAGGGTTGACCCTTCGAACAGCGCAAGCACACCGAGCACAAAGCCCGTAACCCCAACCGAAATTGCCACGAGGGCGCGACTATCCATCACGCATACTGTTTCGGCTTTTGGGGGCAGAGACTCAAGAAAAACATTCGGGCTTTCACAATCGACCGCACTACGGGTAGTCGCATCACGGATTGGACGACACAGCCTCATCCAATCGACGAAGATACTCGCTCCGGGATAGGTCGATTGCGCCAAGAGACGAGAGATGTGGTGTCATCCACTGGACGTCGAACAAGATGATCCCGTTCTCGCGGAGCGTCCTGGTGAGGTGGATAAGCGCAGCCTTTGAGGCATCGGTCTCCCAATGAAACATCGACTCGCCAGCAAACATCCGTCCGACACCAATGCCGTACACGCCACCGACCAAGTCGCCGGACTCGTTGCGGGTTTCCACTGAGTGCGCCCAGCCAAGTTCATGCAGACGCGAGTAGGCGCTGAGAATCTGCGAATCGATCCAGCCATGCGGACGACTCGGATCGGCGCACGCCTTCATCACCTCGGTGAATGCTGTGTTGATCGTGAAGTGGAATCGCTTCATCGACTTCGCAAGCGACCGCGAGACATGCATGTCGAGGGGCAAAATTGCCCGAGGGTCCGGAGACCACCATGCGATCGGCCCATCTGGTTCCAAGGGCATCGGGAAGAGGCCTTGGCTATAGCCGGTAAGAATCGTCTCTGGTTCGAGGTCTGCGCCAACCCCAACAACGCCGTGTTCGTCGGCGCTTTCGGCAGGTGGAAAGACCCAAGCGTTGGCACCCATAGGCCCCTTAGGTGAACGCAATCGCCGCCAGTGGAGCAATCAGGCCGATGATGAGAAAGATCGCAAGGATAAGAGTGACGTTCTTCTTGGTTTGTGGAGACACATCTAAACGTTACCGTATTTGTCTGTGGCTCTTGTCGTTCAAAAATTTGGTGGCACCTCGGTGGCTGATGCCGATCGCATTCGTGAGGTGGCCGACCATGTCGCTCGCTGTCGCCGTCGAGGTGATCACGTTGTTCTCGTCGTCTCTGCAATGGGCAAGGAGACCGACCATCTGCTTCGTCTCGCGAACGAGGTTTCAAAGACCCAACCGGGCCGCGAGATGGATCTGCTCATCACCGCCGGCGAACGCAAGGCGTGCGCTCTCGTGGCCATGGCGTTGAACGACAACGACGTTCCAAGCGCTTCGTTTACCGGGAGCCAAGCAGGCTTCGAAACCGACACGAACCACCGCAACGCGAAGATCCTCGAGGTCAACCCGACCCGAATCCGTGAAGCAATCGAGGCCGGTATGGTTCCGGTCGTGGCAGGTTCACAGGGAGTCTCGTCGGACAAAGACGTCACCTTCCTCGGCCGAGGCGGATCCGACACAACCGCCGTTGCCCTCGCCCACGCACTCGAGGCCGACTCGTGCGAGCTCTACACCGACGTGTCCGGCGTGTTCACGACCGATCCCCGCGTCGTGTCCAATGCGCGCAAGATGCCCACGATCAGTTTCGACGAGATGCTCGAAATGACCGCCGTCGGTTGCCCAAAGCCCGTCATGCGATCCGTCGAGGTCGCCCAACGTTTTCGCGTGCCGCTGCACGTTCGTTCTGCATTTACCTGGGAGCCTGGCACCTGGGTCATCGAGGAGGATCCTGACATGGAACTAGCAATCATCAAGGCAGTCGTACCCGACACTTCCGAGGCCAAGGTGACCGTGTGCGGCGTTCCCGACGAGCCCGGTATTGCCGCAGGCATGTTTCGTGCTCTCGCCGATGCAGGTGTCAACGTCGACATGATTGTGCAGAACGTCAGCGCAGATGGCGAGACCGACATCTCGTTCACGACGCCGACGAACGACGCCGAACGTGCCGCAACCATTTGCGAAGCGAGCGCTCCGGGCGACTCGTGCGTTGTCAGCACCGACTCTGACATTGGACGCGTCTCGGTCGTTGGCGCGGGTATGAAGAGCAACCCGGGAGTCGCCGCCACCATGTTCGAGACGCTCGCCGACAACGACATCAACATCGAAATGATCTCGACATCGGCTATCCGTATTAGCTGTGTCGTTCGCGGAACTGACGTCGACAAAGCAACCCAGGCCCTCCACGACGCGTTCGAACTCGCTGCTTCTTGAGCACGAACCGCGCCCGATAATGCGGGTTATCTCGTGGAACATCGAGCTCGGTCTGGGCGTCGAACGGGCCATCGACGCGCTGACGGCCCATCCTGATCTCAAAGACGCCGACCTGATCCTGCTCCAGGAAATGGACGATGTTGGACCCGCGCAGATCGCCGACGCGCTCGGCCTTCGCTCGGTGTATCGAGCTGGTTGCAAACACGACGACACCGGCAAGCCGTTCGGAAACGCCATCCTTGCGCGGGGAACAATCGGCGAGGAGACGGTCATACGGCTCCCACATCTCGCACGCTTCATGGGAATGCGCCGCATTGCCCTCCAGTCTCCGGTGACGGTTCGCCCACTCCATGGACAAGGCCCACACGAACTGATGGTGTGGAGTGTGCACGCAGAGATCTCGACGCTTCCGCACCGACGCCAGGTCGCGCAGTACCGGGAAGTCGCCGATCGGGTGATTTCTGCACGAGCACCGAGATCGATTGTTGGCGGCGATTTCAACACCGCGTCGGGCCGATCGATCCGTGGGCTTGTCGAACACATGGAGCGGGCCGGCCTGGCGAGGCTTTTGCCCGCAGGTCAGCAAACCTTCCACCGATTCGGCCGTCCATTCGAGCTCGATCATCTCTTCGCTTGCGGGTTCGACGTGGTTGCATCGGGGGTGTGCGCGGATCATGACGCCAGCGACCACGACCCGGTCTGGGCATTGCTGCGTCCCGTTGTTTCCTAAACCATCTGGTCGTCAGCGAGTGCGTTCTCCCGCGGCCGTGGCGCAAATCACTCACCGACGGTGAACTATGCATGGTAATTCTGCGCGATTTGTGCCAATGATTGAGTGGTGGGCAACGATCGTGGAGGACGGGTGCATATGTCGCGGCGTCCCTTTGACCTCAAGCCCACAATCTTTTGTTTAACCGTGTCGCTTGCGCTCACCGCCACGCTCATCGCCGTCAATAGCAACAGTGACGGTTCGGTCGGTACGGCAGCGTCGGCTGTGGTGACTGAAGCTGAGCTTGTCGACCGCCGTGCAGCAACCCCTACCGCTGCTCGACAAGGGGTTTCGCCCTCGCTGTCTGCAGCTAACGACGCGCCGCCACTCGACGACGATTCCGAGTCGGGCGATTCCCCGTTCGTCGACGACGTTGCGCTGTCAGCGCAAATCGATGAGGTCGCGTCGGCCGAGGCTGCAGCCCAGGTCGTTCCATCAAACGGAGCGGCCAACGCTGGGGCTACGACGAACGAACAAGCCACCTCAGCTGATTCCCTCCAAGATGTCGATGAGGTCGCCTCAGCTGTTGGGTCCGAGAGCATCGCCACCTCGGTCGCCGGTGTCAATACTGTTCCGACCACAACGCTGCTTCGCGCCGATGCTCGACCGAGCGCCGCAACAACCACCCAGGTGCCAACCACGGTTCCGGCAACGACACCGACCACACGAGCACCCACGACCACGAGAACGCCAGTCGTTGCGCCAACAACAATCCAGTCCACGACAACAACAACCACCACAACCACCACCACAACGACGACCACTCGGGCGCCAGCGCCGATCAGCGGGAACTACACCGTGGCCCAGGTGATCGACGGAACGATCGGAGCTGGCGACGGATCCAACCCCAACGAAGAATCGCCAATGGGCCGCCACGACGCCTCCCTCTATCTGCCGCAAGGCTGGAACTGGGCACAGGGCACAACACGCAACTCCCAATGGGGCAATCTCGCAAGCAACCAATACACCGAGTTTCGATGTGCGGTCATTCCAGAGAACGGCCATGTTCCAAGCGTTGACTTCCGAGTGAACTTCACCGAGGGCGCGTACTACCAATTCGCAGAAGGCTCCTGGTCAAAGGCATTCGACGTTGCCCTCGACTCGCCGACGCACGGCGCCTACCTCGGCACAGCCGGACAGGTCAATGCCGACCCGTTTAGCTCCGGACGCGGCTCGATCAACTGGCGCCAAGAGGCCGACGGCAGCTACTCGGCCCCATGGAATCCGGCGGCGCTGATGATGCACTTCTGGGCTGGAGCACGTCAGAGCCCAAAGTCGGGTCAGACCGCAGAGTTCTTGACCTCTCAGATGCGCCTACAACAACCCGACGGAAAGACCGTCGACCTCAGCCAAGTGCGGGTGCTGTTCCAATGCGGTATCGACTACTACAACACCACCGGCGGTCAAGGGACCCGCGTGCCCGGTCCGGGCATTGCGAAATATCACCGATTGACGACCGACTGGCAGCCCGGCCTCTGGGTCACGTTGCCCGGCAACGTGGCAGCGTCCAGCACTGCAGACTTCCGCCGATGGTTGGAAGCAAACCTGCCGCCGGACGTTCGACCATAACCGGGGCACCGCTGACGTTCTCAACCGTGTCGAACGCGTCGCAGCGTTATCTTGTCCAATGCGTCGTTAGACGTCGAAAAAGTGGAAGATGAGCGCTTCGAGCCCGATCGAGAACAGCGCCCAATCTTGCTCTTCGCCGTCATTGGTGGTCCGGGTGATTCCCCGGCGCTCGTAGCTAGTGCTGAGACGGCCAGAAAGGCCTTCGTTCAGTGCGTATGCCGCAGCCGCGAACTGTTCGATCGTGAAACCCTCGCGAATTGACACATCGAGAGTTTCTGCCACCCATTGATACAACGACGCATACCGTTGAATCAGCTGGTCTTCGCCGTCGCGGAGGAGCTCCTCGACCTCGGGATCGAGGTTCGATCGAGTGACTGCCGCCGCGCGCACCGCGTTGTAGAGGCGCCATTCGGGACTCGAATCGAGAAGATCATGGTTGAACAGGCCAACGACTCGAGCCAGCTCGGATGCAACCCGTCGACGGCTCTCAGGGTCGTCCGAATTCAAAAGCTTCCGCGCCACTTCGAGCTCGGATTCGAGGTGTTCTTTCGTTGCCGCGAGACCCTGGCCAGCGGGCAGCCTGAGAAGGTTCAGCACCACGCCATGGCGGAGCGCGTCTTGTGGCGTTCGTTTCGAATCTTGCCAAATCCGATACGACATGCCGCGCGGAACACCAGCAGCCGCGATCGCCGCGTCCAGTCCAATTGCGTCAAGTCCGCTATCGACACCCTCTTCGAGAAGCGTCGAAATTGCGGCGTCGATGAGACGATCGCGAACTTCGTTCGGGGGGTACTTAGGGGGGCGGCCTCGCGGCCGCTTTACATCAGTCATTTCAATTCTCTCAGCCAGTCCAGAGTGAGAATCCAACCTCGCAGCTCTAGATATCGTGTCTACTGTGCCAGATGCTGACGTTGAAAACACCGAAAGAGCCAAAAAGTTTGCCACCAAATTGTCGGAGGCAACGCTCACTTGATAACCACCATTTCGCGAAGGTTCACGCCTATTCGAGAGTTCGCTCAGCGCGATTGTTCGCAATCCTCGTAACCTCTAGGGATGGTTAACGTAGGAATAGTTGGAGCCACCGGCCAGGTCGGTGGTGTCATGCGCACGCTGCTTTTGGAACGAAACTTTCCAATCGAGACTCTGCGCTTCTTCGCGTCCGCTCGCAGCGCCGGACGACAGATCGAATTCGGTGATCGAACCATCACTGTCGAGGACGCAACAACCGCTGACTACGCCGACCTCGACATTGCCATCTTCTCCGCAGGTGGCGCTACCTCTCGGGCAATTGCCGACAAGGTCGCCGCAGCCGGCGCCATCGTGATTGACAACTCGTCGGCATTCCGCATGGACCCCGACGTGCCGCTGGTCGTCCCCGAGGTCAATGCGCACGCACTCGACGACATCACCAAGGGAATCGTCGCCAACCCGAACTGCACCACAATGGCAGCAATGCCCGTCCTCAAGCCGCTTCATGACGAAGCTGGCTTGCAGCGCATGGTTGTGAGCACCTATCAAGCCGTCTCAGGCGCAGGGCTCGCAGGCGTTGACGAACTCGATCAACAAGTCCGCAAGGGCGTCGAAAAGTTGCCCTCGCTTACCTACGACGGCGACGCGATCGACTTTGGCGACCCGTCGTCATTTGCGACAACGATTGCGTTCAACGCGGTGCCGATGTGTGGTTCGATCGTCGACGACGGCCGCGACGAAACCGACGAAGAGCAGAAGCTTCGTAACGAGAGTCGCAAGATTCTGGAGATCCCGAACCTCCTCGTCGCTGGTATCTGTGTTCGCGTGCCGGTCTTCACCGGCCACTCGTTGGCGATTACCGCAGGCTTCGACTCACCAATCACCCCCGAGCGCGCCCGAGAGTTGCTGTCGACCGCAGATGGCGTCATCCTCGACGATCTCCCAACGCCGCTCAAGTCGGCAGGAATCGATCCGTCGATCGTTGGACGCATCCGCCCAGACGAAACCATGGACAACGGGCTCTCGATGTTCATCAGCGGCGACAACCTGCGCAAAGGCGCAGCGCTCAACACCATCCAGATCGCCGAGGCGCTGGTGTCGAAAGGCCTGGTTGGCTAGCGCCGATCACAGTGATAGGTCGAGTATGAAAACGGGACAGTGCCGGGTGCGAAAGCGCCCGGCACTGTTGCGTTTTTGATTTGGTAGGACGGTGTTGGCGACTAGCCGACCGAGCGGAGGTCGACGACAAAGATCAGCGTTTCGTTCGGAGCAATGACGCCGCCAGCACCAGCGGCGCCGTAACCCATTGCCGGAGGAATGGTGAGGCGACGACGGCCGCCGACCTTCATTCCCTGCACGCCCTGATCCCAACCAGCAATGACCTGCCCGCCGCCGAGACCGAAGGTGAAGTGCTGTCCGCGGTTCCATGAGGCATCGAACTCGCGCCCGTTCGACCAACTGATACCGGCGTAGTCGACCGATACCTGCATGCCGCTCGTCGCGACTTGTCCGTCACCTTCGATGAGGTCCTCGATGACCAACTCGGTCGGAGGAAGGCCTCCAGGGACGGTAATGACGGGCTTTTCGTTCGTATCTTCCATACGAGAATCCTACGGCCCGGACCGCAGACAAAGGACCGATCCAACCAGAAGCATTTCGCTGCACAGCTACTCTTGGCCCATGAATCTCGATGATGTGCAAGCGCTAATGGAAGAGCTCTACGGACAAGCAGATAGGGACCGAGGGATGCCCGCCACCGTGGCGTGGTTGTGCGAGGAGTTAGGCGAACTTGCGCAGGCAGCACGGAAGGGAACCAAAGAGCAGCAGCTGCACGAACTCGGCGATGTCCTCGCGTGGCTCGCATCGCTCGCAAATCAACTCGACCTGAGCCTCGACGATGCCATGGCCCGTTACCGAGAAAACCCGCCGTGAGTTGTGGGGTCTAGCGAGACCGAGCTTCGCGAACGGCAACGATCTCTGGCGGTGGCGTCATGATCCAGCCGAGCGTCCCAACAAGGGCTTTCGCTGCGGGCGCAACCATTGCATCGCTGACGAGCCGAACGCGTGGAGGTAGCCAAAGTTTGCGTCGAGCCCACGACGGCAACAGGTTGATCGCAGCGGTCAAGATGATCCCGTAGGGTGCCATTGCACCAAGCTTGTTCGGCGGAAAGACCAGCCAGCGAATCGCATCGCGGGCCTGTTTGCCGTAGTTGAGCTCGGGAAGATACGAGCGCAAGCGTGCATCAAGTTCGGCAACCGAACGAGGGGCCTGGATTACGCCGAGAGCTTCGCCGACCCTCGCCATTTCGGCGACGTACTGATCGGCTTCGGCACTGCTAATCGGTACTGTGCCGTAGCGGCGGTATCCGCGAAGGAAACCGTCGACTTCTGTGCAGTGCACCCAGGCCAGGTTGTGCGGATCGTTGGCTTCGTACGGGGCGCCGTCTGGTGTTGTGCCGGTAACTCGATCGTGGACCTTGGTGATCACCCGAATCATCCGGTCGGCTTCGGCGGCGCTACCAAACGTGGTCGTTCCGACGAAGTTTGCAGTGCGGTGGAGACGACCGAACGGGTCGTCTGCATAGTTGGAGTGATCTGCAACCCCGGCCATAGTCGGCGGATGAAGCGTCTGCACGAGCAGCGATGTGACGCCGCCAATGACGGTCGACCAGTCGGACTGGACAAGCCATGTGATGCTCTCGGGTCCGAACCAACTGTCGTCGGCGGCCATGCGACCGTCGCCGGCCTCGCGGGTGCCGGTGATGTACTCCGAGACGGTTCGCTGGAGCTCGCGTCGAATGCCCTCAATGGGGGTCAGTTGGTCTGTGGCCATGTCTCCCAGAGTATGGCGCGAACCTGGGTGGTGGATGACGCGTCAGGAGGTTGGTCGTTGCCGGTCGAGGAATCGGTAGACGTCGACAAGATCGACTCCCGGGAACGGCGAGAACTGTCCACTCGATGCCGGCAGTGCCGTCAATACGTGGCTTCGCTGGGCCGCCGACGGCCACGCCACCTCTTCCCACCGTTCGATCAGTTCAGGGTCGGGTGCAACACGTGACGATCGGGCGTCGAGCTTTCGAATCGTGTCGCCACCACGGAAATGGGTGGCCAGTTCCGACGTTGTGCCGACGCTCACCGCATACGGGTTGCTCGACGCATCTTCGATATATGTCGCGCACCACCAATCGCCTCCATCGGTGATTGTGTGTTGGTAGTGCATCAAGAAGTTCTTCGATGCTTGCCACGCTTGGCGAACGCCCCAGTGGCGCGATACGCGCATCCCTTCAACAGTGCCGTCGGCGTCGCACGGATAGTCGATCCCGTCGTTTTCGTAGGCCTTCGAGACGACGCCGTCGGGGTTGCAACGCAAGAAGTGGACGGGCATGTCGAGGTGTTCGGTGGCCAGGTTGGTGAACCGGTGCGCTGCCATTTCGTACGACACGTAAAACGACTCTTTGAGATCTTCAATCGACAGCTGCTTTTCGCTGTAGCTGCGACGCAATAGATCGACCGCCGGCGTTTCGGGGATGAGCGCCGCGGCAGCGAAGTAGTTTGACTCGACCCGTTGGCGAAGGTAACCCGCGAAGTCTCGAGTATCGGAGTGGTCGAGTGCATAGTGACCGAGCGTCTGAAGCACGACGGAGCGGGCCGAACGAAGGTCGACTTCCTCGCGCAGGTGGATATAGATGATGCGGTTCTTCTGGTCGGTCACTGATCTCGCCGAGCTCGGCATGCCGCGGGCCCGTTCGACCCGGAAGCCAAAATGGTTCGCAAGGTCGGTGATGTGTCGTTCCGACAGGGGTCCGATTCCGGGGTAATTGATCGCTCCGAGCGCGTCGGCCACCACGGTCTCGATGTGCAGAAAGTAGTTGTTGCGCTCGCGCATCTCTCGACGGAGCCCGGCATTCGCGAGTCGAGCTTTGTCTTCGCTTCGCAGCGCTCGCTCGCTGCCTCTTGCCTCAGATGGCACGGCGTGCCACAGGGTGACGAGATGCTCCAGCACATCGTCGTTCAGCTTGGCGCTTGGTTTGATGTAGGGAAGGCCGAACTCTTTGTAGCGGGGGTCTTCCTGGGCTCGTTCGAGTTCGAGCTCGAGTTCGGCTCGACGGTTGGGCGGCTCGGGGTCGACAAGGTCGACCACCGAAACATCAAGAACCTCGCCGATTGTTCGCAGCAAGCCAATCTTTGGTTCGATCCGGCCGTTCTCGAGTTGCGAAAGATAGGGGACAGGCTTGTCGACACCCGCGCTCAATTCGGAAAGCGTGAGTTTCTTCTGCTTTCTGAAATGGCGAATTCGGTGTCCTAACACGCTGAGATCGAGCTCGTCAGCCACGGGTGCGCCTCCACAGGTTTGCAACTTTTGCCATTTTTAGCGTCAAATGAGTGATAGTGCCAGTTTTAGCGCGGTGGCGCGCTAGTGGGAGGGAAAAGTTTCGCCGATCATGATTTGGGTGCGTTGTTGATTCGTCCCGGCGATTGCACAACTTCGGCGGACTACTCGAGAGCGTTGGAAAACAATCTCGGGATGGCAAAGAAAGACCAACTCATGGCTACACGACTACCCGGCGTAACAATCGCTCCTGGCACCGACATTGTCTTGCCCGTCGATGACGAGGTGCTCGACGTCCTTTTCGACCGCACGACACGCAAGCTGATTGCGTCGCTGCACCGTCGGTTCTGGGAAAAGCGCAGGAACATGCTCCAAGCTCGTGCAATCGACCGCTCGACCTTGACCCTCGCTCCCACCAGCACCATCCATGACGCGGATAGTCAAATATTCGGCGAGGTCGTGTGCGACCTGCGAGCCACACGCGACTCATGGGACGGTCGCCTCGAGCAGTACTCGCGGCTTCGAGAGGCGCTCGTCACCGCAGGCCTTGACTCGTCGCCCTTCGTTGTTCGCGTCCGTGGCTGGGAGGAAACCGATCCGGGCGTTCTCGTCGATGGACGTGCCGTGCCGAGCTGCATCGTCGACGTGGCTGTGGCGCTCCGCCAATCGGCGCAGCTCTTCCGCCAGGACGTGAACGCCGTGGTCCTCGACACCCCCGAGGCCGTCGACGCCGGTGAGGTAGCACTCTGGGCGGACCTTATGTGCCTTGCCCAAGATCGCTCCGGCATCGACCGAGACACCGTTTCCTACGGGGTGCTTCGGGCAGTGGCACGCAGCGAACCCGAGATTGCCGTTGCCTGAACAGTGGCGTTTGGCCCTGTCGTCTGCAGCGAGATTCCGCTACAACTGACATATGGCCTTCGTGCAGTTCGACCGTCGCAGTGATGAAAAGGCCACCGACCTGCGCACGCTCGGACAGGTTGCACACACATATTTGACGCACCGTTCTCCCCACGTCATCTTGAGCGGGCTCGCCATCGCGGTCGCTATTCGCCTGGCTGTCGGCACCTATGGCGTTGCCGACCTCGTCGTGCTCGCCGTCACCGTGTCGATGGTTGGGGTGGTCGAGTGGTTCATCCACCTCTTCTTATTGCATGCTCCGCACGACTCGGTTCGGATGACGCGTTTCAAGACCGGAGCTGGGCATCGCGAGCACCACCTCGACCCCGACGACATTGGGTGGTTGATGTTGGGGCCGCCCGACGCTGCAGTGTTCCTCGCACTGTTGCTTCTTTGGAATGCCACCTGGCCGCTGTTGCTTGCGTGGGCTCTTGGAGCGTCGCTGCTGAGCACGTATCTGACCGCTGTCGCGGCGTCGTATATTATGCTCGCCCACTATGAGTGGACACACCTGCTCGTGCACACGCGGTACCGTCCCAAGCTCGGCTATTACCGTCGTCTCGCCACGCATCACCGGTTGCATCACTACCGCAACGAACATCACTGGCTCGGAGTCACGTCTCGGGTGGGCGATAAAGCGCTCGGCACGCTGCCGGCATCGAAATCGGATGTCCCGCTTTCCGACACGGCACGAACGCTCTAATGCGACGCTCGAACAATTCCGCTCGTCTCGCGGTTCGTGTCTCTAGTCTGAACAGGTGAGCGACGACGCAGCACCAACAGACTTTGTCCGTGAAAAAATTCGGGCCGACAACGCCTCGGGAAAGTATGCGAACCGCGTGCAGACCCGATTCCCGCCCGAGCCCAACGGCTACCTGCACATCGGCCACGCGAAATCGATCTGCTTAAACTTTGGCATCGCCAAGGACTTCGACGGCACATGCAAGCTTCGATTCGACGACACCAACCCCGAGACCGAAGACCAAGACTATGTCGACGGAATTATCGAGGACGTTCGTTGGCTCGGATTCGAACCTGACGACATCATCTACGCATCGGACTATTTCGAACAGCTCTACGACTGGGCAATGCAGCTCGTCGAACGCGGTCTTGCCTACGTCGATGATCAAGACGCGGAGACGATTTCGGAACAACGCGGTGGCTTCACAACCCCCGGCATAAACAGCCCGTTCCGCGACCGGACGCCCGAAGAGAACTCTTTATTGTTCGCTGGCATGCGCAACGGTGACTTCGCCGACGGCGAAAAGGTCCTTCGGGCCAAGATCGATATGAACCACGAGAACATGCAGATGCGTGATCCGGTCATGTACCGGATCCGCCGAGAGCATCATGTACGCACTGGCACCGACTGGATCATCTTCCCCACCTATGACTGGGCGCACGGACAAAGCGACGCTATCGAGGGTGTCACACACAGCATTTGCACGCTCGAGTTTGATAGCCATCGGCCCCTCTACGACTGGTGCCTCGAACAGCTCGAACTGCCACGGGAGAAGCCCGAACAGACCGAGTTTGCCCGCCTCAACCTGACACACACCATCACGTCGAAACGCAAGCTGAAGACCCTCGTCGATGACGGCATCGTCGACGGATGGGACGACCCTCGGATGCCCACCATTCGCGGGTTGCGACGCCGCGGGTACCCAGCGTCAGCAATCCGGGCATTCATGGATCACATCGGTGTCTCCAAAGCCAACAGCACCCACGACATTGAACTGCTCGAGTCGTTCATCCGCACCGAACTCAACACCAGTGCACTGCGGCGTATGGCGGTGCTGCGTCCCATCAAAGTCGTCATCACCAACTGGCCCGACGGCCAGGTCGACATGCGCGAAGCAGTCAACAACCCTGAAGACTCGAGCGCCGGCACCCGCCAGGTGCCATTTAGCGGCGAACTTTGGATCGAACAGGACGACTTCAAACTCGACCCGCCGCCAAAGTACTTCCGCCTGACGCTTGGCCGAGAAGTCCGGTTGCGGGCCGGATACTTCATTACGGCCAACGATGTGGTTACCAACGAGGCCGGCGAGGTTGTCGAAGTTCACTGCACCTATGACCCCGAAACAGCAGGCGGCCAAGCACCCGATGGTCGCAAAGTAAAGGCGACGATCCACTGGGTTTCGGCCGATACCGCAGTCGACGCAACCGTCCATCTGTACGAACGCCTCTTTAACGACGCACATCCCGGAGCTGGAAACAGCGACATCATGTCGAGTCTGAACCCACACTCCCGCGAGACAGTGCACGCCAAGCTCGAACCCGCACTGGCCGACGTTGATCCGGGCCAGGTCGTCCAGTTCGAACGGTTGGGCTACTTCGCCGCCGACAGTTCCGACCCGACAGTTTTCCATCGCACCGTCGGGCTCAAAGACGAGTGGGCCAACATTGTGAAGCGACAAAAGCAGGGAAGCAAGTAGCGCGTGCGCGCAGCTTCAGCCGGGCACATCTTCGCGGGTTTCACGACGCCGACGACGAAGGTGGCGCTTCCTTCTTTCGTTGCCTGCGATCCTTGCGCTCGACCGAACGCTGCCACTTTCTCTGGCGACTTCGACATGCCTTGCGACAGAACTGATGGTTGGCCGACTTTGCTTCAAAGAGCTGTCCGCATCGCCAATACCCACACACCTGAAGCTTCTCGGGGTCGACGTCATCGTCCCAGTCGTCAGGGAGATCAGACGGGAGCGGTTCGAGCATCACAAGTCCAGGCGGTCGAGCCACGCATCGATCGAGCGCCACACCGAGTGCGTTGGATCGATCACGTCGAAATGGTCGACCTTTTTCGGGTCCAATAGCGTCACCTCGTCACCAGCGAGTTCGGCGGTCTCGACGTACTCGGGGGCCATAGCAAACGGCACGTCCTCATCGGCCCTCCCGTGGACGACAAGCTGTGCCATGTTCAGTGGAAGCAGATACAACGGCGATGCAGCGGCATACAGGTCGGGCCGGTCAGATGCGGAAGCACCGAAAAGCTCGGCGGTAGCGTGATTGCTGAGTTCGAGACCGTCGGCGAGGAAGAGGTCGCACAGCGGTGCAAGCGCAATGACGCCGTCGACCCGATTTGCCGGTTGGGCCGCTGCCCACAAGGCAAGCTGTCCGCCGGCACTGTGTCCCACAACAATTGTGGGCCCGGGTGCATCATCGACGAGCGCAATGGCATCGAGAATGTCGCTTGACATTTCGGCCCAGACGCCTTGTGCTCCAGGTGCAATGCGTCGATACTCGAGATTCGCAACCGTCCAACCTCGATTGGCGAGATGGTGTGCCACTGGTTCGTTGAGGTCGAGTCCGTACGCCTCGCGCCAGTACCCGCCATGGATCGAGATGATCGTGCCGCGGGGCGCAGTCAATGAGGCGTCGGCGAGATAGAGATCGAGAAACTGCGACGGATGCTCTCCGTAGGTTCTACGCTCCGGGCTTCTTCGTCTCGACACGTGTGAACTCTAGATTCTCCACGGTCGACGATCGTTACTCTTGTCCACTGACCTCGCGACACTCGTCGAATCCAGCCGATCAACCGCAGGGCGGCAGGGCGAGTTGTGCCTAGCGTCCGCAAGGTGTTGTCATCAGACTTGTAGGCCAAATAGCACTGTATGTGAACTATGGGTTTCGATTCGTCTGTACTCGTGGCATTCTGACGGCGACTGACTCGCGAATCCGCATACGTCATATCGGAGACCCCAATGAAATCGAAGGTCGCTCGGATCGTTCGGAGCTTGCCCGCGCCCGTACGAGCCGCTCTGCTACTGGTGCTCCTTGCCGTCTCGTTGGTGTCAGCAATCCACGCGGTCTCTGCTGTCGTTACCGAGAATCCTCGCAACGATCTTCCCATAGCGTTAGACGGTCAGGTGTGGGCCATTGAACAGGTCGGCAACACAGTCGTTGTCGGCGGTAACTTCACCCAAGTGCAGACCAGTCGAAACGGGCCGGTCGTCGATCAGGCGGCGCTATACGCCTACGACATCGACACTGGTGAGTTCGATCCAAATTTCCGTCCGACGCTCATTCGCAACAACGCACTTGCCGAGGTACGCGACCTGCAGATCTCCGCTGATGGAACAGGCGTGTACGTCGGTGGACGCTTCACCGCCGTCGACGACGGAACCGACGGCCGCGTCCGCGTGAGAAACCGCCTGGCGCTCTTCAACGTGGATAGCGGTCGCCTCGACCGCAACTTTGCCCAGGGCGGTGTCGATGCCGCCGTTCTCAGCTTGGACCTCGATCGCTGGGGCCGTCTCTACGTCGGCGGGACGTTTGAGACCGTCTTCGATCTCGCGCCGGGCCGGCCACCGATTGAGCAGACCGTACGCGGGCTCGCACGTTTCAACGCAACGACAGGCCAATTCGATACGGACTTCCGCTACGAGTCCCACGACGATATTGGACGCATCAACCGCGACCTTACCCGAACGAGGGGAGTTGCACGGGTGGTTCTGCATCCAGCAGGTCGAATCTTGTTCGTGGCACATCGTGGCGCCGAAATTCGCGACACCATCACCGGTGAAACATTTGACTCACCCGGTATTGCACGAATCGACATTGGGGCGGCGACTCATCGCGGGCGAGAGTTCAAAGCGCTACACCCCGATGCGGACGACCCAATCCAAGACTTCTACCACGGCGGACAATGCCGGGGCGTCGGCGTCGGAATCCGAGATATGGCAGTTGGCGGCAACTTCCTCGTCCTTGTTCACCAGGGGGGCGATTCCGGAGCACAGTGCGATACAACAGTTCGCTTCTCCACAGATGTCGGAGAGAAGCGGCCCGACTGGGTTTCACGAGCATTCGATTCGATCTTGTCTGTCGAGATCGATGGCCCGCACGTCTACATCGGTGGCCACTTTCGCTATCTCGTAAACAACACCGCACCCTCTCCGTACCCTGGGCGATCGCTCGCAAACGGAGAGGGCGGGTCTCAGGTTTACATCGCCGATCCCGAAAGAGACGATGCGTTTCGGGTCGATTTGGTCGAGCCTGGGTTTGTCTACCGCGCCTTACAGCTGGGCGTTCTCAGTGCGACCACAGGCTTTGGCGATCCGTCCTTCAACCCGGGTTCGAACGCTGCACTCGGCGTGTTGGAACTCACTGCGGTAGATAGAGGCATCTTGCTCGGTCAAGACAACGACCGGGTGAATGGAATTCTCACCGGGCGTTCGGCCTTTCTCGACAACGAACCAGACTTGGCCGATCCGAGCTGTCGCGTGTCCCTCACCGCTGCGGGAACTCCGATCGTTGCGTGGAGCAACATTGGCGATGTACGCAACTGGAATATCGCTGCCAACGGAGATTTCGTGGCAACTCAACCAGGGACTGCAACTCGATTCGTGCACACCGACGCAGGTTCAGGCGAACAGTTGACCTACCAATTGCGCTACAACCGTTTCGGGAACGCGTTGGTCCAAGAATGCGGTTCAATCACGACACCGCAACCAACGTTGCAATGCACAGCGTCACTCAGGGCAGCCGACGGCCAGGTGACCCTGAGATGGAACGACGAGGGTTGGAGCCGAGTCGCCGTTCGAGCAAACGGCAGATTCGTCGAGTCGGTCGACGCCGGAACGACCGCCTTTGTTGACACGGCCACTATTGGAACAACCACATACTCGATTCGAGCGTTCAGTGGTGGCCAGCGTTTCCAAGCCACGTGTGGCGCTGTCGTTGTGGCTGCGCCAGCCGCTCCGGTGCTGACGTGTAGCGCGACAGTGAATGTCGCTGGCAACCTGCTTCTTCGTTGGAACGATGTTGGTGCGAGCTCGTATCAGATTCGTACGAACGGATCCTGGACGCAGACGCTCGACGCCGGAACAACCCAGTTCGTCACGGCGAACAACGGGAGCACAGTTGAGATTCGCTATCGCCTCGCCGGCGAACGCTTCGACAGTCGTTGTCGCTAGATCTCCCAAGAGATGCCGAGAAGATCTTCGCTCACCTTCCAGAGCTCATTGCCAACGACCGGGTCGGTGGCGAAATTGCCGGCGACATCAGAATCGCTGATCTTGCCGCGGGCATCACCAGGGCCAGTGGGTCCGTAGTAGCCCCCGCCCCGAGCCTCGGTGCCAGCAGCGGCTAAGACCAACGGCTGTGATCCGCGTTCAGCCGACTGAGCAAGCAACGAGTTCGTGACCTTATAGAGCGTCGTCCATAGGCCCGTCGGCCCCGTGCTTTGCAGGTTCGTTGCCGAGTACCCGGGGTGGCAAACAATTGCGCTGGCCGAACTACCCGCCGAATCGAGGCGCCGTTGGAGCTCGATTCCATACACCAGGTTTGCGAGTTTCGACTGTTGGTACGCCGCTGTTGGCGAGTAATTCTCCACCATCATGAGATCGTCGAAGTGAATCTTCGCGGGGGGCTTGTGCGCAATGCTCGAAACCGGCACGATCCGCCCGCTTCGCTGTTCGACGAGATCGAAAAGCAGATGGTTCATCAGGAAGTGGCCAAGGTGGTTGGTGCCAAACTGCATCTCGAAACCATCGGCAGTTTTCTGTTCGGGAGTCTGCATAATCCCGGCGTTGTTGATGATGGCGTCAAGCCCACTTGCGACATTGCGAACCGCGTCGCAAGCATCGCGAATCGACGACGTGTCGGCAAGATCGATCGTGATCAGCTCGACTCGACCCGATCCAGCTTCGCTCTCCAGTCGAGAAACGGCATCGCGTCCTCGACCCTCATTGCGCGAACCCACAAACACATCGGCGTTCTTTTGCCGCAGGTACTTCGCTGCTTCAAAACCAATCCCGGAGTTCGCGCCGGTAATGAAATAGGTCCCACCAGCAAGATCGGGGAGACGGTCAGGGGTCCAATCCGAGAACCCACTATCGAACATCTTTGGCATAACGCCCACCTCTTCTTTCGCGAACTCTAGCTAGCGACCCGGCGGTCGGAGCACAAGCACCGGCGTTACTTCCTTATACGCCTCATACTCTGGCTGCCCGCCCCATTTCTTGTCCGCTCGACGCTCAAGCATTGGTAGCCCACTCACCCGGGTAAGTAGCACTGCGACAAAGATCGGGGAGATGAGGGTCGCGAGCTGCCAGCCGCTCAGCGCCGGCAAGACCATGATGGCCATTCCCGTCCACAGGGTGATCTCGCCGAAATAGTTGGGATGTCGAGACCAGCGCCACAATCCAACGTTGATGAACGCGCCCTCGTTCGCTGGATCGTTTTTGAATGCAGTCTTTTGCGAGTCGGAGACGGCTTCGATGGCAAAACCGACGACCCATACCGCCAGGCCAACAACACCAAGCACACCAAAGGTTGTCTTTGCGCCCGACGTGATCGCGGCCAGTGCAGCTCCAGCGGTGAGCGTCACCCACAAGCCTTGGAGCATCCACGCCATAAGAAAACGAATCCAGCTCTGCTTGATTGCGTCAAAGCGACGATCGCCATTGGACTTCTTGACCCGCCTGAATAGGAACGTCCCAAGGCGTCCTGCCCAGATGAAGATTAGCAGCGCAGCGACGACCGTGCGTGTGTCGCGCACGTCGGCGGTCAGCAGCGCAACTGCGGTCACCGTGAGATACGTGATCGAACCAGTCAGATCGTAGTAGTGGTCGGTCCGTGCCAAATACGACGGGATGAATACGGCCACGTTGACGGCAAAGGCGATGATCGTCAGCAGGGTGAACGACTTGAGTGGACCAATGGACTCGCCTCCGTCGGCCCCGGCAAATGCGAAGATCAAACCGAGGATGGCGGCGATAGCGATACCTATGGCGGCGGTACGTTCGTCAGGTTTCATCGAGGACCTTTCATGAGAACACGGTCTGTAGGCAACGTTCGGCGGCACCCATGCCGGCCATCCCATGCACTGCTGCGCCCGGCGTGGTGCTTGCACTGCCGAGGAAGATTGTGTCGTCGGCAGTATCGAATGGGTTGGTCTGGGGCATTGGTCGGGCAAAGAGCTGGCTCCCCGTGTGGCTGCCACCGCTGATGTCGCCACCAACGAGATTCATATTCGCTTCTTCGAGCACATGGGTAGACGTGGTGTGGCGGGCTCGAATCACGTCACGGAATCCCGGTGCGAAGCGTTCGATCTGTAATTCGATCGCCTCGGTCTGATCGACCGTCGATCCGTTTGGAACGTGGCAGTAGGCCCAGGCGGTGTGCTTGCCGTCGGGGGCGCGGGTCGGGTCGAACAGTGTATGTTGCGCAAGCAACACGAACGGCCGATCACTATGTTTACCGGCAGCCACCTCTGCCTCGGCCTGGGTAATGTCGTCGGCGGTTCCGCCGAGGTGGACGGTTCCGGCCTGGGCCACGTCGGCATGTGCCCACGGGATTGGTTCGTCGAGGGCATAGTCGATCTTGAACGCGCCAGGCCCATATCTCCAGTTGGTGAGCTTGGTGCGATACGACGCCGGAAAACGATTGCCCACGATCGATTCGAGCTGGGTTGGGCCCAGTGAAAAAATGGTGGCGCTCGACGGCGGGAGGTCGCCCAGTGTCGTGACCGGGTGGCCGGTGCGGATTTCGCCGCCAAGGCTTCGGAGAACGCCGGCCATTGCGTCGACTAACGATTGCGCTCCGCCCCGCGGAAATCCCCAACCGGCCGAGTGCACGAGCGAGCCGAGGAGCACGCCGAAGGTCGAGGTGAACGGGGCGGTCAATGGCAGGATCGAATGTGCAGCGTGGCCTATGAATAGGGCTCGGGCCGGATCGTCTTTCCATACCCTCCGGGCCGTCGTCGTTGCCGGAAGGGCGCTGGTTGCGCCGAATCGGGCGCTTGAGATGGGATGCTTTGGCACGCGCAGTAGTGGGCGCAGGGCAAGGTCGGTCAGTGCGTCTAGATTCTCGATCCACGGCGTGTAGTAGCGACGGTATCGCACTCCATCGGTGCCGAGTCCATCAACGGTCCGCTCGAGGTCTTTCCATGCAATCGCCGCACGGCCAGCATCGAGTGGATGGGCTGCACCCGCTGGTGGGTCGATCCAGCCGAGACCGTGTTCGACGAGTGCATCGGCAATGCCGGCAAAGAACGGCGAGGCCTTGACCATTGGGTGAATTGCCGAACCGAGGTCGTGAACAAAGCCTGGTTCGGTGAGCTCGGCCGACCGAGCTGCACCACCGATCGTGTCGTTCGCTTCGAGGACGACCACCGACTTGCCAGCCTTCGCGACCGTGATAGCGGCGGCCAGTCCGTTCGGGCCAGATCCAACCACGACGACGTCGACCGAATCGGCTCCATTCCTCGACGCCACGCTCGTTGCCATAGGAAAAGCCTAGGTGCAGCCAGCGCCCACTGCGTGACCTGGTCGTGGAATGCTGTTCGAGTGTCGATTCTTCTGAACCCGTGGGCTGAACCCAACAAATGGTTGAAGGCCTTGTCCGCCCTGCTCCCCGACGAGCAGATCGTTGTTTGGCCTAATAACCCCAACCCGTCCGATGTCGAGATGCTCATTGCCTGGCGGATGAAGCGGACCGATCTGGCATCGTTGCCGAACCTGCACACCATCTTCTCGATGGGCGCAGGCGCCGACCAATGGCTGCGAGAAGGTTCTCCGGAGGTGCAACTCGTGCGTCTTAGCGATCCGGCAATGTCCGATGAGATGGCAGCGTATGCGCTGCATTGGGTCACCCATTTCCAGCGCGGCTTCGACGTGCGCTTCGACCCAAACGGGGACGAACCGTGGGGAATCAACACGGCGCCAGTCGCAAGTGACTACCGGGTTGGGCTACTCGGCTTTGGCCAGATCGGCCAACGAATCGGCACTGCCTTCCACGAGCTCGGCTACCAGATGCGGGCGTGGACCCGTTCTGGGGTTGACCAACGCTGGGTGCGGTCGTACCAGGGGTTGGATGAGCTCGATTCGTTTCTTGGAGATTGTGACGCCGTGATCAATGTCTTGCCGAACACTCCGTCAACGCAGGGTCTGCTCACGAGCGAGCGTTTCGACCAGTTCGTTTCCGGTTCGACCTTCATCAACATTGGACGGGGGACCATTGTTGCTGATGAGGCCGAGCTTGTTGCTGCGGTCGATGATGGTCCGCTCGGTGCGATTGTTCTCGATGTGACTAACCCCGAACCGCCCGGACCTGACAGCCCGCTTTTTGGCCACGCGAAGATTCATGTGACACCGCACATTGCGGGGATGACGCAGATGGCCAGTGCAGCGAAACTGATCGCCGCAAACATCGACCGTATTCGTCGAGGCGAGGCGCCGTTTCCTATCGTCGACCGGGTCGCTGGTTACTAGGCGGCGAGTCGCTAGGTAGCGAATCGTTACGCAGTGGGGTCTGGCGAAAAAGGTCGACACCCTCGGGCGGCTCGGCCGAAGCCTTGCCACCACGAGGGTGTCGGAAACAGTTTGAGGGTCCACCCCTATCGATCGTTTCGGGAGTACCGTCCCGGTCAATAAGTGCTTTCACTGCCCGTCATTCCCGGCAAGCCGGAGTGGCGGGCAGTGCCGTTTATCCCGTGCTGTTCAGTTTGACCTAACCAGCGTGGTCACGCTCTCGCTTCCTTGTGAGTTGTCCACTCCGAAGAGCGGGTCCGTCACGGTTCTGCGGGAGCGACACCAACCCCTCAACTCACTCCGGAGAGTGGGCCAGTGGGCGAGATGAACTCTCTAACCTCTTCCAATCGGCGTACCCGCTGCTTTCGCTTTGGGCCGTTTCGCTTGGCGTGTCGTTACATTGCCCCGCGCGTCCGTGGCCGTCAACTCAAAACGCGAAATCCTCAGGGTTATCCCAAAGATTTATCGGTTTTCCTCAGAGGTGTGACATTTGTCAACAACTCTATCCACAGGCACATTTGGGGTCAGACCCCAAATGTGCCGGTAGCGCAGTTCACAAGCTTTGGAGCTTGGCAGCAGAGCGGAGATTGCGTCCGGTGAGCGTGGTGCCAGCCGCCTTCTCCAGTCGATCCACAGTGAGCTTCGACCGGCTTTGGCCGTTGCCGTAGGCAACGTAGACCGCGGTTGGTGTTGCCGTGACCGAGTCGCCCGGATGGGTCGCTGGATCCAGTGCGTCAATTGCCGCGACATCGACCGTGCCGAGCGGAAAATAGATCATACTTGTCGCCGGATTCGTATCACTGGGGAACGGCGCTGCCGCGATGAGAGCGGCGATCTGATCCTGCGCCACAAGCACCGCCGTAACACGCACCCCAAAGTGTTCGACGAGAAGCGCTTCGACTCGTCCGAGAACAGAGTCGTCATCGAGATCGGTGTCCACGCCAATGTTGCCGCTCTGGATGTAGGTCGCCACGCCTGCAAATCCGGCATCTGACAGCGCGGAGCGCAATTCGGCCATCGGGACAATGTTCTTGCCGCTCACATTGATTCCACGCAGAAGCACGATTGTTCTCGTCACACGACGAGTATTTCACTATTGGACAACGCCGTGCGCGTCGGGTTTGGCTGTTCAGCCGTCCATCGTCATCCGCTCGCTCACCATGTCGATGAGCTCGAGAGCAATTCCAGGCCGAGCGTCAGGCGAAAATCGGTACGACGGCCCGTACAAACTAATGATCACGACCACGTTGGACTCGAGCTCCACGGGCATCGCCAGTCCGTTGATTCCCACGTCGAGTTCCTGATCGGTCCATGCGAATCCGTCTCGCAGTATTCTGCGGATTCGCTTGCGAAGGGGGGCGGCCGTTGTCATCGAGAACTCCGTCGCGTTCTGGAGAGGCTGATCAAGGTACGCATCGAGCTGGTCGGTGGGCCATTGAGCCATCGCCACCAGGCCAGGAGCGACGAGATGAAACGGGTGGCGTTCACCGGAAACATCGCCGACCGACACCGGGTTCTCGCTTGCCACATTGGATACATACAGCAGAGCGTCGCCGTCATCGATCGCCGCAGCAGCGTTCTCGCCGAAACGGTTCACCAGATCGACGAGTAGCGGATGCAAGCGATCTCGAAGAAGCGGGGTGGTGGCCTTGTCGACCTGAAGTGTTGCCAGCGCACCTCCGATCACAACCTCTCCATCTGGAGTGCGGTCGACCATGCGGAGCCGCTCGAGTGTCGCAACGAGACGAGATGCGGTCGAACGGGGGAGGCCGGTGCGGCGACCAAGTTCGCGAACGCCAAGCGGGGCGCCTGCGGCGACGACGGTTTGAAGCACTCGAAAAGCGCGGTCGACCGGCCCCTCAGCCGTGCTTGACGTTGGATTGGTAGGTGCCATAAGATTTGATCCTACTCAATAGGACGTCCCGGTCAACGGGACACTGGTGATCTGGGGGGATTGTCAATGGACAAGACGATCGACGCCACGATCAACACCGCGATCGACACGGCATCGGGCGATCAAGACATACCCACGCCAGACTTCTACGACTACCCATGGACCCCGCTGTCGTCGGCGGAGACCGATGGTCGCTTCGCTCGCCTCACCTGGTCCGACGGAGTCGAGTTGTCGGCCTATGTCCTCTGGCTTCGAGAAAACGCCGTGGGCAACGGCGGCGTCGACCTCTCCACACGTGAGGGACTCATCGACCCCGTCGAACTCACCAACGACATCGCCATCACCTCGCTCGAAGTTTCGGCATCGGGATCGCTCATTGTCGAGTTCGCCCCCGACGGTGTCCGCTCGCACTATCACCCGGGCTGGCTTCGCCATGTGGCTGACGGCAACCATCGCGCAACGAGTTGGCTACCTGCGCCAAAGACATGGACTACCGAGTCGATGTCAGAACCTCCCACTCATGACGGATCGACGGTACTCACAGACGAAGCGGTCTTTGGCCAGTGGCTCGACGACTTGGTTCGGTTCGGGCTTGCTCGACTGCGAGGATGCCCGCTCGACCATGACTTCAACGCGCTACTCGCATCGAAGATCGGCGCCGTTCGAGACACGAACTTCGGGCCGATCTGGGATGTGGTGGCAGACATCACCCTGGCAGGGTCAGACGAGACGAATTCGACCGCGAACACGAACCTTCGCCTCGGCCCACATACCGACCTCCCAACACGAGAGACCCCGCCGGGGTTTCAGTTCTTGCACTGCGTCCAGAACAACGCAGCTGGCGGGCATTCGACCATGGCTGACGGCGCGGCGGTCGTAGAGGCAATTCAACGCGAACATCCCGAGCATTACGAAGCGCTCACCACGCTCAACTGGATCTTCTTCAACCGTGGTCCCGGCATCGACCACCGCTGGTCGGGACCGTTCATTGATCACGGTGTCGAGGGCGCGCCGCTTACTCTGCGGGCGTTCTATCCAGTGCGGGGCTTCCCCGACATGGCCCCAGAAGATCAGCCCCGTGCCTATGAAGCAATGCGCTGCTTCAGCGAGATGGCCGCAAGTACCCGATTCCAGATCGACTATCCCTTCGTCCCCGGAGACCTCGTTGGATTCGACAACCGGCGGATTCTTCACGGTCGCGACTCGTTCGATTCGGGAGGTACCCGGCACCTGCGCGGGATGTACATCGACCACGACGAAATTCGCTCGACCGCACGAGTCGTGAGCAGGCGCCTCGCCACCCAATCTCGCCAACACAACCACAGATTTCATGAAAGAAGTGCGCTATGAGTGACAAACACGACGGAGTCTTTATCACCTGTGCGGTGACCGGCGGTGGGGCGACCACAGCGAAATCTGACAAGGTGCCGATCACTCCCGAAGAGATCGCAAACGCCTGCATCGAAGCCGCCAAGGCAGGCGCCGCGATCACTCACGTGCACGTCCGCGAAGACAATGGCGATGCGTCACGCGATGTTGGCAAGTACGCCGAGGTTGTCGAGCGGGTTCGGGAGAGCGACACCGACGTGGTGCTCAACCTGACTGCGGGCATGGGCGGCGATATCGTGCTCGGCGGCGTCGAGACTCCGCTGCCGCCAGCGGTCGACGGCACCGACATGGTCGGCGCAACCGAGCGCGTCGAACACGTTCGTCAACTACGTCCAGAGATCTGCACGCTCGACTGCGGCACGATGAACTTCGGCGAGGGCGACTACATCATGACCAACACGCCGAGCCAGCTCGAAGAGATGGCAAAACAGATGACCGAGATCGGAACTCGTATCGAGATCGAAGCGTTCGACACCGGCCATCTTGCACACGCAAAGAACTTGGTGGAGCGCGGCATCATCCCGAAGCCAGTCATGGTGCAGCTGTGTATGGGCATCCCGTGGGGTGCACCCGACGACCTCAACACGTTCATGGCAATGCGCAACAATATCCCTGAAGACTGGACCTTCTCGGCGTTCAGCATCAGCCGCAACCAACTGAAGTACGTATCGCTTGCGGCCATGGCGGGTGGCAATGTGCGTGTTGGCCTCGAAGACAACATTTACCTCGACCGTGGTGTGCTCGCTACCAACGGCGATCTCGTCGATCGCGCAGTGACGATTCTCGAAGCGCAGAACTACAACATCCTGACGCCACAACAGGTGCGCGAGAACCTCGAGCTCACCAAGCATGGCTGAGCCCGCTGAGTACGAGCCGATCTCGATCGATCGCGCGGCGGTCGTCGGTTGTGGCGTTATCGGTGCGGCGTGGGCGAGTCGCATGTTGCTGAGCGGCGTCGATGTTGCGATCAGCGACCCGTCTCCCGATGCCGAAGCGATCCTCACCGAGGTCATGGCGAATGCCGTCGCTGCGTGGGACGACCTCGGCCTGTCGACGGCGAACCGAGGCAGCTACGTCATGGCTGAGTCCATTGGTGATGCCGTCGCCAACGCGCAGTTCGTCCAAGAGAGCGTGCCCGAGCGGCCCGAGGTCAAAGAGGCTGTGCTCGCCGAAATCGAAGAGGCGGCACCGACCGACACCATTATCGGTTCGTCCACCTCAGGCATCCGAGCGACGGTGATGCAAGAGACGATGACCAACCCCGAGCGCCTCGTCGTCGGCCACCCCTACAACCCGGTATACCTGCTGCCTGTCGTCGAAGTTGTCGGCGGCGAAAAGACACCGATCGAGGTCGTTCGTCGTGCGCAAGGTATCTACGCAGGAATCGGGATGAAGCCAGTTCACGTTCGCGTCGACATCGATGCCTTCATCGGCGACCGACTGCTCGAGGCACTCTGGCGCGAAGCACTGTGGCTCGTGAACGATGGGGTGGCGACCACCCAAGAGATCGACGACATCATGACCCACGGCTTCGGCTTGCGCTGGGCGCAGATGGGTCTCTTCGAGACCTACCGGGTCGCTGGTGGCACCGGCGGCTTCAAGCACTTCATGGACCAGTTCGGGCCAACCCTCGAATGGCCCTACAGCAAGCTCATGGACACTCCCGAGTACACCGACGAACTCGTCGACACCATCGTCGAACAAAGCGATGCGCAATCGGGGATGCACGACGTGCGCGAGCTCGAACGCATCCGTGACCGCAATGTCGTTGGCTTCCTCAAAGTGCTCGAAACCAACAAGTGGGGCGCCGGAAACGCGATTGCCGAACATCGTCGGCTGAGCGCAAACGACTAGTCCAACCCACGTGTGCTTACGACGAGGTGAACAGCGTTGCTCGCTCCGCTGTTCGAGTCGAGGAGAAACTACGGTGCTCAGTATGCGCAGAAGTTTGACCCCCATAGTTCTTGCGCTGTCAATGCTCGCAGTTGCCTGCAGTAGCAGCGCCGAATCTTCAACCGCCGGCGATTCCGCTGCCGATGGCGTGGTGCAGGGGACCGAGACGCCTGCGACGGAAACCCTCGAGTTCGACATTGCTGATCTGGAGCTCATCCCCGGAGACGTCGATACCGGCTCGGTCGACGTTGCTGGCACAACCATCGAGTACGTGGTCTCGATACCCGAGGGTTTCGAAATCGGCGACAGGGCTCCGGTGCTTTTGGCGTTGCCCCCCGGCGGTCAAAGCCTCGAAACCGCGCGGTCGACGCTCGACCGCGTCTATGTCGCGGAAGCCCAGCGGCTTGGGTGGGTTGTCGTGAGCCCGGCAGCTCCCGACGGCGTGCGGTTCTTCGACGGGGCCGAGGGTTCGTTGCCGGGCTTTGTCGACTGGATTGAAGCATGGGTCGAACCAGAGGGCGGCGCCCCACATGTCGCAGGCATCAGCAACGGTGGAATCAGCGCATTTCGCTACGCCACGCAGAACCCGGATCGAACGCAATCGGTCATCACGTTCCCTGGCTTTCCCCGCGGCGACGACCGCAACGTACTCGACCAGCTCGCTGAGATACCTGTGCGAATGTACGTGGGAGGCGACGACACAAACTGGATTGGTCCCGCCGAAGACGCAACCGCGTTGCTTCAACAAGCCGGTGGTGATGTCGAGTTGGTGATCTTCCCCGGCGAAGGCCACCGAATCGACTCGGCGTCCGACGGAACGCTCGTGTTTGCCCAACTCGAGAGTTTCCGAGACGGCGGCACGCCGGATGCAGATGCTGTCGAAGAACCCGTTGAGGAGAATGCCGTGGCAGAGTCGAACAGCGTCGAGGTCGAACCAGCGATCTCACCTGGTGCGGTAGCCAACGGCGTCGTCAGCATCGACGGCACCGCAATCGAATATGTCACGGCGGTGCCAAGCGGCTTCGCTCCGGGTGATGCCGCTCCCGTGCTACTAGCCTTTCCGCCTGGCGATCAGAGCTATGACCTGACCGAAGGTCTCGTTCGCGGCACCTATGCATCGGAGGCGTTGCGCCTTGGGTGGGTGGTGATCAGCCCGGCGGCGCCCGGCGGTGTGCGATTCACCGAGGGAAGCGAAGCGCTGTTGCCCGGGTTTCTCGATTGGGCCGAGACGTGGGTGATGCCCGAAGGCGGAGCGCCGCACGTCATTGGCATTAGCAATGGCGGTCTCAGCGCGTTCCGTTACGCCGGCGGCAATACCGACCGGGTGCTGTCGCTCATTGTCTTTCCGGGCTTCCCGCAAGCTCCCGCCGATCGTTCCGCATTCGCCGACCTGACCAACGTGCCGATTCGCATGTTTGTCGGTGGTCTCGACGAGCCATGGATTGGCCCGTCCGAGGACACGGTCGATGCGGTCGAACAGGTCGGCGGTGACATTTCACTCACCATTTTCGAAGGTGAGGGCCACGTGATGAACTCGACCCGAGACGGCACCGTCCTCTTTGAACAACTCGAAAGCTTCCGACAGCGCTAACACCCCAGGATTTGTGAAGGATTTCGAACCGTATGGGTATCAAATCCTTCACAAATCCTGCGGGTGGTTATTGGGGGCGGTCGCCGAAGTTGGGGCCTTCGGTTCGGGTGCGCTTGAGCTCCCAGAAGCCGTCCATTGTCGACATGGTGACCATGGCGTCCCACAGGGCGAGGCCTTCATCACCTGTTGGGGCACGGCTGATGACGGGACCGAAGATGCCGACCTTTTCGCCGTCCTCTTTTTCGAATCCGATGATCGGCGTGCCGACGTCTTGGCCGACGAGGCCGAGACCGATATCCATCTTTTCGCGAATGACGGAATCCCACGACTCGTCGTCGAAAGCCGACGCGAACGATGCATCCATGCCAGCGGCTTCGAGGATCTCGGCTACTGGCGCATACAGATTTTCGTCGTGGTGGATGAACGTCCCGCACTGCCAATAGAAGCGGCCCGCGGCCTCGTTGCCTTCGGCCGCGTTGATTGCTTCGAAAACACGCAGCAAGTTGTGGGTATACACCACTGGCTTGTAGTAGTCGGAGTCCTCCGGCGGCTCGTTCTTGAACAACAAGCTGATTGGCTGCCAGGTGACATCGAGGTCACGGTCTGGTTTCACCACATCGACGACCCAACGGGCCGTCACCCAACACCACGGTCAAATAGGATCTACCCACTTCTCAATTTTCATGTCCTGACCCTAGCCTTTCATCCATGGACGCGCAGTATGAAGTGGTCTGGCCTAAAGCGCCGCTGGGGGTGCAGGCGCGACGGTCGGCGCCTCGCCTCGGGTCCCTCGACGGCACGCGAGTCGCCTTCCTCTGGGACTATCTCTTTCGAGGCGATGAGCTCTTTCCCATTCTCGCCCAAGCGCTCGCAGAACGATTCCCGGCCATCGAGATTCTGAGCTTCGAAGAGTTTGGCAATCTTCATGGTGCCGACGAACGAGAGCGCGTTGGTCGCCTCCCCGACGACCTGCGGAGCAGGGGCGTCGATGCCGTTGTTTCTGGGATGGGGTGTTGAGGCAGTTGCACGCCCGCCGTGATGCGGGCCGCAATCGCAGCTGAATCTGCTGGCATCCCGTCGGTGTCGATCGTGTGCGAAGGCTTTGCTGGTCAAGCGCAAGCGACCGGTCGAGGCTATGGATACGACGAACTCGCGCTCGCACAAACGGTTGGGCATGTCGATGCGCAAAGCGCCGATGACATGCGCGCCAATTTTTTGTCCGAAACCGTCGAGCAGGTCATCGGTGGCCTTACCGGAACCAACCAAGCCAGTGCCGGCGCCGCGGCGAGTAGCGAGCCTGCGGCACTCGAGGTTGCCGTTCGGGGTTCGATCGACGACATCAACGCCGCCTTCAGAGAACGCGGTTGGACCGACGGGCACGCCGTCATTCCTCCGACCGTGGCCCGGGTCGACGCCTTCCTTGAAGCCTCGGGCCAGGACCCGTGGAAGGTGCTCGGCGTGGCGCCCTCGTCGGGTCGCGATGTGACGATCTGGTCGATCGGCGTCAACGCCGTAATGGCAGGCTGCGTGCCCGAACACCTGCCGATTCTGCTGTCAATGGCCGAGGTGCTGCTCGACCCCGCCTACGGTGCCGAACATTCGGGCAACACCACTGGCGCCGATGCGCTCGTCGTGCTGAGTGGTCCCGCTGGTGGCGACCTCGGGTTCAACTACGGTGCTGGTGCGCTGCGCGAAGGCACGCATGCAAACACCAGTGTCGGTCGTTGGCTCCGCCTCTATCTCCGAAACGTTTTTGGGTTCACCGCCGATGCGCTCGATAAGGCCACGTTCGGCAATTCGGCTCGAGTCGTGCTCGCAGAAGACCACGCAGCGCTCACCGATATTGGTTGGCCATCGCTCGCCGAAGACCTCGGTGCAACAGTGGGGGCAAACGCCATTTCGATGGCCCGATTGAACAGCGGCACGATCATCGGCAGCGTCTTTGGGTCGACCCCAGCCGAGATCGCGCCGTACCTCGGCAACGGTATTGCTCGCACCGCTGCCTGGGACCTCACCCACGTCTACGGCCTCGGACACGACCAGTTCCAACCACTGCTCGTTCTGTCACCCATCTTGGCCCGGACGTTTGCGAACAACGGAATGTCGAAGGCCGACGTTCAAGATCTGCTGTTCGAGCACGCTCGCATTCCCGCGTCGACCTTCGAGTCAATGATCGGGCAGTGGAGCAATCTCACCGCCGGCCGGCGAACCCTTCTGGACCTCGTCGCTGCGGACCTTGTCCCAACGGTCTTCGCTGAATCCGCGGACCCACACCGACTCGTCCCGGTTGTCACCCGGCCCGAACGCTTGCTGATCGCGGTCGCTGGTGACCCCAACCGAACCAATGCCTACGCATTCAGCAACGATGGACCGCACGGTTGGTGGACGACCAAGACCATCGACTTCGAACCGTCGACCGACCTTGTTTGTGAGGTTCCTCAGGTCAACTGAGCTGATGCGACCCGGGCCGCCGACACGACGACGTCGGCATTGGCCATGGGGTTCGCCGCAACCGAGCGTAGCCAGGGCTCGCCGTCGATGATCGTCGTCGAGATGAACGCGTTGCCGCTGAGATTGGACGTGATGTCGGCAGCGGAAACGCTGCGGTGACGCCAACACAACACTCCAGCGTTGGGAGCCGAGCGGGCGTCGAAATCGTTGCTCGACTCGACGAGCCGATAGAGCTCATCGGCGAGGTCCATCGAATGGTCGAGAAGCGCAGCGATGCCCTCGCGTCCGTATGCGAGCAAGGTTGCGAGGAGCGGCGTGGCGGTCGCCCCATGGGAGCCGAGCACCCCAACATTGGGGACCGCAAGATACGCGCCGTCGACACTGATCGAGGCGTGAGCGGGTTCGTGATCAGCAAAGAACACCACTGCTGATTCTTTTGGTTGGAAGAGCCATTTGTGTGCCGACACCGAGGCGCTATCGAAGTTCTCGACACCATCGAGCAGATGTCGGTGACGTTCGCTCAACCGAAGGGGTCCAGCCCAGGCCGCATCAACGTGACGCCACAGCGCCGAAGTTGCTGCGTCGAGTGGCTCGATTTCGCCGGTGCTCGTCTGGCCTGCAGTCACCACAGCCACGCTGTCTGAAAGGTCGCCGGTTGTGTTCCAATCGTCGATTGCTCGAAACGGCATCCCCAAAATGTGGGCCGACTTCCGGATGCTCAGATGCGAGTCGGAACTGGCAACCACTTCTCGCGCTCCAGCCTCTCGAGCGGCCCATAGGGCAGTGAGATTCGCCACGGTCGACCCCGGGGTGAGGTGGCCGCCAGACATCCCAAAGAACGGAGCGAGCCACGACACCACCAGGCGTTCGATCTCCCGGGCGTTTGGTGCAGTGTCGGGGTGGAGCAGATTCTGGTTGCGGCTCGATGCCCACATCGTTGCTGCCCAAGTGACCCATGGCGTCGGCGGATCCATGTGTGCAAAGAAGCCGGGTGCTCCTAGGTCGCGAGCGCCTCCGAGCACCACCGGAGCGAGCGTTTGCAGCGCGGCAAGCGGACCATGCCCAACGTTCGGGAGCTCGATTGGAAGCTCGGCGAGATCACCGTCGGCAATGTGGTCGAACAAGGCACGGACCGACCACGACAGACCCTCATCATTGGGAGAAAAGGCGGAGTGGTCCATGTGCGTTGACACTAGCGGCTCGGTCGAGATCGTCTAGGTTGACGAGATGAGCGCAGACGTTACCGAGACAATCATTGACGCCGTCACCCCCGAGGGAGACATGGCGGTCGCTATTGCCCAACCGGCTGATGGCCGCTCATCGCCGACGGTGATCGTGTTCCACGACGGCCCCGGAATGCGAGAATCGAACCACGAGTTCAATCGCCGGCTCGCTGCCGAGGGCTATCGGGTCGTGATGCCAGACCTTTATCATCGGCATGGCCGCATGATTGGCTACATGCCACATGAGGCGACTCGGGAGACCCGTGCGCACACCATGATGATGCTCCAGTCGCTCACCGATGACGGCGTGCAGTCCGACCTTGACGCCACGCTGACCGCTGTCGGCATTGGCCCGGATGAGAAAATGGGAACGATCGGATTCTGTCTCGGCGCACGGGCGATTTATCGCACGATGATGCGCTCACCTGAACAGTTTGTGGTCGGTGCTACGTGGCATCCTTCGTTCCTCGCGGATGATGGTGATGATTCACCGCACCTCACCGCCGCCGACCTCACTCAGCCGGTGTACATCGGCATTGGAACCGCCGATGAGGTCCAGTCAATTGCGATGCATCAGCCGTTCTTCGACGCTGTCGAATCGCTTGCACATGTCGAAGTTGAGATCTTCGACGGCGCGGACCACGCATACACATGGCCGGGGACTCCCAACTACCACGAGGTCGCGGCGACGACATCGTGGGCAAAGACGACGGCCCTGTTCGCCGAGCATCTTCAGGGATTGGGCTAAAGGAAAGTGGCTCTGTTGCCGTCGAACAGGTAATACTGTCAATCCCAATGGCGGATTGATGCAAGGAGCGGATATGGGTTTTCACGACATACAGATGGAATCGATCTCGGGTGATGAGGTCGACTTTGCGCAATTTGCTGGCGAGTATGTTCTCGCCGTCAACGTCGCAAGTAAATGAGGGGCTACCCCTCAGTACGCAGGTCTGCGTGCACTCCACAACGACGTCGATGGCCTCAGCGTTCTGGGCTTTCCTTGTAACCAGTTTGGCAATCAGGAGCCGGGAACGAACGAAGAGATCGCCGAGTTCGCGAGCTCGAAGTACGACGTGAATTTCCCGATGTTCGCAAAGATTGACGTGAATGGCGCCGATGCGGCGGAGATTTTCACGATGATGAAGGCCGATCAGCCTGGCGACGGCGAGTCATCTGACGTGAAATGGAACTTCGAAAAGTTCCTTGTTGATCCGACTGGTACGGCAGTTGCACGCTGGGACACCGGCACGACGCCAGAAGACATTCGGGCCGACCTCGCTGATTTTTTCACATCAGAACTGTCCTAAACAACGCTAATCGTGCTCGTTGGGGTCAGACCCCAGAGGGCATTTTTAGGCGTAATCGTGCTCGTTGGGGTCAGACCCCGGAGGGCATTTTTAGGGCGTGAACACGTGGGCGTTGTCGGCGAACGACTTGAACTCGAGGGCGTTGCCACTCGGGTCGAGAAAGAACATCGTGTGCTGCTCGCCGGGCTCGCCCTCGAAGCGGACATGAGGTTCGACGATGAACTCGGTTCCGGCCGCCACGAGTCGATCGCGAAGGGCGAACCAATCGGTCAGGTGGAGGAGCGCCCCGAAATGGGGGACCGGCACAGCGTCACCATCGACGGGGTTTGTGCCCGTAACGCCGCCACCAGTCTCGACCTCGTGAATAACCAACTGGTGGTCAAACATGTCGAAGTCGACCCAATGGGCATCTGAACGCCCTTCCGCAAAGCCGAGAATCTCACGATAAAACGCTCGTGCAGAAGCGAGGTCGTGAACAGCAATAGCGAGGTGAAAGCGCGGGCGAGTCATGTGCTTAGCCTACGACAGGTGCCGATAGTGTCGGAAGGTGAACAGCGCCCCGGCACGTCTTGTGACACCGAGATTTGCGGTCATCACCTTGTCGGCACTGTTCTATTTCATTGGCTTCGGGATGCTCTTGCCCACGCTGCCTCGATACGTCGAGGACGTGCTCGATGGCTCAGCGACCGAGGTTGGCCTCGTCGTTGGATCCTTTGGCATCTCGGCTGCGATCATCCGCCCACTTCTTGGACGGATCGGCGATGTGTATGGCCGTCGCGTCCTGTTGGTGTCGGGTGCGTTCATCTCCGGCGCAATGGCGTTGCTCTATCCCGTGTGGGCGTCAATCCCGATCTTGATCGTGCTCCGATTGATCACCGGCGTGGGCGAAAGCGGAGCGTTCGTCGGCGCCGCGACCGCCATTCAGGACATGGCACCAAATGACCGACGCGGCGAAGCAGCGAGCTACTTTAGCCTGGCCATCTACGGCGGGCTCGGGATCGGCCCCGTCCTCGGCGAATGGCTCTTTTCGAACTCGGGATTTGAAGGGGTTGTGCGTGCGAGCTTTGCCATCTCGGTCGTGAGCGCAGTTCTCGCGTTCGCTACTCCCGCAAAGGCACCGGTGGTCGACCGCCCCGCCCCGAGCGTCACCAAGCGGACCTTCCTCAACCCAGCAGCGGTCATTCCCGGAATGATCTTCTCGGCATCACTGATCGGTGTTGTTGGATTTACGACCTTCATCGCGCTCTACATCGACCGACTCACGAGCGGTGAGAGCAGCTCGGCGCTCGTGTTCGTCACCTACGCCGCCGTCGTGGTGTTCCTCCGCTTGTTCTTTGCGAGCGCACCCGATCGACTCGGGGCCCGGAACGGCACGATCCTCGCGCTTGGCTTCATCGCGGTTGGTCTGATGATCATGGCCCTTTGGGGATCGCTCGCCGGCGTCTACGTGGGTGTGCTCGTCCTATCGGTCGGTGTTGCCTTCAACTATCCGGCGCTGTTCTTGTTCGTCATGAACAACACCGAGGATCACGAACGGAGCCATTCGGTGGCGAGCTTCGGGTTCTTCTTCGATGTGGCCGGTGCGATCGGGGCACCGTTTCTCGGCCTCGTCGTCGACGTGACTGGCAACGAGCGGTGGGCGTTCGTGGTCGGTGCTATTGCGTCGGTTGCTGGGCTGATTGGGTTGCGGTTCGTCGACGGGCCCGCCCGTCACCGAGCGAGTACATCAACGCCGGTAACGTGAGGTGATGAGCGCGAAGATCACCGAGTGGGGTCCCAACGAGCGGCATCTGACCGATCGAGTCAGTGTGTTGATGGGCGAGAATAGCGGCGCATATCCCAGCGGCAATTCGGTACTTATTCGCGGTACTTCAGAATCGATGCTCATCGATCCGTCGCTCACCGTGTATGAAAATGGCGGTGCGCCGATCATGGTCGATGCCGTGGTCAACTCCCACGGGCACGAAGATCACATGCCGTGTAACGGCCTGTTCGCCAATGCGCGGGTGCACGTTCACGCTGAGGACCTGCCCGCTGTGCAGAGCCTTGACGGTTTGATGGACGTCTTTGGCTTTCCCGAGCATATTGCAGCAGATCAGCGAATCTTCTTCGAAGAGGAGATGCACTACACGCCTCGTCCCGACGCCGAAGGCTTCACCGACGGGCATGTCTTTGATCTTGGCGAACTCACGGTCACCGCAATGCATCTGCCCGGCCACACCCGTGGGCACAGCGGGTTCCATATCGATGGTGGCGTCTTCTTTCTTTCCGATATCGACCTGACCGGTTTCGGCCCGTACTACGGCGATGTGTGGAGCGATCTCGACCAGTTCGAGCAAAGCCTGATCGATGTCCGTGAAGTCGAGGCCGACTACTACGTGACCTTTCACCAGAAGGGCATCATCGAAGGCCGCGAACTCTTCGTCTCGATGCTCGACAAGTTCCATGGCGTCATTGGTCGCCGTCACGGCGAGATGCTCGAGTTCCTCGCCGAGCCACGAACCGTCGCCGAGATGGCCGCCCGCCGTTTCGTCTACCGCCCACATGTCGACATTCCGTTCGTAGAGACGGTCGAGACTCGAACCGCCGAACTGCACATTCAGCGAATGCTCACTCGGGGTGAAGCAACAGAGGTCGACCCCGGCCGATACCAGTCAGCCGTCTAGGAACCGTCGAGGTCTAACACGGTGGTGTCGGTGACGTTGCGGATCGCGAAATTGCTGCGCACTCCCGTGACGCCGGGAAGCACAGCGATCGATTCTCGATGGATCGACTCGTAGTCGGCAACGTCTTTGCACGTGACGTGGACGAGGTAGTCGGCCATCCCTGCCATGAGGTGACAGCTCTGAATGTGCGGTACGTCGAGGACCGCGGCTTCGAACGTGTCGAGGAGCTCTTCGCGCTGGCTCTCGAGTGAGATTTCGACGAACACCGACACGCCGCGTCCGACGAGTTCGCGGTTGATCATTGCGGCGTAGCGCTCGATCACGCCTTCGGTTTCGAGGCGGCGTACTCGCCGGTGGCATGCCGAGGCGGACAGACCGATCCTGTCGGCAAGCTCGGTGTTGGTGACCCGCCCATCCTCTTGGAGTGCCTTGATGATGGAATGATCTATAGCATCCAAGTCAATCATTCGAAGATTCTACGGCTAACCGGCGCTTTTGGTGAAGTTTGCGTGCATGTATCGAGTGAACAGGCGATGAATTTGCAACCATCCATCGGTCGTCTGTCCGTATTCTGTGGTTTCAGGCACACCACTCAGAAACGAAAGAAGGTGCGGACATGCGTATTGGACTGCCAAAGGAAATCAAGAACCACGAGCAGCGCGTCGGACTCACACCCGACAGCGTCTCCGAACTGACCCGCCGTGGACACTCCGTCCTCGTCGAGACCAACGCTGGTGTCGGCATCGGCGCCGACGATGCGGCGTACACCGCCGTTGGAGCAGAGATCGCACCCGACGCTGTGTCGGTCTTCGATGCGAGCGAAATGATCGTCAAGGTCAAGGAGCCACAGGCTATTGAACGGGCCATGCTTCGTGAAGACCACACGCTGTTCACCTACCTTCACCTCGCCCCCGACGCCGACCAAACAACCGATCTCGTCAACAGCGGTGCAACCTGCATTGCCTATGAGACCGTCACCGACAACGCCGGCGGGCTCCCACTGCTTGCGCCAATGTCGAAGGTTGCTGGTCGCATGTCGATCCAGGCCGCAGCCAACTATCTCCAGCAGCCCAACGGCGGTTCGGGAAAGCTCATTGGTGGTGTCCCCGGTGTCGCCCCGGCAAAGATCGTCGTCATCGGCGGAGGCGTTGTTGGCCAGCATGCAGCCGAAATGGCCATAGGCCTCGGCGGCGACGTGACCATCCTTGACCGAAACAACGATGTGCTCGACCAGTGCTCCTCTCGATGGGGCGCTGCGGTCAAGACCCTGTACTCGACAAGTGCTGCGCTCGAAGCCGAGGTCGCAGCTGCCGATGTCGTCATTGGCGCCGTGCTCGTCAAAGGTGACACCGCGCCCAAGCTCGTCACTGCCGATATGGTCCGCGGAATGCAGGCCGGTTCGGTGCTCGTCGACGTTGCTATTGATCAAGGTGGAGCGTTCGAAACCTCACACGCCACCACGCACGCAGACCCGGTGTACACCGTCGACGACGTGGTCCACTATGCCGTTGCGAACATGCCGGGCGCAGTGCCACGCACCTCGACCTACGCCCTCAACAATGCCACGCTGCCATTCACCCTCGCACTTGCCGACATGGGGCCAAAGGCCGCAATGATGGCCATGCCGCACCTGCGCAACGGACTCAACGTCAGCGCAGGCTCGGTTACCGAACCGCACGTGGCCGACGCGCTTGGTTATACCTTCGTCACCGCTGACGACGCAATCGCCAAGCTCGCTGCCTAACGACCGAGAACGTTCCGAAGGCTCGTCGTTGCCATTCGCCGCATCGACGGGTCGTCGGCCGAACTCTCAAGAATCGCTGTTGCGTGGGAGAGCGCCCAGGCTCGCGCGCGCTTCCACGTATGCACATCGATACTGCGGCCGTTGACGGCGGACCGTTGACGAAACGTGTTTCGGTCATCGCCGTTGTCGATGACCATCCACGCAATCATCAGATCGTTGGCGGGGTCACCCGAAGTAATGTCGCCAAAATCGATAACCCCTGCGAGGCGGCCTCCGCGAACGAGAATGTTCATCGGGTGGAAGTCTCCGTGTAGCCACACCGGAGCGTCACCCCACGCTGGTGTCCCGGCGAGTTCTTCCCACAACTGCGCAACCGGCGCCGTCTCAACGCCGATCTCGGCGAAGATGGTGTCGAGCCCCGCGATACGTGTTGCCACAGCCTCGAACCGTTCCGAAAGCGGAACGCCGCGATAGGGGTTGATCGGGGCGTCAGGCGCTGCGGGCTTGTGCAGCTCCCGCAGAAAGCCGGTCAGCTGGTCGATGAGCGTTTCGGTCGCGACCGCTGGCGCATGTGCGAGGGGAACTCCCTCGATCCACGGCACGACGCTCCAATGCCACGGGAAACCAAACGCTGGGCGGCCCGCATGCATTGGCGCTGGAATCTCGAGCGACAACCCGTCCTTGAGCTCGGGAAGCCACCGCTGTTCGTATTCGAGCAGCGGTGCGCCTTCCTTGCGCCGCGGCAAACGAACAGCATGATTCGCTCCGACTCGGTGAACTTCGTTATCCCATCCAGCAGCGACGAACTCGATTGGTTCGCCAGCCAAGCTAGGTACGAACTCTTTCAGCAAGGAATCGATGAGGTCGTGGCTGATTTGGATGTCTGCGGGGGGCTTGTTGCCGGGCATGTCATTCCTCCAGAATCAGAGCGTAGGCCCTTGGTCGCAAAGCGACGGGACTTCAGCTGATCAGCGCGATGTTGGGCTCGCCGCTGGTGATCGAACCAATGATGGCGCACGTATGGCCAAGTTCGGTGATCGCCCTAACCGCATCGTCTGCCGCTTCGGCGGGAATAGCGGCCAGCATTCCGCCCGCAGTCTGGGGGTCATAGATCAGCGGCACGCGCGGATCGTGAGACGTGGCTGCTCCCGGGACCGAGGCGACGTTGCTTTCATACAAATGCGATTGGATGCCGGCCCGTGAGGCGTCGAGGGCGCCAGCAAAGAACGGCACGGTGTCGAGGGTGATCTCCGCGGCGACAGGCCGATCCGCGGTCGAAGACTCACGCACCATGCCAAAGAGGTGCCCGGCCAATCCAAACCCGGTCACGTCGGTCATCGCCGTAACTCCGGAGTCGACAAGCACCGTCGATACCTCGCCCTGTGGCCGTTCGAGGACGTCGAGCAGTTGCACGATGTCTTGACCGCGAGCCTTGCGCTGCATTTCGGCTGCAAAAAGCACGCCGGAGCCGAGCGGTCGAGTGAGTACGAGCTTTTGTCCAGAGGCTGCGCCAGCGAGGCTGACCACCGAGCTTGCTATTCCGGTGACCGTGTAGCCAATCGACAGCTCGGCCCCCATCGAGGTATGGCCACCAACAACTTCGGCGCCGGTCCCCTCGAGGGCCTTGCTCGTTCCGGCCATGATCTCGCCAAGCCATTCTTCTTGCAGACCACGGCCGAGCTGGGGAAGGGTGACGGTGACGAGAACGGCTTGCGGCGACGCCCCCATGGCCCACGCATCACCAAGGGCATGAAGGGTGGCAATGCGAGCCATCCGGTATGGGTCGGTGATGAATGCTCGCAGCTGGTCGGTCGTGATGACTTGGGTGATCGACCCGAGCTGCAGGAGCGCAGCGTCGTCTCCGGGGAGCCGAACAACGTCGGTGCGCGTCGACGCTGGAAGGTCGCCGAGTGGTCCAGCGAGAACATCGAGTCCAACCTTTGCTCCACATCCCCCACACAGCGGCGGATGCTGATCGAGCTCGGCGCGCAACCCATGCACCGAGTTCTTTGGCGGAGGATCAGTCGCCATCTCTGGAAGGTCGTTGAGCTTGTCCATGAAGTCTCGGTCGATCTTGTCTTTGAGACGCCAGAGCGCAGGCCCGCTGACAAACCGTTTGTACTTGTCCGCTCCAGCCGATTTCCCGCCGAGCGAAATCAGCTTGAGGTAGTCGATCTGCGGGTCGAACTTTTCGAGTTTCTTCTCGCGGAGCAACCCGGTGATGTTGTTGGTCAACACCGGTGCCTGGCGAACGGCGAAGACCCCCGCCTTCGGCCTCGGGGCGAATGCCATGTGGGCACAGTCGCCTGCAGCAAACAGTGTCGGGTGGCTGACCGACCGCAGTGTTTCGTCGACGGTGATGAAACCGTCGTGGGTATCGACGCCGATGGTTTCGATCCAGTCGTATGGGCGTGCGCCAGCAACGCCAACAACAAAATCGGCTTCCACCGTGACACCAGAGCTGAGGACGACTCCTGATTTCGTCACGTCGGTCGCGCTCACGTTCTCGTAGCAAATGACGCCCTTTTCATGAAGCACGCCGCCGAGCCCGTGCCGAGCCTTCTCACCGACCTCGCTCAGAATGGTGCCGGAGTCGATCAGCGACACGACCGGCTGGTGACCAACAGATGTCAGCCGGTGCTGCATTGCCATTGCGAGCTCGCTGCCGCCGAGCCCTCCACCGATGATCGCAATTGTGGGTGGGGTGGTGGGCCGTTGCGCAATGGTCGTCTCGACAAACCGTGTCCACGAGTCTGCGAAGTCGTCGAGGGGTCGGGCTGGCGTTGCGTGCTCGGCGAAGCCTGGCATTGCGGGCATCTTTGATGTTGTCCCGATGTCGACCGAGCATATGTCGTAGGGGATCAGCGGACGGCCTGGCACCGTGATCGTGCGGGCCTCGGGGTCGATTGCGGTGGCCTTGCCAAGGATGAAGCGAGCGTCGGCGAAACGGGCAAGTTTGACAATGTCGATGTCGAGTTCGCTTCGGGTGTAATGGCCAGCAACAAAGCCCGGCAGCATGCCGGTGTATGGGGCTGTTGGATGCGGGTTGATCACGGTCAGTCGAGCGCCGATGACCGGCTTCATTGCCCATGCTCGGAGAACGAGCGCGTGCGTATGGCCGCCCCCGACCAACACGACGTTCTTCAGCAAAGGAAATGGAAGCTGCATACCCTCTCAATCCGGTGACCTACCGCTCCTGAATCGTATCGACATCACGATTCCAAAGATCAAGGATTGCCAAAACCTGCGGTCGGTTCGAGGTCAGTACTTCCAGCGACGGACCGAGCCGCCGTTCGTGTCGATCAACGTGCGGTCAAGCACCGAATGCGCAGTCGGGGAGAACGCGCTGATGCGACCGGTAAGGGCGCCTTCGGAGATGCTCCAAATGCCAAGACCATGCTCGTCGGCGGAGAACAGCTGGTCGCCATCGGCGAAGAAGCGGCCGGCCGGTCCGGCAAAGACGTTGACCTCGCGAGCGACGTTCGTCTCGCCGGGAGTGATGTCAAAGACGCGCACGCCGGAGATCATCTCGTTGTCTGGGTGGCCAATGCCTTCGACCGCTACGTGCCGGTTATCGATCCAGCAGAACCCTTGATTCCAGTAGTGGTTCTGGTGCGGGATCGTCAGACGTGAAGTGCCCGATTCTGATTCCCACACGTTGCTGCGAACCCATTCGAGGAGGCTCCACACGACCGGGCGACCCACCGGCTCCCAGTTCCAACCGTCGTTGAGCAGCTGGGTGCCATCCGGGCTCAGAAAGAGCGCCCCATGGAAGTAGTCGAGCTTCGTGTGTTGATCTTCGCCTTGCACAAACGGGGCAACGGTGCGTTCGGTGAGCAGCGTGCCGTCGGCGGGGTTTGAAACGTCGAGTCGATTCCATGCCGTGCGGTGCACGATGATCGTGTCGCCGCGGTAGTGAGAGAACGCGAGGGAGAACGGGACCGAATCGATGTGATCCTGGTCGCCGTCGAGGCGCATGGTGATTCGTCGCTGCTCGAGGTCGATGACGGATCCAGATTGGCCGAAGTCGGTCACGACGGCTGCGAACTTTCCATCGGGAGAGACGTGAAGCTTTGCTTTGCGAACCGCACGGCGCGCTCCCGAGGGGCGGGCGATGGGGGCCAGCGAGACGGCGCCCTGTGAGATTGCCGAGTTGTCGGCGTGGTTCACGCGGACGATCTGGCCATCGGAGGTGAGGACGAAGGTGGTGTTTGCAACGTCCCGGGCGATTGCGATGTCGGCGATGCTGTCCACCGCCAGTTCCGTTGCGATAAGACGGGCATCGACAGGCGTTGGACGATGACGAATTTCTGGATCGCCTCGGTGTCCTCGTTCTTCGCCCCAAACGTTGACGACGCCTTCGCTGCACGCGTTGCAGATGTGCTTGGTTGTGATGTCGTCACCAACCGAGCGGCGCTCGACACACGCCGGACACAACAGCTCACAGTCCATCCCGGTTCCGAGATACCAGCGGTGATACGGAAGTGCTTCACCGGTGGCCACCTGAAGGTGTTCGCACACGGGAGGTTCGGTGTATGGCTCGTCGTGAGCGCACCAGCGAGCCTGGACTTGAGCATCTAGTGAAACACCTGTCATAGCTGTGTAATCGGCAGATCTGTCGGCCAATGGAGAAAAACGGCCCAAGAGTTGTTCGGTATCTTCTCCGCCGTTGAGTATTCGACCATGGAAGGACCCGGCACACCATGTTTGACGACTAGACAGTTGAGGTGAATGTGCAAGCGGTCATTGCCCAGACTGGGGTTGTTCTGACGGATTGGTTACCTGCCTTGGTCGCCGTTGTGGGCACCATTTTGGTTGTTGTTGCTATCCGAATGTTGCTTCAGCGCCGGGGCGGAATTGACGACGCCGAGGCACGGTTCCGGTCTCAGCTCGCAACGGTCGGTGTGATCCTTCTCGGCCTGCTCGTCGTGGTGTTCCTGCTTCCCGAGGAATCAGATTCGGATCTCGCGTTCTCGATCGTTGGCCTCATCGTCACCGGTGCGTTGGCAATCTCGTCACAGTCGATCATTGCCAATGCCATGGCCGGACTCATGTTGCGGTCGGTGAGCAGCTTCAAGCCCGGCGACTTTATCGAGGTTGCCAACAGCATGGGGCGAGTGACTGAACGGGGGCTGTTCCACACCGAGATCCAGACTGCTGACCGAGATCTGATCACGCTGCCGAACGCAATGATGGTAAGCCAACCAGTTCGGGTGGTGCGCGCGTCGGGAACGATCGTTTCGGCAACCGCGTCGCTCGGCTACGACGTGTCACGTCACACTCTCGAAGAGTTGTTCGTCGGGGCGGCCGAGGCTGCGGGTCTGATCGAACCGTTCGTCCAGGTCATCGACCTCGGCGACTATTCGGTCAACTATCGGATTGCCGGGTTTCTCGAGGACCCGCGTTCGCTACTGGCGGCGCGGTCGCGGTTGCGATCACAGATCCTCGACAAGTTGCACGATGCCGAAATCGAGATCATGTCGCCAATGTACGTTGCCCGACGCGATGCTTCGAACGATCCGCTCGTGCCCGAGGATGATGGCAACTCGAAGAAACGTTTCCGGCGGACCGCAGAAGCTCGTGTGTTCGATAAGGCCGATACGGCTGCGAGCCTCGAAGAAACGAAAGCCAAACTTGTCGAGGCCACAGAGAATCTCGATCTCTTGCGGCTCGAGGTGCACAACGAAGACCCCGAGATCGCCGTACGCGCAGCAAAAGCTGTTGAACGAGCAGAGCGTCGTATCGAGCTTCTCGAAGGACGAATCGCCAACCTCACCGAAGCGCAGCAGCAGGACTAGATCGCAAAGATGCGACGCACGCTTGTCTTTGGTGATCAGCCGTTGTGCGGGCCGATGCCGAACTTGAAGGTTCGCGTGCCCGATTCGACGGTCATGCCGTCCTGCAGCGTCACAGCCTGGCCGGAGCGCAGGCGGGTTCGGCTCTGACGCTCGTCGCGGAGCATGGTGTACGTTCCGTTCGCCGAGGCCATGTCGACGATTTCTACACTCCATCCCGATGGGCGAACCTCGAGCTGGACTGGAGAAACGCCTCCATGGCCATCGTCGAGACGTACGATCGTCGTGGGTTCATCGTTCACGGTGTATTCAGTTGGAACATCGGATCCAACGACCGCTGGTCGATCGATATTGAGTACGGCGCCATCGTCGAACACCAGGTGGCCGAGTACGGGGCGAGTGGCCAACGTCAGTGTGACGTTGGAATCGAGTTCGACACTGCAGGTGCGACACGTTTGCTCGAGCGGTGTGAAATGGCCGTTTGGGCAATGCACACCACGAAGCTCGGGGCGTGGCTTGCGAAGGGTGGCTGTCGTTGCGCCGGCTGGCTGTTGTGCATTCGAGCGGTCCGCGTCGGCGTCTTCTTGGGGAGCGGCGGTCGTTGTAGCGGTCGGTGTGTCGTTGGTTGCCGTGTCATCGTTGGTTGCGGCATCTGCGGTCGTTGCGTCGACAGTGGGTGCTGGCTCGGGGGTGTCGGACATGCCAGCAGCGGTGAGCACGGTTTCGCGGCTCAGCTGTTCGATACGGGTAAAGACTCCGACCATGGTGGAATCGGACTCGGCCGGATCGTCAGTGTTGTCTGCGTCGTTCGGCTGGACCTCACCAGGGGTAGTGCTTGCGTTCTCGTCGGTCGAGGTTTCGTCGGTCGTGGTTTCGTCGGTCGTGGTTTCGTCGGTCGTGGTTTCGTCGGAGGTGTTCGCCATCGCCGCACCATCAGATGCGGCAATGGAACCCATTGCGGCATCCCACTGCGCTGTCGACGGCATTGGTCCACTGGTCTTAATCAAGAATCCGCCTGCAGGCACGACGCCGTCTCGCAGCACGCCAACGAGAGATGACTCGGCGCGTGAACCAGCGTGGACTTGCTCCACATCGCCGCGCAAAACAACATCAATCCACGTGCTCGAATCGCGGCCGTCGAGAACGGTTGTGCCGCCGCCGATCGTCGCGGTCAATTCGAGCGGGCCATAGACAAAGACCCCAAGCTTGTGCGTCTCCATCGAGACACACGCAATGCTTGGATGATCGTCGTAACCAGCCTCAGAAATTCCGGCGGTAATGGTGCGGACGGTGTCCTGCCAGCTCGAGTCCGCCAGCGCGCTCAGGCGCACAAGCAGCTCGTTCAAGCGCCCCGTCTCACCCACTGCATAGGCGGTCAGGCCACCAAAGTGCGCAACGATTCCGTCGCCTGCCGATATCTGGACACCTCGAACTGTGTTCGTCACGCGACTTTCACCTCCATCAACTTCATCTTCTGATAATCGGTCAAAGAAGCGCCGACCAAAGCAATTTCTTCAAAACCTTCCTAACGGTGCCCCAATCACAACGAAACATGTTGCCGTCGGCCTTCCGCTCGGGCCATCTCACGAGAACATCCATTACTTCGGAGTATCGCACGGCCAAACTCTGTGGATGAAGACAATTGGATTGCTTGGTGGGATGAGTTGGGAATCGTCGGTTCTCTACGAAGAACTGATCAACACAGAGGTGCGGGAGAAACTCGGCGGAACCCATTCGGCCGACCTCGTTATCCGGAGCTACAATTTTGCCGAGATCGAGGCGCTACAAACAGCAGGCGAGTGGGAAGCTGCGGGCACACGGTTGGCAGACGACGCCGCGAAGTTGGTCGCTGCAGGAGCCGAAGTCATCGGGCTCTGCAGCAACACCATGCACTGCGTTGCTCCCGCAATCGAAGCAGCGGTCGAGGTTCCGTTCGTCCACATTTGCGATGCCATCGCCGCAGAGGTCCACTCCCAAGGGCTCACCTCGATTGGACTCTTGGGCACCCAGTTCACCATGGAAGAAGGCTTCTATCGCGAACGGCTCGAAGCATCGGGATTGTCGGTATTGGTTCCTTCGAGCGAAGAACAGCAGATGATTCACACGGTGATCTACGAGGAGTTGGTGCAAGGTGTGCTCAACCGGTCCTCCCACGAGGACTTCCTCGATGCCATTGATCGCTTAGGTTCTTCTGGTGCTGAAGGCGTGATCGCCGGCTGCACCGAGATCGAACTTCTCGTCAGTGAAGACGATGTCTTCGTGCCATATTTTGCTTCGACTGAAATCCACGCACGAGAGCTGGTACGAATCGCCCTCTCGTAGAGAACTGCGACCAATCGACCTGCGTTCGTCGAAACACTCAAGGCCCTGGCGAGACGGGCCGAAACTCTCGGGTAATGAAACAGGCGAATGACGATGAACTGAAAGGCGGAACGCGGCGACGAATCGCCGTTGTCTTTTTCGTCTCTCTGTTGTCGATCGCGCTGACTGCCGGTGCGGCAATGATGTCCAGCGCCTCTGCCCAACGTGAAAAGGAGCTGCTCTTCGACCAAGCGGTCATGGCCGAAAAGCTCAACTTCGCTACCAGTTCGGACTCGTGGATCGAAGAGTTCGATAGTGCGGTTGCCTTTGTTGGTGCGACGTTCCCAGCCGCCCCCGACGAGTACGCCTCATTCTTCAACGAATCGATCCTCAGCCGTACGACCACCGCGCTCGACCCTGGGCTCAGCTTTGTTGAACTGGTCCAACGCGAAGACGTCGACGCATTGGAAGCTCGTGAACGAGCGTTTGGCGAAGCGGACTTTCGTGTCATGAACACCGACACTTCTGATGTCCCGCTCTTCGTCGTGACCCGGTCCACCGCCAACCCAAACTTCGCAACTCTCACGATCGAAGGAACAAATCTGCGTCCCCTCGCGAGTGATTCCCTCGACATGGCGTTGGCGTCTCCCGAGCGATTCCTCTTTCAACTCGACGGCGAAGAGCAAGTTGCTGAAGTGTTCGGACAACGCGAAGACGGATTTGGGCTTCCGGTTGCGATCATTGTCGAACAAGTACCCGACCGAGCCACCGGTGAAACGGTTGGCTGGGTTGCACGATCCTTCGATGTCCCCACCATCCTTAACGAGACGATCGAGCATTCACAAAACAGCCTGAACGTGGCCGTCACGTTCCTGGGCGAGACGGTGAACATTGTCGATCCGAACCCTGCAGATGAACAGACATTCGAAGACTCCGAACTGTACGACAAGGTCGTCGTGCCGGCAGAGAACGTCGAATTCACCCTGTCGCTGTGGGCCGACGACGACTTCGGGGTTGCGTCGGGCCTGTTCGATCAACGAGGCGTTTGGTCGGCTGGCCTACTGGTCACGGGAATCTTGTTTTTCGGCATGCTCGTATGGGTGGCCCAGCAACGACGTCTCGAAACAACCTCCTTCGAACTCGACCACGCCCGGACGCTGGCTTCGACCGACACCTTGACTGGGTTGCTGAACCGGAAGGGATTCATGGAGCTTGCTGATCGACTCGATGTCAGCAACGGGGGCACGCTCTTCTTCCTCGACCTCGACGGGTTCAAACAGGTGAACGACACCCAAGGGCACGCAGAAGGCGACCGAGTACTCCGAGCTGTTGCCGAGGCAATCCGGGCACAGTTCCGCGGTGACGATGTCGTGAGCCGGTTCGGCGGTGACGAGTTCATGATCTTCACCCCAAGTTTGTACGGCCCCGCAAAGGGCATCGAGGTCGCCGAGCGTCTCGTCAAAGCGATCGACGAAATCAACTTCGACGTGACCTGCAGCATTGGAGCGGCCGAACGTCCGCCCTTCGATCTCACGCCGATCGAAACACTCATTCGCAAAGCCGACCGCGCCATGTATCGAGCCAAGCAAGCAGGCGGTAACCAGTTTGAGGGGCCGAAGCAAAGCGAGCCTTCAGGGTCATAGCCAGCGCACTGAGCACCCGCGTTCAGCCCTGCGGACTACCAGTTGGTCGAAATGTATTGGGTCTCGCAGAACTCGTAGATGCCCTCGCTTGCGCCTTCCCGCCCGAGGCCCGACTGCTTCATCCCGCCAAAGGGTGCCGCTGGATCTGAGACGACGCCGCGATTTAGCCCGATCATTCCCGCCTGGATCTGCTCGCTGACGCGAAGGCCCCGTTGAAGATCCTGGGTGAAGACGTATCCCATCAAACCCATCTCGGTGCTATTCGCCAGTGTGATCGCCTCGTCCTCGGTCGTGAAGGCCATGAGTGGGGCAACCGGGCCGAAAATTTCCTCGGTACAAACCGAATCGTTGACGGCAACGTTTTTGAGGACCGTCGGCGGGTAGAAGTACCCGGGTCCGTCGATCGGCTCGCCGCCGGTCACCACAGACGCTCCGCCGTCGACAGCACCTTTGACCAAACCGTCGACGCTATCGACGGCATTCTGGTCGATGAGCGGTCCGACCTGCACTCCGTCCTCGTGGCCGTTTCCAACCCGCATTGCCGACATTGCTGCGGCGAGTTTGTCGCCGAACGCATCCATCACGGACGCTTCGACGATGAACCGGTTCGCTGCGGTACACGTTTGGGCCGAATGGCGCATCTTTGCGGCGATCGCACCTTCGACAGCGAGGTCCAGGTCGGCATCGGCAAACACGACGAAGGGCGCGTTGCCTCCAAGTTCCATCGTCACTTTGAGGACCCGATCGGCTGCTTGGCGCAACAGTATTCGCCCGACCGGAGTTGATCCGGTGAACGAGATCATTCGAACTGCGTCGTGGTCCATTGCTGCCTTCACTGGTTCAGCAGCTGACGCAGTCGTCACCATGTTGATGAGGCCGTTGGGCAACCCGACGTCGTTCTCGAAGAGGTCGGCGAGCGCGAGGGCCGTCAATGGCGTTTCCTTCGCTGGCTTAATCACCACGGCATTTCCGGCGGCCAACGCCGGAGCGACCTTTCGAGTGATCATGGCAGCGGGGAAGTTCCATGGCGTCACCATCAAGACAACACCCACCGGCACGTGATGGACGAGCATGCGGGCCGTGCCAGACGGATTCACGCTGACCGTGCCATGCATACGAACCGCCTCTTCGCTATTCCAGCGGAAGAACTCCGCCGCGTACCCAATCTCGCCCATTGCATCGGCTTTGGGCTTGCCGTGTTCGGCAACGATGATGTCGGCCAACTCGCGTTGGTTGGCCATCATCACGTCGTAACACTTGCGCAGCAGTTCGGCTCGTTGGCGGGGCGCAACCGCTGCCCACGTCTTCTGTGCTTGAGCGGCGGCGTTGCACGCAGCGAGCATGTCCTCGACCGAACCCGAATCGACGGTGGCGACCAATTCGCCATTGGCTGGGTTGAACACGTCGACCGTCTCGTTGTTGGATCCGCTTCGTCGTTCGCCGTCGATGACCAGGTGGGTTTGCATGATTTGCCCTATCTCTATTGAGCTCTTGCGCATCGAGCTCATGTGCGTTGTTTGACGAGGTTACGGGAGAGTCGCGCTGAGTTCAGTTTCGGAGTTATGCGAAAATGACTGCACATCGCCCGGCTTTTGGCCGATCATGAATCCATGGCTACCGACGGGAAAAAGGCGGCGTTCGCCGGAGACATCAAGAAGGGCCAGTCGATACTCGGGCCCATCGAACGGCGGTTCATCGACACGTGGGTGCCCCGGATCCCCGAACCCATCGACGGGTGGCACCTCACGATGCTCACGTTGTTGTGGTCGATCGGCACCGTGGCATTTGCCTATCTCTCGCTCGAGAACCGCTGGTGGATTTGGGCGATGAGCGGCCTGGTCGTCATGCAGTGGCTGACCGACAGCTTCGACGGGTCGCTCGGAAAGCACCGCAAGGCCGGACTCATCAAGTGGGGGTTCTTTATGGACCACCTGCTCGATCTGCTCTTCGCCGGAAGCATCGTGATTGGCTACTACTTCCTCGCCCCCGCGGGAACCGCATTCATGTTCCTCATCTTGATGCTGGTGACGTGCGCCAGCATGGCCGTGTCGTTTCTCTCCTTTGCAGCCACGAACCAGTTCCAGATCGCGCACTATGGCATTGGTCCAACCGAAATTCGAATCGGCTGGATAGCGCTCAATACGTTCGTCTTCTTTGCCGGGGACGGTGTGTTTTGGTGGGGGCTGCCACTCGTGATCGCGCTCAATATTGCGGCTCTTGTGCTGCTTGCCTACCAGACCCAAAAGGCACTTTGGGAGATTGACAAAGCGCACAACATCGACGCGCTCTGAGGTTTCACAGGCACGGGCACTTACTAGTGGGTAACCTTCGGGAATGAAAATCTCGATGACGATCACGTATAGCGACAGTCCCCTCGAAGCAGTCGCACACGCACAGGCCATGGAAAAGGCGGGAGTCGACCAGGCGTGGGTCGCCGAGGCGTACAGCTTCGACGCCGTATCGACCCTCGGTTTCCTCGCAGCGAGCACCGACACACTCGAGCTCGTATCGGGCATCCTGCCGATCTACAGCCGCACGCCGACGCTGATCGCAATGACCGCAGCGACCCTCGATTCGCTCTCGCAGGGACGCTTTTCGCTCGGCCTTGGCGCATCTGGTCCCCAGGTGATCGAGGGCTGGCATGGCGTCCCGTACAACCGTCCACTCGGCCGCACCCGCGAGGTCGTCGAGGTGTGTCGCAAGGTATGGAAGCGCGAACGCCTCGAACACGACGGCCGCAACTACCAAATGCCGCTCAAAGAAGGCGGCACGGGACTCGGGAAGGCGCTCAAGCTCATCAACACGCCCTATCGCGAAGACATCCCGATCTACATTGCGTCGATTGGCGAGAAGAATGTCGAACTCACCGCGGAGATTGCTAACGGATGGATCCCGGTGTTCTTTCACCCCGGGAAAGCGCAGGCGGCGTGGGGCGAGTCGCTCGCTGCGGGCATGGCCAAGCGAGACGAGAGCCTCGGACCCCTCGAGATCATCGCCGGCGGCATCGCTGCGATCACCAAGACCGAAGAGGAAGCTGTCGAGCTGCGCAACATGGGCCGTGCCTACTCGGCGCTCTATATCGGCGGTATGGGTGCGAAGTCGAAGAACTTTTACAACACCCTGTTCCAACGGTACGGATACGAGGAGGAGGCCGAGAAGATCCAGGACCTCTACCTCGATGGGAAGAAGGACGAGGCCGCGGCGCTTATCCCCGACGAGTTCCTCGCTGCCACCAACTTGGTTGGGACCGAGGGGTTCATCAAGGAACAGCTCGCGGCCTACGCAGAGTCTGGTGTGACGTCACTTTCACTCAACCCGGTTGGAGAGAACCCGCTCGAGGTCATCTCGGCCATCAAGGGTTGGATGCCCTAACGCGGGTCGGTCGGGCATGATCACCTGGTCTGGATCAGGCGGTCGAGGTCAGGCGGTCGAGATCAGGTAGTGATGAGCTGGCGGACTTCGTTGGCGACCGCCACGGGGTCCTGGAGTGGGCCAAAGTGCGTGAGACCGGGGAATTTGAGTAGTCGCCCATTGGGGAGCGTGTCGACGATGTTGGTCGCCAGTTCTGCAGCAAATTCGACGTCTCCACTTTGGGCGACCACAACATCGAGGGCGATCTCTGTGAGCGAGGAGAGCGGGATCGTTCCGGCTTTGCCAAAGATCGCGGCTTCGTTTTCGGGTGCACATTTTAGGGTGATCTCGTCAGCGTCGTCGTTGCTGAATCCGTGCTGCACATAGTCGTGAAGGACGTCGGCTCGGAAGAGGCCGAGCGGGGCCCGGGCGGCGTAACGCATCAGCGCATGGCCTCTGCTTGGGAACGTCCGAAGACGTCCGGCGGCGGCCTTCTGGAGTGGTGATCCTTCGGGGAAGGTATGCGGGGGGACGACTGGCTCAAAGACCATTGCGGTTGCGAAAGTGCCGGGTTGCGCGCGCTCGACTTCGAGGAGCGCGGCGCCGCCCATTGAATGGCCGAATCCGTGGAGCGATTCGGCGTCGATGTGGGCAATGGTTCGGGCCACGTCGTTGGCCATGCCTACCCAGGTGAGATCTGCGTGGTCCTCTGGTGCGCTGCTGTCTCCGTGCGCTCGAAAGTCGAGCGCCACAACGCGGGCCACATCGTGGAGTTCGCGTGCGAATGCTTGGTATACCTGGCCAAGAAATCCGGTGGCATGGCAGATGAGTAACGTCTCAGGTCCATCGCCGCCAAGGTCGTGGACGGCAATTCTTCCGACCTGTCCGTCGATCATCGTCGGGTTGCTCATAGCCGTTCGTACGTCCATTCCTTTGGGGTGTCACCGTCGTATGGCATGGTGCCATGAAAGGCACGGGGGTCGTCATCGAAGACCATGGGGACGAAGTAGCGGTCTCCGTCCCACATGGGAAGGTCGGCGGTGGTCCGCTCGTGTTCGTCGTCGCTGCATGCTGCGAGTAGCCGCGATCGGGGGATCCATTCGAGGCTTCCTTCCTCGTTCGATTTGGGTGGTGTACCAGTCCATGCCGTGACGAGAAAGATGAAGCCCATCCAGTCTTCGAACTTTGGGCCGAAGTTGGTCCAGGTGATCGTTCCTCGAAGGGCGATTTCGTCGAGTACGACGCCGGTTTCTTCGTCGAGTTCTCGCCGGAGGCCAGCAACGATGCCTTCGTCGGGTTCGAGTTTGCCGCCGAGCCCGTTGACCTTGCCGAAGTGGTCGTCATCTGGTCGAGCGTCGCGCCGAATCATCAAGACGTTGTCTGCCTCTCGATCCCACAGATAGGCGAGCGTTCCAGTAATCGGCACAAACGGCATCGAGCCAACATACCCCGTTGCTGCGGTTTGTCATTGGTGGGCTGAACTGGCCAGCCTGTGTTTCGATGAGCTTGGGAAGGACCGGCTATGGCTGATGTTGAATTGGACGAGATCGAGGCTGCTGCACGGCAAGCGTTGCTCGTTGCTGGGGCCCGCGACGGTGTGGCTGGTGAAGTTGCAAAGGCCGTTCGTGTTGCAGAATCCAAAGGCAACAAGATCTGTGGGCTGTACTACCTCGATAGCTATTGCAAGCAACTGAAGTCAGGGCGAATCGATCGAGACGCCGTCCCCACAGTGCACGTCGATCGGCCGGGCGCAGTTCGCGTTGACGCAAAGCTGGGCTTTGCCCAGACCGCGTTCGCTGCTGGACTCAACGCAGCTCTTGAGTCGGCACGTGCAAATGGCATCTGCGGCTTCAGCATCGAACACAGCCACACCTGTACCTCGCTCGGCTACTTCACCGAGCAACTCGCCAACGCCGGCATGTTGGCGATCGGAGCGACCAACGCAACGCCACGAGTCGCCCCGCCCGGCGGATCAAAACCACTTCTTGGCACGAACCCCATTGCAATGGCAGTGCCCGATGGACATGGCGGCGTGGCATTCCAGTTCGACTTCAGCACGAGCGCCGTAGCGCTCGGCAAGATCACGATGGCAGCCGCCGCAGGAGAGAGTATTCCGCTCGGGTGGGCGGTCGACGTACACGGTGAACCAACGACCGATCCACACGCGGCACTCGAGGGCTCACTTGTTTCGGCAGGTGGCTACAAGGGCTACGGGATTGGGCTCATGGTCGAGATCTTGGCGTCGGCCTTGACCGGATCGAACCGCAGCGTCGACACCCCGCCCCTCAAAGCGCCGGAAGGCCCGCCGCACGATCTTGGGCAGTTCTACATCGTCATCGATCCAACCGCGTACGCCGATCAAGCCTTCTACGATCACCTTTCCGCCCTTGCGCAATCGATCGCCGAACAACCCGGCACCCGCCTACCTGGTCAGATCACCGCAACTCAAACGTCGGTAGAGGTCGAAGATGATGTGTGGGAGTCCGTGAACGCTCTCGCCAACGCGTAGGTCTGGGCGCCGCGGTTCTAGTTGACGTGGACGTCGGCGGTCATACCGATCGGTGCAACGCCAGGAACCCGTGACTCCCGAGAGAAGAGCTCCTCCATCAACGGAACGAAGTCGCCAATCGGCAGCGTCGGGTAGTCGGGGTCGAAGCAATTCTGGTCGTACTCGTGGCAAAACGTGATGCACGCGTCGTAGTGCTCGTTGTCCTTGTGCAACTCGCGAGCGTTACGGTCGCCGTCCATGTGATGGAAGTAGTAGTAGCCCTGGAACAGTCCGTGGTGCTTGACAACCCAATGCACCTCGTCATCGACGAACGGGGCCAAGATCGCTGCGGCGGTCGCGCTGTGATTCTGGGGCGCAATTGGATCGGCAATATCGTGCAGCAAACAACCAATCACCATGTCGAGACGCTCGTCTGCGCGAAGGGCTCGAGACGCTGACTGCAATGAATGCTCGTAGCGATCGACCTGATAGCCAAGCTTGGGACCCCTCATGACGTCGAGAAGACGGATCATGTTCTCAACAAGCTCGCCTTGGGTGTGCTCGGTGTAGAGCTGCCCGAGCATCTCGTAGTCCTCCCGAGTGCCATCAGCCATCTGTGTCCATGTCACCGAATCCATCCGCGAATCGTACAGTGCCAAGCTCGACGAAGATAGGTCCAGGTCGGTGCGCCACAAACGGACAGCTCGTGTTGTCTATGGGCACTCGCTGTTGGCTTACAGCACGGACCCATCGGCGCGGTCCACCATCATCAACACCGCGGTGGTCAGGACCATCAAGATCACGCTCAGCGCCATTGCTTGGCCGCGGAGTAGGTCGCCGGGCTGGCTGAGCAAGCGGCCGATCGCTAGCGGTACGGTCATGAATTCGGGTCGGCGGCCAACGAACGATGTCGCTCCGAACTCGCCAAGTGAGATGGCGAAGGCGAAGCCAGCGCCAATCGCCAATGCACGCCGAGCAATCGGTAGGTCGATGTCGCGCCGGATTCGACCAGGGGTCGCCCCCATACTCGCCGCTGCCTCTCGGAGCTTCGGATCGATTGCTCGCAACACCGGGACCATTGCTCGGGTGACGAACGGAACGCCGATCAAGGCTTGGGTCAGTGGGATGATCACCCACGTTTGACGAATGTCGTACCACGACGAGTCGAACGTGATCAGCACGCCGAAACCCAACGTCACTGCCGATGTGCCGAGCGGTAGTAGATACGCGGTGTCGAGCAGGCGGCTCCACCTTCTGGAACCGTAGGCAATGGCGAACGATGCCCAGCCGCCCATGACCGTTGCGAGCAACGCTGCCACGCACGAGAAGCCGACCGAGTTGAGTACCGCCCGTCTGGGCGTGACGGTGAGAAAGGGTGGGCGATCACTCAAGGCGGCGTAGTTGGCGAATCCATAGCCATTTCCGTTGCGCAGGGACTGCTCGACGAGCGCAGCGATGGGGACGGCGAGCAAGCCGAGCGTGACAATGATGGTCGTCCATACAACCGCAGCACCAACCGTCGTACGAGCTGGCCGCAATCGCTTGCCGATTCGATCACCCGAGCTCAATCGACCGCGCAGGCGAAGGTTCGCTGCGACAAGGAGCACGACCACGACAAGCTGCACAACCGACAACACCGCCGCAGTCGAAAAGTCGGTTCGGTTGATCGCGTAGCGAAAGATCTCCGTTTCGATTGTGCGCTGGCGGGCACCACCAAGAATGAGTACGACACCAAAGGAGGTGAAGGTGAAGAAGAAGACCAGAAAGGATGCGGCGAGCAGCGACGGTCGGAGCCGTCGGAACGTGATCTGAAAGAACGCACCGAGCGCAGTGGCGCCCAACACACGCGCCGCGTGCTCGTCATCGCGAGACAGCTGGCTCCAATAGCCGCCGACTGTACGGACCACAACGGCCACGTTGAAGAACACGTGGGCCACAATGATTGCAAAAACCGACCGATTGAGCGCGAAGGTTCCAGTAGTGAGTCCGAGTTGTTCGCTCGTCGCAAGAAAAGCGCCCGCAACGACGACTGTTGGGAGCACAAACGGCACCGTCACGAGCGCATTGACGAGTCGGCGGCCTCGGAACGAGACGTTTGCGAGCACCGCGGTCAAGGGCATTGCAACAACGACGGTCAAGAGCGTCGACGCAACAGCCTGCCAAAGGGTGAACCAGGCAGCGGAACGTATGGTCGGCGAGGTGAGCGTGTCGATGAACGCGGCTCCGCCGCCATCACCTAAACCTCGTATGAGAAGTTGGGTGACGGGAAGGATGAAGAAGATCCCGAGGAAAAGCGCGGGCCCGAATACGAGCCCGATCGTTCCCGCTCGGGAGCGTCCTATCCAAGAACGATGGCGTTCCACCGTTCGGTCCAGTCGTCGCGGTTTGCTTCGATCTCGGCCGGGTCGATAATCAACGGGTCGTCGGCAAGAGGGCCAAAGTCGATGAACGCGTCGGGCAGTTCGGCCTCGCTGTTTGCTGGATATACGAACATGTTGAGCGGCACATCTTCTTGGAACGTCGAACCGAGCATGAAGTCGATCAGTGCGGCTGCGGCGTCGGGGTGTTCGGTGCCAGCGAGGATTCCAGCGAACTCGATCTGGCGGAAGCAGCTATCGAAGAGGACTCCCGTTGGTGGGGCTTCGACGGGCGGGTCGGCGAAGAGGAACTCAGCTGGAGGGCTCGAAGCATATGAGGTCACGATCGCACGCTCGCCGCCGCCAGCGGTGAACTCGCCATAGTAGGCGTCGTTCCATCCAGCGGTCACCGACAGGCCGTTGTCGACCAAGGAGGTCCAGTAGTCCTCCCATCCGTCCTCGCCAAAGCGCGCAATAGTGGCCAAAAGGAAGGCAAAGCCGGGCGATGACGTCTCGGGGTTCTCGGTGACGAACTGACCTGCGTTCACGGGGTCGAGTAGATCGTCGAGCGTTTCGGGTGCCGTGCCGGGCAAGGCGTCGGTCCAGTAGTTGACGCATACGTCGCCAAAGTCGATGGGCGTGACCCGGTTGAACGGATCGAGTTGGAGATCGTCGGGAACCGTGCCGAGTCCAGAAGAGACATACGGAGTGAAGAGGCCAGCGTCGAGCCCACGACACAGGAAGCTGTTGTCGATGCCGAAGAGCACATCTGCGGTTGGTTCGCCGGCGGTGAGCACCGACTGGCTGACGAGTTGGCCGGCGTCACCAACGGCGACTTGTTCGACGGTGATCCCGGTTTCGGCAGTGAACGCTTCGAGCGTTCCCTCTGACAGTGCGAACGAGTCGTGCGTGGCGAGGGTGATTGTTGTTCCGTCGAGAGCGGTGAGGTCGTCGGCGGCCTCGACAGCACGCAGGCCGGGATCGGCGAAGCATTCACTTTCGGCGGCCGTGTCTGCGGTGCTACTGCCGCAGGCTGCGGCGATCAACGCAACGAGGGCAAGCAATGCACCCGTGCGAAATGAACGGTTGGTCATGGTCTTCATCATCTTCCTCCGCTGGCATTACCCAGTTCAGGTTGTGCGGGTCGGTGACGCGGGAGTCACCCTCTCAGCCCGGCATATGCCCAAGCTCCCCGGTGTGGTTGTCCCGTCAGTCTATGCGACGTGCGCTGCCTTTTTCGAGGTGACTTCGGTCGAGGGTCGTGACCGGAAGTGCGCCAGAGATTTTCCCGGCATATTTCCCTCATCCATCTTGCTCTGATGAGACTTCTTCCGATAGTGCAGGGTGATGATTCCTCACTCGCCGTCGGTTCGTAGCGTCGTCTTCGCGACAGCCGAGGCAGCGCCGATTGCTCGGGTCGGCGGTCTTGCCGAGGCCGCAGCCGGCCTTATCCGCTCCCTGCAACACACGACCGACATCGATCTGATGGTTGTACTTCCCGACTACGGAGGTGTCGAGTTGGCAAACGAAGTTATTCGGCCTCTCGAAGTTCCCGACTGGGTCGGTGAAGCCCACGTCCGTTCTGGAACCGTTGACGAGCTCGGCATGGTGCACCTCGTGGGCACGCCGAGTCTCACTCGGCCGCACCCCTATGTGGACGAGTTTGGCGAAGGCTGGACCGACAACGATCATCGGTTCTTTGGTTTCTCTGCTGCGGTTGCAGCGATTACGAATCGGGTGCAGCCCGACGTGCTCCACCTCAATGACTGGCACACCGCTATGGCCCTTGCGTGGGTTGATACTCCGACCGTGTACACGATTCACACCCTCGGCTACCAAGGCCATGCCGACGCTGCATGGCTGGACAGAATTGGCTCTGAGCGTGGACGTGCGTTCGAGTGGTTTGGTGAGGTAAACCCGGCTGCGGGGGCGATTCGTCTCGCCGACAAAGTGATCGCCGTGAGCCCCAATTACGCGAAGGAAATTGTCGATCCGGCCCGCGGGGAAGGCCTTCACAATCTCCTCGCTGCGCGTGGGAGTGATCTCGTTGGCATCAGAAACGGGATCGACGCCACACTGTGGAATCCTCTGACCGATCCGGCCATTGTCCAACGCTACGGCCGGACCACCCTCGGCGATAAGGAAGCAACGGCTGCACATCTGCGTTCACTCGTTGGTTGGGAGCCGAGCGATGGGCCGATGATTGGAATGGTCACTCGACTCGTCGAACAAAAGGGCATCGACCTCGTCCTCGGTCTTGTGCCCTACCTCGAGAAGATGAACGCACGGGTGATCCTCCTTGGCAGCGGAGCCGAGCGGGTATCGATGTGGGCTCGTCAGCTCGCCGTTTCATACCCCGATCAGTTCGCGTTTATCGATGGCTACGACCTCGAAGTCGCGCACCAAATATTTGCCGGCGCAGACATCTTCTGTATGCCGAGCAGGTTCGAACCGTGTGGTCTCGCGCAAATGCAGGCAATGCGCTACGGCACGATCCCTGTGGTCACACCTGTTGGTGGCCTCGTCGACACTGTGGTCGATGCCGATGGTGATCAGAAGAACGGCACGGGGTTTGTTGCACAGACGATCGATTCGCTTGGGATGCTCGATGCGCTCCACCGAGCGATTGCAGCGTGGCGGGTGCGCCGTCGCCGAGTTGGCATTCAAAAGCGCGGTATGGCGGTCGACTGGAGTTGGGATAACCCAACGCAACAACACCTCGCCGTCTACGGCGACGCGTTAGCGTCGCGGGAGCACGCCGAATAGCCGCCACGACGCCAGACGATGGGCTGCGAGGACTCGTTACGAGAGGACCCAATGAAGTTGCTGATGACCATACTGGCCGGGGCGTTTCTTGTGGTGGGCTGTAGCGCCGACGACACCACAACTCGCAATGAGACCGACGAGATTGTTGAGGCGGGCGAGATCGATGTCTTTGCCGTCCAGCTGGGTGACTGCATTAGTTGGGACAGTACCGAGGTCACGAGGTTTGCCGGTGTTCCCTGTGATGAGCCTCACGACGGCGAGATCTACGAACTGTTCGACATCACCGGGTTCGATGAGTACCCCGGCGAAGAGGTCGTCGGCGAGCTCGCCGACGAGGGTTGCTTTGTTGCATTCGAGCCGTTCATCGGGATTGCCTTCGCCGAATCTGACTTCTTCTTTACGCGCTTTGCGCCGAGCCAGGAGACGTGGGAACAGGTCAACGACCGAGAGGTCATCTGCATTGTGAATCCGGGCGAGGGAGAACCGCAGCTCACCATGTCGCTCGAAGGGGTCGCTCAGTAGCGACGCGTTGGCGACAACGGCGCTGATTAAGGAGCGATAATCGAGTTCTTCGGAACGACCGCGATTCCACCGCTGCTGACCGTGCAGTGTTTGGCGTCGGCCTCTGGGTCGACTCCGATCTGCACGCCTGCGGGAACGATCACGTTCTTGTCGATGACACAGTTGCGCAGCACCGTGTCGGGGCCAACCGTGACATCATCGAGCAGCACAACGTTTTCGAGGTCTGCGCCGTGGTGCACGTGCGAGCCAACACCGACCACCGAATTGGCAACGCGTGCGCCCGAGACGATGACACCGGTACTGACAATCGAATTGTTTACGTTTGGATCGCCGGTGCGGTAATCGCTGACGAACTTTGCAGGGGGGAGGTTGCGGCTGTAGCTGAAGATCGGCCAGCTCGGGTTGTAGAGGTTGAAGATCGGCTCGGGCTGGACGAGGTCCATGTTGGCGTCGAAGTACGAGTCGAGTGTTCCGACATCTCGCCAGTAGTGGCGATTGCGTTCGGTGTCGCCGGGGACGACGTTCTCGGTGAAGTCATAGACACTCGCTTCGCCGCGGCTGACGAGCGCAGGGATGAGGTCGCCACCGACATCGTGCGCTGAGGTGTCCTTACGAGCATCGTCGGCGGCGAGGTCCATCAGCATCTCGGTCGAGAAGATGTAGTTGCCCATTGAGGCGAGCACTTCGTCGGGTGAATCGGGAAGCCCTTCGGCAGCGTCTGGCTTCTCGTCGAACCGGAGAATCTTGCTCGATCCAGGGCCGATGGTGATGACGCCGAACTGGTTGGATTCGGCTCGGGGAACCCGAATCCCAGCGACCGTGGCGGCGCTACCCGTTTCCATGTGGGCGTCGAGCATTTGGCGGGCATCGATCCGGTAGATGTGATCGGCGCCAAAGACGATGATGTTTTCGGGGCGCTCATCGTCGATCAGGTTGAAGTTTTGGTAGATCGCATCGAGCGACCCCATGAACCACTGAGGCCCGCGACGCATCTGTGCAGGCACGGTCGTGACGTAGTTGCCAAGCTCGCTAGAAAGGCTCCACGTCCGTGAGATATGCACATCGAGGCTGTGCGACTTGTACTGCGTGAGAACGACAATTTTTCGGTAGCCGGAGTTGACCAAGTTCGAAATGGCGAAATCGATGAGTCGGTATCGGCCGCCGAATGGGACGGCTGGTTTTGCTCGGTGGGCCGTGAGGGGCATGAGGCGTTTGCCTTCTCCCCCTGCCAAGACCATGCAGAGAACGTTTGGGCGGCGACCGGAATGTTGCATGGCGAGAGCTTAGTGGTCGCATGCCGCTCAACGCTGGTACGCCTACCCCGCCAATCGCGGCCCGCCGGCATGGGCCTGGGGTGCGGCTTCAGCGAATTGCCGCTATTCCGGCGATACCCGATTCGACCGTGAAGGTTGCGGTGATTGCGACGTTTGAGTCTTCGTTGGTGACGTCGTCGATGGTGTGCAATCTCGTCGTCCAGCTCTCAGGAGTCACCTCACTGGTCATGAACCCGTTTTCTGGTGAGAAGTGGCGCACTTGCGGGTTGACGGCGAGCACCAGCGGGGCGAGGCCGCGGAGTGTTTCGGGGAACGTCGAGCTGATCGCTGGTGCCATAAACTCGGTCGCCATGATGGGACCTGAAAGGTCGAACGGGTCGCTGCGAATGTCGGCTGCACTGCTCGAATGAAAGTCTCCCGACAGCACCACGAGGTTGGCGTCGGCACCACCAATCGTGTCGAGCATGTTCTGCCGTTCGCCAAAGTAGCCATCCCACGTGTCGGTGTTGATTGCGGGCACTGGCCCCGGAAAAGCATTTAGGCCGTGCATGTACACCTGGTTGCCCAACACATTCCACTGTGCCGACGATGTCGAGACTTGGCGCTCTAGCCATTGCCGTTGGGTGGTTCCGAGCATCGATTGCGCGGGGTTTCGGGCGTCGTTGCTGAGCTGACGAACACCGAGATTGCCGACCCCGGGTAGCGCGACCGGGTCTCCGTCGGTGGGTTGGGGTGTGCGGAACTGGCGGCCGTCGAGCATGTGGAGATGGACAAGGTCTCCCCATTCGATCGACCGGTAGATCACGAAGTCTTCGCCGCGTACGGGCGGGTCCATGCGCACTGGCATGTGCTCCCACCATGCTTGGTAGCCAGCATTGCGGCGGAGCGCGAAGGCGTCGGTGTCTTGGCCATCCTCGGTCGTGTTGGCGGCATGGTTGTTGTCGACTTCGTGGTCGTCCCACGTGACGATCCACGGCCGGGCGAGATGGTGCGCCTGGAGGGAAGGGTCGGACTTGTATAGGCCATAGCGCTGCCGGTAGCCGTCGAGTGTTGTGACCTCGGGCGAGTCGTGGACTCGTCCACCCGCCGAGGAGACATCGCCGTTGTTGCCCGGACCGTACTCGTAGATGTAATCGCCGAGCCAGACGAACAGGTCGAGGTCGAGGTCGGCGAGGTGCCGGTGCGCGCTGTAGGCCCCACTTTCCCAATTTTGACACGACGAGAATCCGAAGCGGAGCGGGGGAGGGTTGCTGCCTCGAGCCGGGAGCGTGCGGGTGCGTCCAGTGGCCGAGACGTGTTCTCCAGCCCGAAACCGGTAGTGATACCAACTGTTTGATTCGAGGCCTTCGGGAATGGCGTGCACGCTGTTGGCGTATGCTGCCGGCGCATCGACAAGGCCGGAGTAGGCAAGGTCATCGAAGGCTGCATCGTGTGCAACATCGACCGCCACGACGAGGTTGCTCGTTGGTGTTTCGACGTTGCTGATCAGCCTGGTCCATAACACGACCGAGTCGGCATCGGGGTCTCCCGATGCGACACCTAGCTGAAAGGGAAAGTCGCCTTCGTATGGGGGAGCGTCGACGAGGACGACCTCGGGCTCGGTGGTCGTTGTGGTCGTTGCGTCAGTAGGAGTCGCGTCGGGGGTGGCGTCGGTAGGAGTCGCGTCGGCGGCGTCTGCGCCTTGGTCACCGGAGGTGCATCCAGTTGCGGCCAGGCCAACAGTTCCAAGTAAGAGTTCACGACGCGAGAGGGCCACGTCGTTGTTGTAGCAGCTGCGGGACGGACTTAGGCAGCTTGGCTGTTTTGACTGTGGTCCTCGCCTGGCAGACGCAGCGCAGTGCCGTTGTAGGACACTGCTGCCGTCGATGACGCAGGCTCCTCTGGTGGGACCCACGAGTTTGGATCGTACGGGTTATCTCCGTATGGCGTGTAGGTCTTCTCCGACGTGTTGGTGGCGAGGGCGAGGTAGATCGAAAAGATGATGCCTGCCATTGGAGCCAGCAGCGTGAGCGTGCCAGCGAGACCACGATCGAGGTCCTTGAGCCGTCGCGCGGTGTTGATGAAGATCAGGAAGAACACGACGGTGAAGCCAACCGCGAAGACGCCGACCGAGCCGTGTTTATAGGTGACGTGATCAAAGGACGGTAGCGATCCTTCGGGGGTGTTGAGCGAGAGTTCAAGGACAAACCGAAACAGTGCGTACATGGCGGCGCCCAGCACGATTTGAACCGCGGCGTATTCCAGCCGTCCCGCTTTGTACACCGTGGTGAAAAATCGCATACCCCGTTCATCGAACATCGGCGGGCCGAGGTTGAGGCGACAGTACCGATTTAGCCCATTCGGCCTACGTTGACTTCTTGCGCGTTAGAACGTGCTGCGACGTGCGAGCTCGTTGGCCAAATCGTCGAAGAGCGTAACGGTGAAGAGCAGGCCAACGATTGCGAACAGTACGAAGCCCGTGCCGACGATGAACCGGTTGGACGTCTTGTCCTTGAACTCAGGAAATGCCACTCCAGCAGCGGCGACGAGAATAAAGGGCAGGAAGAGTCCGGCGAGAAAGGCGACCGTTCCGCCGATGTGGGCAAATGGTTCGCTGCGTGCGCCGTTGATTACATCACCAAGGTGTGGCCCAACACAAGGAATCCATGCCCAGGCACCGGCGAATCCGGCAATGCCTGCCGCGAGACCGTCGGTGACGGCGTGATCTTTGCGCCATATGAGTCCGGCAGCGGCGAGGATTGCAATACCGAGGCCAATCTGGGTGATGCCTTCCACCTCGCCGAGAGGCCAGAAACCGCCGAAGCGCAGCCACGCCACCAACATGGCGACAGCGGAGAAGACAGCGGTGACGAGCACGGCTCGGCGTCGCCCGCCGAGCGCGACCGCGGTACCCGGAATGACGACCAGCCAGCTACATGGCAGTCGAAGGCTTTCGGTGCCTTCGAACAACAGGTCGATCATGAGGCGGTGGTGGGCTCTGGTGGGTTGGCGAGGAGATAACGGACCGTGTCGCCGAGTTCTTCGTAGTCGCCTTCACCAATGTGATCGAATCGGATGTCACCGTTTTGATCGACGACGTAGGTGCGGGGCCAGAACCGGCGGCCGCCCTCTTGCCACGCCCGGAAGTTTTCCTTCTCGGTGTCGAGCGCAACAGGCCAGGTCACGCCAAGGTCGACCATTGCTCGTTCGATGCTCGGAATGTCCTTTTCGAAGTCGAACTCCGCGGCATGGACGCCGATGATCTCAAAGTTCTCGTCTTGGAGCTCGGCGTAGAGCGCTTGGGTGTGCGGGATGCGGTTCTGGCAGTTGAAGCAACCGAACGTCCACATCTCGACAATCAGCACCTGACCGTCGAAGTCGGAGAGTTCGTCGTTGTCGGTGTTGCGCCAGCCGTCGAGGTTCACGAGGTCGAGGCGTGGACCGTAGTTCTCGGGTTCCGGAAACGCCTCGACGGCTTCGGTGGTCGTCGTTGCCTCTGGAGCGTCACCGACGGCACCTTCGGCCGGTGCGGTTTGGGCCAACGCGGCCTCGGTATCAGCGCTCGCGACGACGTCTGTATCTGCGTCGTCTGATGAGCCCAGTCCGACGACTGCGAGAATACCGACGCCAACGAACAGAATGATTCCAGCAAATATCCGAGAGGCCATCAGCTAATGGTAAGCAACGAAGTTTGACTTTGACTGTCTCTTACCAAGCATTGAAGAACCCTTCCGTAGTTGTTCACCGCTGTTGGCCAATGGGTGGTTCGCCCGAAACGTGGCGAAACCGCTAGCGTCGTCTCGTGATCTTGAGCGATAGAACCATCCGCGAACACCTGGCTGCTGGCACCATCACGATCGACCCCATCGACGACACCGCCGTGCAGCCATCGTCGGTCGACGTACGGCTCGATCATCGCTTTCTCGTGTTTCGGAATCACACCCGCGGGCTCATCGATGTCAAACAGGACCTCTCGGACCTCACCGAAGCTGTCGAGGCGTCTGACGAGGACCCGTTCATCTTGCATCCAGGCGAATTTGTGCTTGGCTCGACGCTCGAACGCCTTGCGCTTCCCGACGATCTCGTCGCCCGGCTTGAAGGCAAGTCGAGCCTCGGGCGGCTGGGACTGCTCATTCACTCGACAGCAGGATTTGTCGATGCTGGTTGGGATGGGCAGATAACGCTCGAATTGTCGAACGTGGCGAGCCTGCCGATCACGCTGTACCCGGGGATGAAAGTCGGCCAGGTTAGCTTTATGCAGATGACGACCGTGGCAGATAACCCGTACGGGTCGGGGATTATTGGGTCGAAGTATCAGGGTCAGATCGGTCCTCGCCCAAGCCAGTACTGGAAGAACTTCGAGTGACCTCTCGCCGAATTTCCCCGGCCAAGGTCTTTGTTCGGGGGTTCGGTTTCAGCGAAGGTCTCGAATGGGGGGTGTGGCTCGCGCTCACGGTCTTTTGGATTGTTGAGCTCGACCTTTCTCCGGCGCGGCTGGTCTTTCTGGCGATCGCCCTCGAAACGACGGCCTTGCTTTCAGAGACCCCGACCGGCGTCGTTGCAGACCTCTACTCTCGGCGTCGATCGCTCATCATTGCCCAGCTACTCATGGGGCTCGCCTTGGTGTGGGCGTTCTCGAGCACGAACTATTGGGCGCTCATGCCCGCGCAGGTGCTCTTCGGATTTGGGTGGACGTTCCGGTCGGGGGCGGACACGGCGTGGGTCACCGACGAGATGCAGGGCTGGGCTTCGGCTAACGACGACAACTTTTCTGACGGTGAGGTCGAGAGCATCCTGCTCCAGAAACATCGGGTTGGAATGATGTTCTCGCTTCTGATCGGGCCTGCGACCATTGCTGCTGGTTGGTTCTGGTCGGTCCGAGGGGCCGGAATCGTGCTCGGCTTGCTCTATGCGGCGATGGCGGGGTGGATGGCGCTCGTCATGACCGAGGAGAATTTCACCCCCGGGCGCGATCGCGAGGCGGGTTTCCGCCAAACCCTGACCGAAGGGTTTGCTGTTGTGCGTTCGCGCCCTCGTCTCCGAGTCTTGGTGGTCGTTGCTGTGCTGATGGCGATGGGGTCGGTGACCTTTGATCGCCTTGGTTATGTGCACTTCCTCGACAATCTCGGCGTCGACGAACTGCAAGCCAGTGGACAATCGATGCTGGCGATCGGCATCATCTTCTTTGTCGCCGCGCTCGGCGGGATCGCCGTGAGCCTCATCACTCAACGCCAGTTGGATGCTGGACGAGGTGTTGTGCGCGTCGGCGTTGGGCTGTTCCTCTTCGCAACGATTGGGGGAGCGGTCGCCGCTGCCACCAGCGCAGTGGTGCTGATTGGCTTGGGCATGTTGTTGCAAGACAGTGTTCGCGAGGCAACGTGGCCAATCATGGAAGCGTGGGCCAATCGAGACGCACCGTCGGAAGTGCGTGCAACCGTGCACTCGATGATCGGCCAAACCAGTTCGATCGGCGAGATTGGCGGGGGCGTCTTGTTCGGGGTTATTGCCGAGGCAACGAACGTTCCGGTCGCACTGGCCGGAGCAGCCACGTTCTTTGCGATGGCAACGGCGGCAGCCCTACAGGGCGTCGACAAATAGCGAGGTCCGTCGTTCATTGGACATGGCTGGTATGGCAGCGGTCGTGGCAGCCCTTCGCGCCGACGCGTTAGTCCTGGACGGTGGCGTTGTCTGGGGTTTCGTCGGGGATTGGAGGCAATACGGCGGTCTTCTCTGGGCGAGTCGCCGCGAGTTCAGCGGCTTGGCTCACCCAGTCATCTCGGTCGATCCGGCCAGTGAATGACAAGAAGTCGTCGAGCTGGGCAATGTAGGACGCGGGGAACGCTGCGATCTGTTCGTACGTACGAACACCGATTTCGTGCAGCAGCGATTCGAGCTTTGGACCAATGCCCTTGATGACTTTGAGGTCATCGGCTTCGACTGCACGCCACGGCGCATCGTCGCTTTCGTCGACCTGCGACTCGGCGCTTGCGGAGTCAATGATCTCGGGCTCTGGGTCGGCAATGACCTCGATGTCGTCGCGAACAGCAGGTTCGGCCTCTTTGGTCTCTTCGACTGCTGTCGCCGCCGGGGTGTGCGTCGGAGCTTCGAGGGTTGCGGTGGTGCTTGTACCCGCAAGTGAGACCGGCGTATCGACCGACGCAAACCGAGGAGACAGTGACGCTTGGCGCGCAATCTCGTCACCGTTCTCCAATGCTTCGAGCATGTGGATGGCAATGTCGGCAACCTTGACTTGGTCCTCATCGACGCCCTGGCCCTTTACGCCATCATCGATCATGACGTAGCAGAACGGACACGCGGTGGCGATGCGGTCGGCGCCGGTCGCGAGAAGCTGTTGGCTACGTTCGACGTTGACGTCCTTGCCAACGGTCTCTTCCATCCAGAAGCGACCCCCGCCGGCACCACAGCACATCGACTTTGTGCCGTTGCGTTCGGCTTCGAGGACCTGCACTCCACCCAGCGAACCAATGACCTTGCGAGGAGCGAGGTAGACGTCGTTGTGGCGACCGAGGTAGCAGGCGTCGTGATAGACAATCCGCTCCGCGAGCGACGCGTTCGACATGTCGAGGTCGCCGTCCTCGATGAGCTGTTCGAGGAACTCGCTGTGGTGGATGACCTCGTAGTGGCCTCCGAGCTGTGGGTACTCGTTTGCGAGCGTGTTGAAGCAATGCGGGCACTGGGTGATGATCTTCTTGACGCCCATACCATCGAGGGTCTCGATGTTTTGCATTGCGAGCAGCTGGAAGATGTATTCATTGCCGGTTCGACGAGCCGAGTCACCTGTGCAGTTCTCGGCCGGACCGAGGATGGCGTAGCTGACGCCCGCACGGTTCATCAACTTGGACAGGGCCTGGCTGACCTTCTTGTTCTTATCGTCAAACGAACCAGCGCAACCCACCCAGTAGAGGTACTCGGCTTCGAGCGGCTCGTCGCCCGCGAGAACCGTGACCGAGTCATCGACGACCCAATCGGCGCGGTCGCCCTGGCTGAGCGCCCACGGGTTCATTTGGTTTTCCATGCCCCGATAGGCGTTGCCGAGTTCGGTTGGGAAGTCGGACTCCATGAGCGAGAGGTAGCGGCGCATGTCGAGAATCTTGTCGAGGATCTCGATGTTGACCGGGCAGATTTCGTCGCACGCTCGGCACGAGGTGCAGGCCCAGAGCTCTTCGGTGGTGACCCGGTCGAACATCCAGTTCGACGGAACCGTGATCTCGGCGTCGACCGAAATCGGAGGAGAAACCTCGGGTGATCCCGTGCGGGCCATGACCTCGCCTGTCTTCAGCACGATCTCACGTGGGTCGAGCGGCTTGCCAGTAGCGTTGGCGGGGCACACGCTGGTGCAACGGCCACACATGGTGCAGGCGTCGGTGTCGAGCAGTTGCTTCCAGGTGAAGTCTTCGATCGTCGACACACCGAACGACTCGGCTTCGGTTTCGAGAAGGTTGGGCATGGCCTTCATGGCGCCCTTTGGGCGGTCCTTGTGGCTGAGGTACATGTTGAGCGGCGACGTGAAGATGTGGCGCAACATGGTGATCGGCAGCAGGATGAGGAAGCCCACGAAGCTCGCAACGTGAGCAAGCCACCAGGCCTGATGCCAGCCGGCGATTGAGCCGGTGCCTTCGATAAGGGTGGCGAACGGGTAGCCAATGAAGCTCCACCGCTCGTATTCGGGGAGGCCGTCGAGCGCAATGCGATACGCCTCAGCGCCGAACCCGGTCACACCAATGGCAAGGAACGTGCCCAAGATGACGGCGTGTTCGGGCTTTGACTTGACTCGGATGCGGTAGGGGCGCATCGAACGAGGGCCGTAACGGCGCAGGATCGCCCACACGATCGAGATCGTAAAGATGAGGCCGGCAGCGTCGCCGATTGCGGCATAGGCCCGGTAGGTGTTGCCGTGCAGGAACTTGAGCGCCGTGGGCACCTGATGGTCGATCTCAAGGACGGTGGTGACGCCGAGCAGGACGACGAAACTGAAGTACATCATCGAGTGCATGAGTCCGGCTCCGGGCTCGCGCATGAGGGTCTTCATGTAGACGCCCGCACGAAAATCCTTGAGTCGGTGCTTTGCGTTGTCAGCGGTCGTTGCTCGGTTGTCGGGCTTTCCTCGCTGCCAGTTCTTCATCCGCAGCGAGAAGACCCATGCCCCGTACACGATCATCATGGGCAGCAGCGTGTAGAACGCGAGCTTGATGGGATCGGGAATGTTGCCGAAGACCGTCCGGTGCACCGGGTTGTCGGTCTTAAAGTTGAATACCTGCGCGGCAACGCCCGAGAGCGCGGTGAAGATTGCGACGGCGATGCCGATGCTCAGCACGAGCTTCTGCGGCGAAAGGCGAGATTTCATACGCAGCAATCTACTTGCTGGCACGAGCGAGGTATGCACCGTAGGTCGACGATTTTGGGCGCTCGATGTGCGGGTTGATCAGCCCTGCTCGAGCACATTCACCACGTTCTCGAGCCCGTGACTCCACGCTTCTTCGGGCGTTTCCAACTCGGCCTGGACCCGTGCGAGCGCGTCGACAAATGCGGTGATCACAATATTTCGTTCGCTGTGTGCCACGGCGGTTGCCCGTCCCTCGACGGCGTCAGCCCATATGGCCCCGACGGTTGGCCGACCGGCAAAGAACCCGTCACTGGCGTCGGCGACAGTGCCATCGTCATATGGTGCGCTGACCGCAGGTAGCGGACCCTGCCCGCTCGCGAACGTGTTTCGTTGCACCACCGGGTTGGTGATGGTCCATAAGAAATCGAGGGCGATGTCTCGGTGTTCGCTGTTTGCAGCGATTCCAAAGTGCAGTCCGCCCTCGCTCGACGTTCCAGCGTTGATCGCAGCCGAGTCCGTGGGCAGCGGGATTGCCAGCCACGAGTTGATGCTGTCTGGATGCGATTGGGAAATTCGATTGCGGGTCGACCATTGCGAGATCACGGCGACAAAATCGTCGCTAGCAATCTCGGCTCGCCACACCGATTCACCCGGTGTGAGATCTCGAGCAATCGCACCGGCACCGGTCAGCTCGGGGCAGGGATTCGTGCCGAGTGGGTCTTCGCCGACAGCCAGTAGGGCCAAGTCAAAGGCACGGGCGAGCTCGGCGCTGGTTGTCTCGTCGAGGCGTCCGGCCGTCGTGACCCACGACGAACGACTCTGTGACAGCATCGCACGGAGCAGTTCTTCGCCGTCAGCAAAGAAGGCCTTTTCGGTTGCGTGAAAGACGTCGTTGCCAGCTTGGATGACATCGCACCAGCTATCGGCGGCATTGAGCGAGCGAATCGTGGATGGATCCACGATGTCGTTGCGCACGAGGAGCACGTGGGCATCGACGTCGACGGGCAGTCCAATTAGCTCGCCGTTCGAGCCAATTCCCTCCGTCCAACGCGATGTAAGAAAATCGTCCTCGAGCTGCTCGGCCTCATGTTCACGAAGGTCGATAAAGAGGTCGGGTCGCGCTCGGGCGTCGGCGCCATATTCGGCGTCGAAGGCAATGATATCGATCGTGGTCGTGGCGCTCGCTTCGGTCCGTAGCCACTCGCGATGGCTTTCAGCAGAGTCGACCACGACGTCGATCTCGACGGTGGGGTGGTCGCGTTCCCAGCTTGCGATCGCTCCTTCGAACCCTTCGATTCGAGATGTCGCTATTCGAAGGATGGTCTTGTCGGCGGTTGCATCGGTGAAGGCGAGCGGTTCGGAGCCAAGCGCTCCACACGCTGACGCGGCGAGCCCAAGAAGTACGAAGATGATCGTGAGGTGTCGCCGTCTCACCGGTCGTCCTCCACCGGGACCTCGATCGTGGTGCGATCGACTTTGATCTCCATGAAGTTCTCGAGCGGTCCCGGCCTGCCGGTAAACCAGCCTTGCACTCGATCACAGAACACCCGTCTGAGTGCGTTGAGTTCTTCGTGGGTCTCGACCCCTTCGCCGATCACCGTCATGTCGAGGGCGTGGGCCATCTCGATCGTCTTTTGCACGAGCGTGACCGCTCCTGGGTCGTGGGTCATTGGGGTTACGAGCGAGCGATCGAGTTTGAGAATTTGTGCTGGAAGATTGTTGAGGTACGCCAGGTTGCTTTGGCCAGATCCGAAATCGTCGATGGCGATCTTGACGCCAAGTGCTCGAATTTCGTGAAGGACGGCCAGGCCCTGCGGGGTTGCGGTTGCGCCCTCGGTGACTTCGAAGATGATGCGATCGCGGGGAGCGTTTGTTTCGGTAAGGACGCGTTCGATCCCGTCCAGCAGATCGATGTCAGACAGCTGAACAGGGGAGAGGTTGACCGCCACATACGGGGTGTTGCCTCGGAGGAGTGGGAGAGCCGCGCACGCTTCGCGCAACGCAAAGTGGCCAATCTCGGTGATCATGCCGTTGTCTTCGGCGATCGGGATGACTTCAGCCGGGGAGATAGGATCGCCGTGCATCGTTGCCCGCAGGAGTACTTCGTAGCCTTCGATCGACGTCGTAATGGTGTTGACGATCGGCTGGAAGTGGACGGAGAGGTCACCGTTTTCGAGGGCATGGGATAGCCAGTCGCCAATGATGCCTCGGCGGCGTAACGATTCGCGATGGCCCTCTTCGAATCGAATGACCTCGGTCTCGCGTCCTTCGGCCTGCGCGAGAGCGGCGGTGACGTTTGTGATGGATTGGCTGAGATCGTCGTCGAAGGTCGAGACTTCGGCGTAGGTGATGGTCGCCCCGAGTTCGACCGCGGTGCCGTCGACGATGAACGGCTGATCGAACCGAGCTGCGAAGGCGGTGATCAGATCTGCGCTTGTCCTCGTTGGTGTAATGATCGCGAAGTCGGGTTTGGTGAGTCGTGTCAGAACAGTCTCGAACTCGCCGTTCGGTGCCATTTTGGCAATCACCTCGGCGAGGGCATCGGCGATGGATTTCATGACAAGGTCGCGGCGGGCCCGTCCCATACGCCCATCGAGTTCATCGAGGCGCTGCGGCTGAACACCGATGGTCGACCACGTGATCGAGCGGTCTGCTTGTTCGACAAACCAGTGACGGGTGAACTCGGAGTTTGGAAGGTCGGTAAGCAGGTCATGCTCGCGGTCGTGAAGTGCACGGGACTCGGCGGCTTGGCGGCGATGTGCCTGGGCGAGGATCTGCGCTGCGGTCTCCAACAACGAAATCAGCGGTTCGACTTGGGTTGGCTCGGTCTTTCCAAAGGCGAGGACGAGAACGGCAGGCGGGCCTTCTGGGAATTCGACCAGGCAGGCAACGCCGACCCCTTTGCGGAGTTGGACGAGCTTTCCGCCATCGCCAATGGTCGGCATTTCGAGGGCGGAGATGCTCGGCTCGAGCGGAATGCCAAGGTCGACGGTTGGTGGTCCGCTCGGGTGGACGTGGAGGTGCGTATGGGATCCTGCGAGGGCCGATGGCAGGTGGCGGAGCACAGCGGCGGTGAGTTGGGGAGCGGTCGTTGCCAACGCGGCTGCGCTCGAAATCTCCGCCATTACGCTTCGTCGATCGAGTTCTTCTCGAACAATGCCCCGATGTTCCTCGCCGGTCGCGAGTGTCGAGTTCAGTGTTTCGGCCAGGCGGAGCCAGTCTCCGGGGAGTCCTTCGGTATCGATTCGTTTGTCGTACTCACCTTGTTTCAATGCGGTCGCAACGGTGTCGACGTCGGTCCACAGGTGTTCCATCGTCGCCGAGATCGACGCGAAGGCTCGGCTCATTTCGCCTATCTCGTCTTCTGCTTGGTCTTCGGTGGTCGCGGGTTCGCCGCGGGAGAGGCGGCGTGCATTGCCGGTGAGCGTGGTCAGGGGGGTGACGATGCTTCGACGCAGGTGGAAGGCAATGAAAAGTGCAACGGCGATCACGATCAGCGCGATTGCGGCGAGCAGACCGAGCCGACGGAACTCGTTCGAGACTGCAATGGTGGTGTCCTCGCGAAGCGTGTCGATCTCGGAACTGATCAGCGAGGTCAGCTCGGAGCTTCGGACGTCGGCGGCGGCGTTCCACGCGTCGCGATCGAATCCGCTACCCATTGCAGCTGACGAAAAGGAGTTCAGCCGAATCAGATTGAGTTCTCTCCAGAACTCACTCACGGTCAGCAGCTCGAGACGAAGAACGCCGCTCTGACTGCCGTTCTCACTGAACAGGCTGAGGTTCGAGGTCGCGGTGGTGTGCAGTTCGGTGAGCCTGATGGGGTCGACTCGTGGTTGACGCGTTTCGAGGTTTTCGAGGACGAGGGATTCTTGTGCGGTGAGCAGCGCTCGTAACGCCGCGCTTCGCTGGGTCGTGAAACCGAGCGGCGCAGTGTGAAGGGTGGCGTTGATGTCTTCGTCGAGCTCGGAGATCAGTTCGGTGTAGAGCAGAACGGCTTGGGTTCGCCGGTTGTTGTCGGCGAACTGGCGCGCAACCTCGAGGTCGTCAGTGAATTGCGATCCGCCAACAAAACCCAAGGTTCGAAGCGCCTCATCGATATCGGACTGGGTCATCGCGAAGTCGGTTGGTCGCGCCGAGGTTGTTCCGACGTGACGTTCGACCTGTAAGGCCGCTCGAACTTCGACCTGTTGGTCGACGAGGTCGACAGTCTCTGAGAAGGTCCGTAGGTCTTGGACTGCGCGAATGTCCGACGACACCACAAGGCCGAGGAGGCCGAGGAGCGCGAGCGATGGAATCGCGATTGCGAAAAGGAGCCGTGGCCCAATGCGCATTTGTCGAACGATTCGACCGGGGATACGCGCGCTGGCGCCCCGTGAGTCCCGTCCAATCGTTCGCAACATCTGATGCCAATCGGACGAGTTGATCGAACGCGTATAGGCCTTGTGGGCACGTTTGCCCGGAACCACCACGCAATGGTGTCCAGGTGGGCAAAGCGTCACGCTACGTGGTGAAGTCGTATTCGCATGGACGCCGAACTCGACACTCTTTGGGCGCTGGTCGCGGGGATCCTTCTCCTGTTGGCCACTGTCGGCGCGGTCGTTCTTTCCGAGGGGATGACCCGTCGACGCAGCGTCCTGACCGTGTCTTCGAGGCATCTCGCGGGTGCCGCCGGGGCGGTCATTGGACTCGTCGCACTCGCTTCCGTCGACAGCGCCCTGCTACCAACGACCGCAGCGTCGGGTTTGGCCCTTGAGCCAACTGCCCAACTGTGGTTAGCGGCCTGCTCGGGGGTGCTGCTCACGTCGCTTGCTATGGCGGGGATGGCCGAGCGGGCAACGGTCGTTGCGCACCTGCTCGGTGGTGTGTTGATCGGCGGAGCACTCGCCCCGTTGGCAGCGTCGGGCCGCCACGCCGATGGATTTCTCACGACGATCGAATTCGGAGACCGTGGCTTTGTCGACACCGCTGCGGGTTCGATGTTCGCCGTCGCCGGCTGGGTTGCGCTCGTCGGCGCCATGATCATCGGGCCACGACGCGGTCGTAGCGGTCGTGAAGGATCGGTTCGTGACATTCCGGGCAAATCGATGCCGCTCGCCACGGTCGGCGCGCTCATCATGTATTCCACCCTGATTGGTGTTCTCGGGCGTCCCGGAGAGGCCTGGGGCAACGAGATCATCGACGGAGCAACCGTCATGTTGATGGGGGGCGCGGTTGGTGTGCTTGTCGGGATCGTCATCGGCCGTGCGATCGCAGGTGATGTCCGGGTCATCCACGTGCTTCGAGGTTTGCTCGCCGGTGTCGTGTCGACCACGGGCGATCCGCTCGGGGCCAGCCTCGAGGAGGCTGCAATAGCTGGCGCGGTCGGCGCTGTTATTGCGTTGGTCGTTGGCTACTACATCGACTCGGTGAACATCGACGACCCTGTCGGCATCATCTCAGTGTTTGGTGCCGCGGGCGTGTGGGGCACATTGGCGGTAGGCGTCGCAAACAGCGACCAGTTCCTTGCCCAATTCGTTGGAACGTTCGTCGTGGCATCCATCACGACAATCGCCGCCGGGGCACTGTTTTCGATGCTCCGATTGCTTCGGGTTTTCCGGGTCCGTTCCGATATTGAGATTGCCGGCCTCGAGCCGTAGCGACAACGGTCGGTCGGCTTTGCCACGACGGGGTCAGGTCGTACTGTTCCACTATGTCGATCTCTGTGCCATTTCCACGTACACAGCCTCCGGGATTTGAGCTGATTGGAGACGAGCCTGTCTTTGATCCCGAGCGTCACCTGCAGCTCGAGGAGCCAAATGAGATCATCATGCTTGCCGATCTTGGGTATACCCGGGCCGAGATCGAGGGCACGGCGACGCCGGTCGCGTGCTCATCGCCGTTTCGTATGCTCAGCAATGAAGGTGCCGAGGTCATGCTCGAGACCGCTCGACGGTTGCGAGTGTTCGCAACGCCAGCGGGCGAACGGATCGAGCGAGTTGTGCGAGGCGGATGTTACCGATCGACATGGCTTCGCGACTTGGCGCTCAGCCCCGATGTCACCGCGCACATGTCGAAGATCTACGGGATCGACGTCGCCCCGCACGCGATGCCCCTCCACCTTGGGCACCTCAACTTCGAGCCGTCGAGCATCGAGAAGTCGATCGACAAATGGCACCACGACACGCTGCCGCTCGATTACGTCATGGCGGTGACCGACCCAGCAGAGGTTGCTGGCGGTCGATTCGAATACTTTCTTGGGACCAAGGACGAGGCGGCTGCCTTCGCAGCAAGGGGCGAGACCCCGCCGGTCGATCGTCGGGTGGCGCCGGAATTCGCGGGCCCGGGATACACGATTGCGTTGCACGGCAACATGGTTGTGCATCGCGCGGGGGAAATGTTCGAGTTATGCGAACGGATTTCGATGGTCAACGGCTATGTCGCCACCGACACCACCATCGATGGGCAAAGCCGGTCGCGAGACCTTCTGCACGTCGACCCACCCGAGGTGCTCTTTGCTGAGTGGGCAAAGTTCGCTGCTTGGCGTTCGCAGGGGCGATTGGCAACGCTCGTCGACTCGCTCGATTTCACAAGAGATACCGACGCGGTGATCCGCCAACTCGAACATGCCATCGACGACGTGCAACAAGCGGTTGTCGAGATGCGCAACGGCCTGCAACCCCTCGAGCACTACGAATAGAGCGAGAACGCGACAACTGACGACGTCTATACTCGTGGCCGATTGCACGGGTAGTAGCGCAGCTTGGTAGCGCGCCTCGTTCGGGACGAGGAGGTCGGGAGTTCAAATCTCCCCTACCCGACGCCTGTGATTCGCGAGAGTGCTACTAGCTCGAGGTGGGCAACAGCTGGTTTGCTGCACGACGCAACGCAAGCGAATTCAGCGGCTTCACAAGCCACGAATCGGCGTCGGATTGCTCGGCGAGAAACCTGTCGGCTTCGCGATCGAGGAGCAGCAAGATCGGAACGTCCTCGAGCCGGCCAGCGCGCTGTTCTTGTTTGACGAGCAGCGACGTCGCAACTCCGCCCATGTTCCCGATCTGCAGATCGAGGATCAAAAGGTCAGGCTCGACCTTCGTCAGCGCTTCGGTGACGTGCGCACCTTCACGAACTCGATGAACGTCGTGAGAGCCGCCAAGCGCGGCAGCGACGTCGTCGAACAGCCAATCGGCATCGGTTGCAAGCAGGAGATTCGGCACCCTGACAGGGTAGCGCCTTAGACCGATCGCGTTGCGAGCTGATTACAGGACTGTGTCGGGCAATCGGTATTGGTGTGGCGACCCTGCCTCGGTGGGCTAACCTTTGGCATTCGCTATGAGAACGAATGCGAGCCATCCGGCTTTGTGAGCGGAGCAAGCGAGGTACCCAACGTGTTGGAAATCAATGTCGAAGCGAGTGAAGAGGGCAAGGGATATCACATCCTGCGTCTTGTCGGTGAGGTCGACGCCTACACGGTTGGTGACTTTCGTGAAGCGCTCGCCGGAATCGAAAACGTGCACTGGCTCATCGTCGATCTCTCCGACGTGCCATTCATGGACTCCGCCGGGCTTGGTGCGCTCATCGGCGGCATCCGACGCGTGCGAGAAGCCGAGGGTGATGTTGCTGTGGTGAGCACGACAGCGGGCCTCAACCGCCTCTTGCACACGACTGGATTCGACCGGATCGTGCCGGTTACCGAATCGCTCGACGACGCCCTTTCGGCGCTCGCTGGCGACTAGCCCATTCGAGACCCCGGCGAGCGTTCGTTAACGCAGCTGCTTTGCGAGCTCGGTAATCCCGGCGAGGGTCGTTACCGGCGTTGCGAGGTCGGTTACCCGAACCAACGGAAGTGACGAGAGCTCGCTATGTTCGGCGAGGTTCGCACTTTCCGAGCGACGCTTGATCTGCAGGTGGCCAACAATGGCGGCTGCGGTTTTGCTTCGGCCCGCTGGCGGCACTTCTGGCGTGCACCGGTTGGCAATTGTGATCGATGGCGCAACGCCGGCCTCACGAAGGTCAGTAATGAAATTTCTGGCATTGCCGAGCGAACTTCCCGTCGGGGACGCCACGACGATCACGCTCGTATCGTTGCTTCGAAGCACGTCGTGAATCTGGTCGCCGCGCCTGCGAAAGCCGTCCTCGATGCCTTCGAAGCTCTTGAAAAAGTCGACCGCATCGCGCACGACTGCTCCACCGACCGTTGCCACGAGTTGGCCAACAACACCGCCGATTGCGCGATTCACAAACGAACGTCGCTTGCCATGCACGAGAATCTTGTAGATGCGATTGTCCAAGAGGCGAGCCAACAGCGTTGGGGCGTCGAGGAACGCGAGAGCATCAGACGATGGCGGCGTGTCGACGACGACGAGATCGATAGTGGGGTCGGTGTGAAGCTGCCACAAGCGCTCCACGGCCATATATTCGGTCATCCCCGACAATGAATTGGTGAGCTGCGCGGACAACGGCGAACCGAGAATTCGCTCCGCATGTGCGGTGTTTGACGCTTCGGCACGGACCACTCGTTCGAACGTCTTTCCGGGGTCGAGCATGGTCGCCTGCAAACGTCCCGAGCCAGGAACGGACACCTCCCGGAGTTCATCGTCGAGGGCGTCGAGGCCGAGCGCATCGGCCAAACGCTTCGCTGGATCGATGGTGATGAGCGCGACCGAACGGCCGCGGGCTGCTTCTCGCCACGCGAGGGTTGCGCCGAGCGTCGTTTTACCAACGCCTCCGGTGCCGACCGTGATAACGATGGGGACGTCGAGCGCTGCGTGAAGTTCGTCGAAATCTGATGCGGCGAGCGCGACCGCGTCGTCGCCATCATCGTCGACGCGAAACTCGCCGCCGATGAGTTCGCGAATGTGCTCGGGATTGCTCACGCCGTGCGGATTTTCCGGGGTGGTTGACTGTGGCACGGGAAGCTCGTCGGCAAGCCGCTGGCACTGCTCGACGTTCGATTGATGTCGCTCACGGATTGCCGTACCAAAGAGATGTTGATCGAAGCTCTTGGGCGGTTCGGCGTCGGGGAACACGCGGTTGACGATCACGCCAGCGAGGTGGATGCCTGGCTGGTCCTCTGCGTCGAACGCCGTTTCGATGGTTTCGTTCACCGGTGTTTCTTCGGGCAATGTGACGAGCAGTAGCGCGGTCGAATCCGCGTTGGTCAGCAACTCGTGGCCACGAGCAGCCTGGTCATAGATCGGGCCCTCGGTGGCGGCTTGGGCAACCATCATCGGCGCCCGGAGAAGCTCGCGGGCGCGTCCCGATGCTGGTCCGTCGACGATGATGCGGTCAAAACGCTGCTGATCGACGAGGCGACGAAGGAATCCGACGAGCAGCACGTCTTTGATTCCGGGCACCGACGTGGCAATGACCGACAGCGCTCCGGAACGTTCGAGACGGTCGGCGATCAAGCCCATGCTTCTTCCCGAGAGCCATCCAGCGAGTAGCCGATCGGGGGAGATCCCGAGCCACGACATGTTTTCGCCAAGCGAGATGATGCCTTCTTCATCGGGTTTGGCAGCTTCATCGGGTTTGGCAGCGTCAGGTTTTGTACCGTCTGCGTCGGTGGTGGAACCCGACGTGAGCAGAGGAAGTAGTTGCTGCTGTCCGCCGAGTTCGACAAAGAGTGTCGAAAGACCAGCCCGTGCGGTTTCGGTTCCTATTGCTGCAGTCAGTACGGTCTTACCGACACCTCCCTTTCCCGCAATGATGAGGAGCGGAAATGGATACTGAAAATCACGCTGCAAGTCGTCGTCCGTTCACTTCTCTGCGCGCGCTCACTGCGATCGCACTTGTGGTGTTGTCCCTCATTCTGGCGGCTATTCCCGCGTCTGCGCAGACCGAGGATTCCGATTCTGACGACGGCGACGCAGAGATCGTGCCGACCCAGCCTGTGGGCTCTGCTGGATTTGTCGACATCATCGAGGTCAACGGTCTAATCGATCCAATCATGGTCGACTTTATCTCACGGTCGCTGAGCGAATCTGAGGCGGCCGGTGCCAACGGCGTTGTGTTGCAAATGGAAAGCTCGGGCGCCGCGGTCGACGATGAAAAGCTCACAGAGCTCGCCACGCAGATCTCCGAACTCGACGTGCCGGTATCGGTGTGGCTCGGTCAGGCAAACAACGGTCTCGCACTCGGCCGCGCTGGTCAGCTGGTGCTCGCTTCGAGCCGAATCGGTATTGCGCCGGGTAGCGAATTCGGCGACTTCGGTGAGTCAATCCTCACCGGATCTGCAGCAGAGGGTCCCTTCGTCAGCCTGTTCGACGGAGGGTTCTCCGGTGGCATCTTCACCTACGACGATCTGATAGCGCTGTCGCTCGACGATCCGAGCCTGCCCATCCAGGACGCGCCGCTTGTGCTGAACCATTTGCTCGAACTCGACGAGTTCCAATTCGAGATTTTGAACGCTGGCGACGCCCTTCCGGACGGTTCGTTGATTCCCGAAGGCGCCGACGCCACTCGTATTCCGGTGACGCAAAGTCGCTTCGTGACGCTCCCACTGATCGACCAGCAGTTCCACACCTTTGCGTCACCACCGGTTGCCTATCTGCTGTTCGTAATCGGCCTCGGACTGTTGGTCTTTGAACTCTTTACCGCTGGTGTTGGTGTTGCCGGAGTGCTCGGCGCCGGTGCTTTTCTTGCTGGAGGCTACGGCCTTGCTGTACTCGACGCCCGCTGGTGGGCAGTGACGATGCTCGTCATTGCCTTCATTGGGTTCGCTATCGATGTGCAATCGGGCATCCAAGCATTCTGGAGCGCCGTTGGCGTGGCCTTCCTCATCATTGGATCGCTGTTTCTTCTCGGCGATCACAGCATTGGCTGGTTGCCGCTCAGCGTTGGGATCATCGGCATGTTGTTCGCCATGCTCGGCGGTATGCCAGCAATGGTCAGGACCCGCTTCTCGACGCCGACGATTGGTCGAGATTGGATGATTGGCGAGGTCGGGGAAGTCACTCGCGACGTCGATCCCGATGGCATCATCATGCTTCGTGGTGCGCCGTGGCGGGCGCGAACAAACCGGGCCACGCCGATCATTGTTGGCGACCAGGCCCGTGTTGTAGAGATCGATGGCTTGCTTCTCGAGATCGAACCAATCGAGGGTGGCGCGATCGACTATCGAGAACGTCGCCGCCAAGAAGACGAGCACGCCGCGCTCGATGAGCTCGAAGGCCTTAGCTAGCCGTCGCTACCGCCAGAGCGATCTCTCCAGAAGAACGTTCTCTACAGAAGAACGCGGCGCTCTTTTTCGCTGAGTCCGCCCCATACCCCGTGCGGTTCGCGAATGGCAATGGAGTACTCACGGCATTGGGCCATGACCGGGCAGGCGAGGCAAATGTTCTTCGCCTTCTGTTCGCGTGCGAGCTTCTCGCGCTTGCGCTCGCTGGTGGGCGGAGGAAAGAACACCGAGCCGAGCGGGCCGCGGCATGCCGCACGCTCTTGCCACAGCAGTCCCCCAACTGCCTCCGATGAATTCTGTTGAACCGCCAACCTGATTCCCCTCTGAGGACCGGTTCTGCCAACCACGACTCGTCGGTTGGGTGTCCTCGATAGATTTCCCGCACATGCTCCCCGTAGGGTCGGTCCAATGGACCACGCATCCGAACCTAGGCGCGAGGTGTGACATAAGACAAGGGGGAGAACGGGAAGCGCCTACTTCTTTGGGAGTCTGGGTCCTGCGATGCGAAGGTTTTCTCGCCGTCGAGTCACGCCGCTCGCGTCGAGTCGGTTGATCAACGGCATTGCGTGTTTGCGGGTGTTGCCCATGGCTGTTCGAACCTCGGACACCGTGACACCCTCGGGTTGTGCTCGCAGAAGGTCAGCAACGAGTTGGGCTGCCGCGTCGATGACCTCGGGCGCGAAATAGATGCCGTCTTCGACCACGACCTCACCGCGCCTGACGAGTTCACGCAGCTCGCTACGGTCGATGTCGTCGGGGTCCGGGGGAGCGAAGCCGCCTACGATCAGTGCGTTGACATACGGATGCGCTTCGAGCGGATCGATAGCTTCGACCGTCGTTGCCCGACCGCCTGACACGACGACATTGGTCAACAGCGCGAGCGTCGCCTTTTGCTGGTCGGTCAGCGTCGCAGTCTCAAGGCCGAGGCCTCCGGCCTCTTCGATCTTGGTCCGAACATCGTCGATGCCGGCTTGTAGCGCTTGGGGGTCGACGACCCACCTGCCAACATCGGGCTCTCGGTCTTCGCCGGTGAGCAAACGAAGTTCCTCAGCGTCGACCCATCCTCGCTCCGCAATGACCCGGTCGACCGAACGATCCGGGCTCGCGATCGAGGCTTTGGTTCGTGGGTCGACGTCGAGGATTTCGCCGCCACCGATGGTTTCGGCGCGTCCGGATTCTCGCAGCACGAAACGGTCTCCGGGGAGGAGCGGTAGCGCGTGCGGCAGATAGATCCGAATGTTCCCCGTTGTTCCCGGAGCAATCGCGTCACCGAGGATACGAATGCGAACCGCATGTTCGCCTGCGCCCAAGTAGAGCAGGTGCGCACCGCGGCGCGACACGTCGTGGTCGAGAGACGAAAGCACGCTTAACCGGCCATCGAATACCGACGTTTCATGCCACTCGCCCTGCCGAACAAGAACATCGCCCCGACGCAATTGGTCGTGGCTCACGCCGGTGAGGTTGATTGCCGTGCGGTTTCCGGGACCGACTTTGGTGCGCTCGGCGTGCAAACTCTGCAAGCCGCGCAGGCGGACGGCCTTTCGTTGGGGCAAGAGCAACATTTCGTCGTCGATTCGGATTCGACCCCCGGTGAGGGTGCCCGTGACAACGGTGCCCGAACCTTTCGCGGAGAACGCCCGATCGACCCACAGGCGCGGCGTGCCCCGATCGGCGGCCCCCGGCGCAACCGTGAGCATCTCGTCGAGCGCGGCCCGAAGGTCGTCGATCCCAATGCCATCGATCGAGTCGACGGGCACGATCGGTGCTCCTTCGAGGAACGTGTCGGCAACCCGTTCTTCGACTTCCATTATGGCCAGCTCGACGAGCTCATCGTCGGCGAGGCCGATCTTGGTGAGGGCGATGATTCCGTGCTGAACACCGAGAACATCGAGAATTCTGAGGTGCTCTTCTGTCTGGGGTTTCCACCCCTCGTTGGCGTCGACGATAAACAGGCAGGCATCGACCGCCCCGACGCCCGCCAACATGTTCTTCAAGAAGCGAATGTGACCAGGCACATCGATCAGCGACAGGACTTTGCCACTCGGCAATTTGGCTGACGCAAACCCGAGGTCGATAGTTAGGCCCCGTGCTTTCTCTTCGGCGAAACGGTCGGGGTCGGTCCCGGTGAGCGCACGAACGAGCGTCGACTTTCCATGGTCGACGTGGCCTGCGGTAGAGATGACATGGCTCATGTGGACGCAGGCACCTCGCGTAGCGCGGCGACGACGGCATCATCGTCGGCTTCGTCGATTGTACGCAGGTCGAGCACGGTCGATTCGTCGATCACCCGCGCCATGATCGCGACCGGCGCAGCCCGAAGCTGGCCGCGTCGATCGCCGGAAATCGAGATCCCAACCGATGGGATTTCAACGGTCGGCAACGTACCGCCGCCAGGCACCGAAGTGGTTTCGACCACCGAACCCACACCCGCAGCCGTCACGATTGTGTTGGCGCGGGCCTCGAGCTCGTCGGGGGTAGCCATGGCCATCTTCCAGAACGGGATCGCTTCCCAATCTCGACGCATGTAGGTCAACGCCAATTCTTGGAGGGCGCCAAGGACGAGACCGCCGGGCCGCAGTGCCCGTGCGAGCGGGTGCTGCGCGCATTTGGCGACCAACTCGGCGTTGCCGGCAATGATGCCAGCCTGGGGGCCGCCCAAGAGCTTGTCGCCCGAAAACGCAACGAGCGCAGCGCCGTCGGCAAGCGTCTGTTTCGCTGCGGGTTCGTCACTCAGCCATGAGGGAGGCCCCATTGGGAGCCAGGGACACGCGGCGTCCAACAGGCCAGAACCAATGTCGCTCGCAAGTGGCACGCCGAGATCTGCCAGCGCTCGAGTCGACGGCATTTCAGTAAAGCCCATGATCTTGAAATTCGACTGGTGAATCTGCATGACGAGCGCAATGTCAGACTCGGGGTCGTCGATCCGTTTGCGGTAGTCGCCGGCCCTCGTCCTGTTGGTCGTGCCCACCTCGACCAGCGTCGCTCCGCTCTGCTCCATGACATCGGGCACCCGGAAACCGCCACCGATCTCGACAAGCTCACCGCGCGAAACAGCAACACCTCGCCCGGGCGCCAATGCCGCCAAGATCAACATGACCGCAGACGCGCAGTTGTTGACGACGATGGCCGCTTCGGCTCCGCAGAGGTTGGCGATCAGACTCGGCGCTTGGGCTTGGCGAGAACCGCGTTCTCCAGTGGCGAGGTCGAGTTCGAGGTTGCGGAAACCAGCCGATTGCGACACCCCGTTCGGCGCCCGACCAAGATTTGTGTGGAGCATCGTGCCGGTCGCATTGATGACCCGTTGCAACATGAGCTGTTGAATTCGGGCAGCGTTGGAGCGTGCAGCGTCGGGATCCCCCGAGGCGATTGCGTCCCGGGCGGCACTCACCAGGAGTGGGTGTGGCAGACCCGTGTCGGCAATTGACCGAGCAAGCGCATCTACCGATGGTGGTCTGCCGGCGGGGGGAGGGGGAGTCGTGCTCACTACACCACTCTAGCTCGCAACGATTTGGCCTTATCTGACGGCCCGGTCGTGCCGATGGGCACGACCCATGGCACAAGAGACGAATTGGATAGACCGCCTTGACTCGGTCCACGAAGACAGCATCGGTGGTGTGGTCGTCGATGAGGGATTCGGTGTGCGAGCAATCTCTGATGCTGTGCTGCGGCGCACGGGGATGTCCCGCCAGGGCGCGCTCGAGAAGAGCATTCTCGACGTCTTCCATCCCTCTGATATTGGGCCTGCTGCAGCGGTCATCCGACAGGCAACTCCCGGCGAGGTTTCACCAGCTCCCGGCGCGTACCGAGTGATATCGAGTTCGGGAACGTGGGACATCTACCAGATGTCGATTATTCACCTCGGCGAGAAGCACGACAACGCCGTCGTGATCGAGTTCTCGCGAGCAGGCGAACGGGCGCGTGCACAATCGTTGATCGACGACACGGTCGAACTCACAAAATTGCTCGTCGAGCCAGGGTCGCTACGAAACAGCCTCCGAGGCGTCGCTGACTTCGCGGAACGCAACGTCGACCGCCTCTCATTGGCCATCACGATCTTCTCAGAAGACGGAAGCTCTGCCACGTTCTGTCAACGTGATCTCGACGAGGCAACGACAGAAATGAATGCTGCTGCCCACCCGCTGTCGCTCCCACAACACGTGGTCGAGTCGTATAGCAAGGCAAAGATTCGTGCGTGGAGTTCCAACGCTGAGGTCGGAACAATCATGGCGGATCGGCCCGACCGCGTGACCATGGTGTTGTTGGATTTCGACGACAACATCCTCGGCTACGTCGATGCCTTCCGTCCGTCGAAGGCCCCGCCCGACGAGAACGAATGGCGCGTCTACCGGCTCGCCGTACAGATGCTTCGCGCCGTGATGATCAACGCACAGCTCGATGCTCGTCTCGATTTTCTGGGTTTCAACGATGCCCTGACCGGCGTTGCCAATCGCCATCAACTGCTCGACGTGATGAGCAATGCCGAACTCGATGGCTCAGGTGTGCTCGTCATCAACCTCGACAGGTTCTCGTGGGTGAACAGGTCGATGGGGTTCGCTGCTGGAGATACCGTCCTGCGCTCGGTCGCTGCGAGCCTGCTTGGGTTCGTGCCTCCAAAGGCGGTTACGGCTCGCCTCTCCGGAGACGAGTTTCTCGTGTGGCTTCCGACTGTTGACGCCGATCATGAAGTGTTCCGTTTCGGCGAGCAGATGCGCACCGCCATCATGGTCCCGATCGACAACGACGACCGACGGACGCGTACTCGTTGTTCGATCGGCTCGACCCATGCGGTCGCCGGTGAGAGCGCCGATGACGTTATCCATCGGGCGATGGAGGCGTTGATGGAAGCAAAGTCCGCTGGCGGCGATCGCGTGGTTCACCGTTAGGTCCGTCAGCCGCTGGCCGCTACGAGTGGTGAGATACTGCAATTGCAAAGTCTCGTTCCGTACGATTGGCGGCGTTGTCCGATAGGTTGCGCGGATGGTGCGGAGCGTGTGGGTGCTTTTTGTCGTGTTGACGGTCCTCGCCGTGGGTTGTGCATCCGCCGACCCGGTTGCGGGTAGACCAGCCAGACTCGTTGGTGAAGGCACGCTCGTGACCGAGGTCGAACCAGTTGCTGAGGTCGCCTCTGCCATCGAAGAACGCACGATCGTGTCGAGTGATGTCACACCTGTCGAAGCAGTGCCAATGAATGCTGCCGCAGACGTGAACAAGGACTTGGGTCGGGGCATCAACTTTGGAAATTCGCTCGAGGCCCCGCGTGAGGGCGACTGGGGAGCTGGGCTCGAGGCCGAGTATTTCCGTCTCGTTGCCGAGGCAGGATTCGAGCACGTACGACTTCCGGTGAGCTGGGCCGAGTACGCAGCGACCAGCGCGCCGTTTACCATCCCGACCGGGATCGATCCGGCCATTTCTGACCAGCCCTATACAAATATCTGGGAGCGGGTCGACTGGGCAATTGACCAGGCCGAAGCGAACGATCTCATGATCATCGTCAACATGCACCATTACGTCGAAGCACAACAGGACCCGCTGGCGCACTGGGACCGAATTCTCGGGATGTGGGAGCAGATAGCTCCGCACTATGCCGATGCCGGTGATCACGTGGTCTTCGAGCTATTCAACGAGCCGTACGGGGTGTTCTATGACGATCCCGATCTGTGGAACGAGTTGCTCGTCGAGATCCTTGCGATTGTTCGAGAGTCGAACCCGACGAGGCCGGTCCTGATTGGTCCAGCGGGCTTTAATCGCATCGACTTCCTCGAGCATTTAGTCCTTCCCGACGATGACCACCTGATCGCCACGGTGCATCTCTACGAACCGTTGAACTTCACGCATCAAGGCGCCGAATGGCTCGAGGACATCCCACAGATCGGTGTGCCGTGGGCGGCGGACACGTTTGGATGGACAGAAGGCTTGTACGACCGCTCGTGGGATAGTCGAGTGATCACCGAGGACGACAAACTACGCGTCGATTTCGGGCGGCAATGGGCTGGCTTTAGCGTCGACTACGTCGAGCCATCGCGCCCGACCGAGGTTCGTTTCGTCGTCGAGGGCGAGGGCAGCCTCCGCATTGGGTGTCGTGCGGGGGAGGTCGACGAACTCGATCAGGCTCGCATCGAGAGTACGACTGCGCCGCAGCAGTTCACGATCGACCTGTCGGGGTGCTCTGACCACGCGAGCGGCTTTGCGGTGATGAATGAACGCGATGATTTCGGTCCAATTTTCTTTTCGTCGTTCGAATTTTGTACCGAAGCCCGGGGTTGTCAGAACATTGTGACCAACGCCGACTCTGCCCTGCGGCGGTGGGTGCAGCGGGCGAGTGAGTGGAGCGTCGCTATGGGCGTTCCGGTGCACATTGGCGAGTTCGGCGCGTTCTCTGCCGATGGGCAAGTGCCGATTGGCGATCGGGCTGCGTGGACGAGCACTGTGGTCGACGAAGCAACGAGCCATGGTTTGTCCTTTGCCTACTGGGAGTTCCACGCTGGGTATGCCGTCTACGACGTGGAGACCAACGAATGGAACGCTCCGCTTCTCGATGCGCTGCTGAACTAGGTTCTGCATCTACGAAACGAGGTGCGAAACACCCAGGCGTTGGACGGGGAGTCGCTCAGGTGGTGAGGCGAATGGAATATCTGCGGCGGGCGCATCGTAGTGTTAGAGCGTGAAGCTCTTCATTGCATTCATCGTCGTTCCCGTCGTCGAGATCTTCCTCATCACTCGGGTCGCGAGCCAGATTCAATGGCCGTTGACATTGGCGCTTGTCATTGGCGTGTCGATGGTGGGGGCCTTCCTCGTCAAACGTGAGGGGCTCGGGGTTATCGATCGCGTCCGTAGCGGTCTTGGATCCGGGAAGCTGCCAACGAACGAGCTCGCCGACGGTGCAATGATTTTCTTTGCATCTGCGCTGATGCTGACCCCGGGCTTTCTCACCGACGCTGTTGGTCTTGCGCTGCTGATTCCGCCGATCCGTGCCCTTCTTCGGCCGCCCGTTGTTGAGTTTTTCAAGAAGCGGGTCGAGGTCAAGGCAAACACGATGGGTGTCGGTTTCGGTGGTGGCTTTGGACCTGGGGTCGGTCGATCGGGGTTTCCCGGCGCTGGTTTCCCAGGAGGCTTTCGCGGTGCCCGTGGCCCAGGCGCGGGACGGGACATTTTCGACGTCGACGGCGCACGTGCGGCGGCCGAAGCGGAGAGTACTGATATCACGCCGAAGCCCGGCGAGCTCGGAGAACGCGCCGACTGAACGTCCGGGCATCTGCTGTCTGTCTGGGTTGATATTTCGAACGCGGGTTAGAGTCCCGGCATGCCTGTGGCAAGCACCTATGAGCTGCTCATGAACGAACGGTTCGTCGAGCAGCTCCATCGCGGAATTGATTCTGCGACCGAGCGCGTGTTTATCCAGGTCATGACCTTCGATGGCGATGACGCTGGCCTCGGCGTCGAACAGCGCCTTATCGCTGCCGCCGAGCGTGGTGTCGACGTGCGGTTAACCGTCGATGTCTTCGCGTTTCGTTATGTGAGCGACACTCGTGCAACCAAGTCGGCAGTGGCAGGCGAGGTTGGCGAAACCCACGCCATGTTCGATCGTCTCGAGGCTGCGGGAATTCAGATCACCTACGTGGGCCCGTGGGGCCCGCTCCTCGTGTTCGGGCCTCTTCGTAACCACAAGAAGATCTTTGTCGTCGATGACATGGTCTATCTCGGCGGCATCAATATCAGCGATCACAACTTTGACTGGCTCGACTTCATCGTCGGGATTGGCGACCCCGACATCGTTTCCGAGACGGTCGACGACTTTCACGCGACGCGGCGCGGCGAACGGGTGTCGCGCAGTACGGCCATCATCACGAACGAACGGATCGAGGAAACGTTCGACGAGATGATCAATTCGGCGGAGGAATCGATCGTCGTTGCATCGCCATATGCACTCGATCTTGATCTCGAACGCAAACTTGCCGCGGCTACTGCGCCATCGAAGACGGTCATCACACCGCAGCAAAGTAACTTTCCGATGTTTCAAAAGACCGACCCGTATATGCGTGAGCGCATCCTCCGTCACGATGTCGAGCTTCGGACCTTCACCGATTTCTTCCACGCCAAGTTCTTGCTGGTGGACAACGAACGGCTCCTCGTTGGCTCATCGAACTTTGGGCGTCATAGCTTCCGGTGCAATCAGGAGATCTGCGTAGTCATTGACGATCGCTCCTTTATCGACGCGCTGTTGCAGGCACTCCCGGCCACCAAACCCATCGAGCATCGACCGTCACGGTTGCGGTATTGGCTTGGCTGCCTGGTCGAGGCGTACTTCTTTATTGGCACAAACCTGCTCGAAAGGATCGTGGTTCCGCGTGCGCCGGTTCTCACGTCGCGCTGAACTCGTACTCATCGGGGCGGCCTTTCTCATCAGCTCGATCGGGATCTGGATATTGGGCCGTGTCTTTGACTCGCCGGTGCTGTCGTTTTCTGGGTTGATGATCCTCGCGTCGACCTTTGTGCCGATGCCCGCCGATGCCTATGTGGTGCAAACAGCCGAGACGCTCGATCCGTTGACGGTTGCGGCCGTCGGCGGCGTCATCAACGCCTTCGCGGTCCTTGGCGAGCGACAGTTCATTATTCGGCTCATCGAGTACCGGGTGTTTGACCGAGTGACGCGGTTCATTGGAACGAACAAGTACCTCGGCATCGTCGACCGTCAGATGTTTCTTGGTCTGGCGCTCGCCGCGGCGTCGCCGGTGCCCTTTGAGGTCTTCCGCTTTATGGCGGTCACGAGAAACGTCAACCTCTACACCTACTTCTTTGCAACTCTGCTTGGCCGGGGAGGGCGCTTCTATGCGTTGGCGCTGGCGGGAGGCTGGTTTGCAGCGCAAGGGGTCTTGCAGATCGTCGTCGTGGTGTTGGTGGTGCTCTTCGTTGTTGGGCTCGGTCGTTCGTTGTTCAACCTCGGTCAACCACAGCCCGGGGACGGTGCTGAGTAGTGAGGCTCGGCCGCTCAGAGAAACCTCGGGGCGTGAGTTACCCTTGAGGGTTCTATGCAGCGCACATCCCCCCGACGTCGTCTGCGCTGGCATGGTTGGCCATATGCGCGCACGGTCGCTGTCATCTTCACGATTGGGTTGATTGCGTCCGCGTGCGGCACACCAACCGCCGACGACGCGTTGGCGAGCAGCAATCAAGCCCCCACAACCTCGCCACCACCGACCACGACCACAACCACGACCACAACGACGACGGTCGCTCCGACGACCACGACGGCGGCTCCAACGCCGAGTGAATGCGCGGCGCGCGTGCCCCTCGAACAACAAATTGGCCAGCTGATGTTCCCGGTCATTGTCCAAACCGAGTTCGAAACCGCCGCAGAGCTCGCCAGCGACGGCCTGCTCGGTGGGGTTGTGGTCCTCGGAAACCCATCGGCATCGATCGCCGACGATATTGCCCGTTATCAACAGGCATCTCTCCTTGGGCCAGGCGTTATCGCGGTCGACGAAGAGGGCGGTCGTGTTCAACGGCTGTCTTCGTTGACCACGGCGTTGCCAAGCGCCGGAACCGTCGGCTCTACGTTTTCGCTCGATGAGGCGGCCCAACTCGCCGAAGATCATGCCCGTGCGATCGGTGAACTGGGGTTCACGATGAATCTTGCACCCGTTGTCGACCTCGACAACGGCGGATTCATTGGCGATCGAGCATTTGGCGAGGATCCCGAACAGGTCGTCGATTTCGCGTTCGCGACCGCCGACGGCATTCTCGCTGCGGGTCTGGATCCGGTGATCAAACACTTCCCGGGACACGGCCGGGGCCTCGATAGTCACACCGGTCTTCCGACAATCCCGGGCGTCGAAACGCTGCGTGAGACCGATCTTGTGCCGTTCGTCGAAGCCGCAGAGCGAGGCGATCTACCAATTATGGTTGGGCACCTCGTCGTTGAGGGCCTCACAAACGGTCAGCCAGCATCGATCTCTCCAGCCGCCATCGATGGTTTGCTCCGCACCGATATTGGATTCGATGGTCTGGTGATGACCGATGCGCTCAACATGGACGCAATCGCCAACGATTTGAACAACGCCGAAGCAGCTGAGCTATCACTCGCGGCCGGGGTCGATCTCATCATGCTCGGTTCGGTTGCTGACACGGCGTTGACCATCGAGCGAATCGTCGAGGCGGTCGAGAACGGACGAATCAGCAATGCGTCGATCACGGCGTCGTTCCTTCGGGTGATGGAAACCCGTGGTCTGGCGGTCTGCGGATCGATCCCGGCCGACGATCAGTAGCGGCTGTTCTTCGCGCGAGCTCCAAGCACAGTGGTTTGTCGCTGATCGAGAGAAGACCAATCCTCGTAACGGTTGCGAGCCGAGCATTCTCGTTGCTGGGCCAAATGACTCGACGTTGTCGACTTTCTTAACTCTGTACCAAGTCGTGCCGATTAGAACCGTACATCCGGCGGAAACGATCAGGAAAGACTGGAGCGTCCCGTGCGCAAAAACTACAAAAAGACCTCAGCTACACTTCTTGGGTTCACGATGTTGCTGGCAGCATGCTCGGGAGATGGTGGAGCCCCTGAAGCCCTCGCATTCCAAGATGATTCGAGCGGCGGAACTGGCGCGGTTACCGTCAACCGCCCGGTAGGCAACCCGTGCTCGTCGAACGAGTTCTCGGTCGCATTCGACCAGAGCGTTTTGCTTCTCGATCCGGCGCCGGCGACCGCTGGCCCATTCTCAGTCGACGTTCCTGCGGGAACCTACGACATTGTTGTTTCTACCTGGTTTGGTTTCGAGGACGATCCTTCCCAGACGATGGAACAGTGGTTCTTCACCACTGATTCGGGGTACACCTCGCCAACGACTGACGATCCAAGCATCGAGCTTCTCTGGAACCAAGAGTTCCAGGGCCAGACCATTGGTGACACCACGTCGGTGACGTTGCACCACAAGGCACCTGGTATGGCGTCGGCAAACTCGGTGCATCCGCTTTGCATTGGATTCCGCTCGGTAGCTGTGCCTGAGGAGACCACCACCACAACGGCGGCTCCAGAGACCACTGAAGCACCGGTTGTGACCGAAGCTCCTGAGACCACTGAAGCTCCGGTTGTCACCGAGGCTCCTGAGACCACTGAAGCACCGGTTGTGACCGAGGCTCCTGAGGAGACCGCCACGACGACCTCTGAACCACAAGACGCTGAGGTTGCAGGCCCAACAACGACCACGACGGTCGCTGAGCAAGCCGAGACCGCAGGAGTCGCTGCGCAGGCTTCCGAAACCACGACGACCTCGACGACCACGACGGTTACCGCTAGCGCAACCGCAGCACCGGAGCTTGCGCTCACTGGTCCATCAGAACTGGCAACGTCGCTTGGACTTACCGGTGCAGCACTCGTGCTCGCTGGTAGCGCCGCAGTCGTCGCAGCCCGACGGAGCGAAGACGACTAGAACTAGCGAGAACTTCCGCCCATAAACAGCACATGATGTGCCGATAACGGTTGGCAGTGGACAGATCAGAAAATGGCAAGCGAGCGGCGTCCTGGACGCCGCTCGCTGTCGTTTTCGGCGCGACTATTGCCCTTGCGGAGTGGCGATGGCGCTGGTACCAATTGTGTACCCCGCAACCAGGAGTTCACGATGTCCCACCCCCAACGGCAAACACACAAGATTCGCGCGGCCTTCATTGCAGGCGTCGTCCTCGCAGGAGGCTCGGTCGTTGCTGTCTCAGGCTCAGCCGGAGCGCAAGCTGTCGACCTTTGTAACGGCGAGCCCGTCACCCTCTATGCAAGCCCCGGTGTCCCACTCATGGGCACCGAGGGTGACGATGTCATCTTTGGGACCCTCGGAGCGGACATCATTAACAGTGGCGGCGGAAACGACATGATCTGCGCGTTCGCCGGCGACGATGTGCTGCGGGGCGGGCCGGGCGATGACTGGATCAACGGTGCTGCGGGCGGCGACCGGATCTACGGCAACGGCGGCGACGATGAGCTCTTCGGAAGCGACGGCTCCGACGTCATCTTTGGCGGGACCGGCTTCGACGGGTTGAACGGCGGTCTTGGAAAGGACCGGCTCTTGGGCGGCAAGAACAACGACGTGTTGATCGGCGGAAAGGGAGACGATTTCCTCCACGGCGGACGAGGAAACGACAACCTCACCGGCAGCGGCGGAAACGACGAGCTTCGTGGCTCGCTCGGCTCCCGCGACGTGTGCTCCGACAGAAGCCCGAGCGGCACGATCACCGCTGGATGCGAGCTCGAAAACATCTAGATAGCAACGCGTTCGATAGCGCAAACCTCGTCACTCAAGATCCAGACTTCAGCCGCTGGCGCGGTTGGGGTCTGGATCTTGTACATTTTGATGCTGTACCCGGGCCGCTAGCTCATCGGGTAGAGCAGGGGACTTTTAATCCCAAGGTGCCGGGTTCGAGCCCCGGGCGGCCTACAACCAACATGTTGACACGTGAGGTCACCACCTGTGTTCTGTCGGCGTCCGATCGTCGAGTGCAACGTGTTGGAACGAATCGTTCCTCCGAGCGTTGCATCGTCTGCTCGAGAGCATGGCTCGACACAGTGGGGCTACGGGCGCGAGGGGCGCCGTCGTGAGGTGTGAAGGTGCGCTTTGGCCGCGCCCCAAGTGATTCCCGCCGACTGAACGTCCGGGCCGAGGTCCATAAACGAAATCGGGCCGAGCGAATAGATATCGTCGGGCTGCATCTGTTCGTCGTACGGGTCGCGTGGAGGTCGTGCGACGCCATGATCGGCAAGCACCGGGCCGATCGATGCAACCGCCCGACGAATCTGTTCAAGCGGACCGCTGAGCGGACGGTCGACGTCAGCTTCGATCAGTACGGTCAGGTTGGCCCATGCGTCCTCGGCAACCACCTCGATTGCGTTGGTCAACGCATTGGTAAGCGGGTCGCCATGGAGCGCCAAGACCAACTGCGTCAACCACGGGCGGATTGCCTTGTCGACACTGGCGCGTAGCGCCCGGCCGTAGCCGAGATATTTCTCTTCGTCCGATGGCTCAGCCGAGCTCTCACCTGGAGGATTACTCACGAAACAGTCCGTCCTTCGCCGCGCTAGACGTTCAAGCTATCCGTATGCGTCCCGAGCGAATCGAACCCGGCCCCGGTCAAGAATCTGTGTGGGACTACCCGCGTCCGCCACGGCTCGAACCCACCAACGCACATATCGTTGTCAAAGCCGGCGACCATGTCATTGCCGACTCGACGAACGCCCTCAGAATTCTTGAGACGTCGCAACCGCCGGCGTTTTACATTCCAACGACCAACGTCGACATGGACGCCCTCACACCATCGCTGGCGCGAACGTTTTGTGAATGGAAAGGCGAGGCCAGCTACTTTGACCTCGCCGTAGGAGAGCAGACAATCACCCAGGTGGCATGGTGCTACAACCACCCAACCCCGCGGTTCGCACAAGTCGTCGACCACCTCGCGTTCTATGCGCAAAAGCTCACCTGCAGCGTCGACGGCGAAGTCGTCGACCCCAACGACGGCAGCTTCTATGGCGGTTGGATCACCTCCACAGTTGTCGGCCCGTTCAAAGGCGGCGCCGGTAGCCAGTGGTGGTGAGGTCCCCGGCGCGCCGATCGGCTTAACTTGTCCTGTGGAGCTTCAGCGAAATGACCTGCTAACGGACACAACACTGCTCGGAAGCGCCTTTACCAAGGCGTACACCACACGGGTCGACGAGTGGATTCGGGCGATCGTGGCGGAGCTACCAGTGCCGCCCGGCGCAGCGCTCGTGGCGATGGGTGGATACGGGCGGGGCGAACTCGCTCCACAAAGCGACCTCGACATTGCGCTCGTACACACCGTCGATGCCGAAATCACCGAGTTCGCCGAAAAGATTTGGTACCCGATCTGGGATGCCGGCATCAAGCTCGGTCACCGGGTCGACACGATCGATGGGCTGCTAAAAATTGCGCGCACCGACCTTGAGACTGCAACCGCGTTGCTCTCGGTTCGCTACCTCGGTGGCGATGAACCACTCGCGCTCGACCTCGCCGTTGCGGCGAGCGACCAATGGCGCCACAACCCCGCGGAGAACGCTGCGCTCCTAGGTGAGCGAGTCGATCGTATGCACCGCGAACATGGAGAGGTTGCGTTCAGCCTCGGACCCGACCTAAAGAGCGGCCGCGGCGGCATGCGAGATGTGCACTCGTTGGACTGGGCTCGGGCCACGGGCGTGCTCGTCGACGAGTCGAACAATGTCTCGCTCGAGGACGCCTACGAGACGATCCTTCGGGCTCGCGTCGAGCTACACCGGCGATCGAATCGGCCAGGCGATCGGCTTGTTCTCGAGATTCAAGACGATGTCGCAGTTGCGCTCGGCTATCGCAATGCCGACCCAATGATGGCCGACATTGCGCGCGCTGCCCGAACAATCGCGTGGGTAAGCGATGCTGCGTGGTTCTGGGTTGGTCGATCCAGCGATACGCACCGTCGAGCAACAGACACCGAACGCTTCTCAAACGGGATCGTGATCGAGTCCGGTCTGCTCTCGCTTTCGAGCGAGGCCAATCTCGACGACCCAATGCTTATCTTGGACGTTGCCCATGGGGCCGCGAGTTATGACTGCTTTGTTGATCAAGCGTCGCTCGAGCGGCTCGCTGCTTCGTCGGCCCGCTTCCCCGATCCGTGGTCAGACGAACAACGTCGTCGATTCACCGATGTGCTTCGCCTCGGTCGCAGCGCCGTGACCGCGCTCGAAGCGCTCGACCAAGTCGGACTCATGAGCCGCATCTTGCCCGAATGGGAACCGAACCGAAGCAGACCTCAGCGCAATGAGTATCACCGGTTCACCGTCGACCGTCACCTTCTCGAAGCGGCCGCCGAAGCGTCCACGCGAACCGATCGGGTCGACAGGGACGACCTTCTGGTTCTTGGAGCACTGCTTCACGATATTGGCAAGGGATATCCTGGCGATCACACCGATGTCGGCGTCGAACTCATCGAGACCATCGCTGGCCGAATGGGCTACTCCGAACGTGATCAATCGTTGCTCATCGATATGTGTCGACATCACCTGCTCCTTCCCGATGTCGCGACGCGCCGTGACCTCGACGACGACGGCACAATCGCGCTCGTCGCCGACGCTCTCGGCGACACCGAGCTCTTGCATCTGCTCGGCGCGCTGACCGAGGCCGACTCGATTGCGACGGGGCCATCGGCGTGGAACGCGTCGAAGGCCACCTTGGTTCGGACGCTCGTCGATCGAGTCCATCACGTGTTGAAGGGAGCAACTCCCGAAGATGTAGTCGGCGAGGGCTTCCCCGGAGCGAACGAACGAGCGCTCATTACCAAGGCCGTCGAAGAACAGAACGGGTTTCTGATCGACTTGTCAGCCACAACGGTCACGGTCGTGCAAGATGACCGACCCGGTGCCTTCAGTCGGATCGCCGGGGTCCTCACGCTCAACGGTCTCGACATTGTCTCGGCTGCAGCGCACACCGAGGATGGAGTTGCACTCAGCCAGTTCATTGTCCACCACGATCAATACGACGCGGCGAGAGTAGAAAAGCAGTTGCTGCTCGGCACTGCCGGCCGCCTCGCGCTCGAGGCACGCGTTGGCGAACGCCGAGACACCTATGCCCGTTCGATCAAGCGAACGTCCGCCAAGGTCGTCGCGCCCTCGGTTACGTTCGACAATCGGTCATCGCAGAATGCCACCGTCATCGAGGTCAACTGTCGCGACCAGGTCGGGCTGCTCTACCGAATCTCCCAAGCAATGTCGGAGATGGGGATAGAGATCTTGACCGCTCGGATCCAGACGATCGGCGACGCGATCATCGACGCGTTCTATGTGACGTACGAGAGCGAGAAGATCCTCGATTCGCAGTTCCTCGTCGAGATCGAACGCGCCGTCTTATTTGCCATCGAGAAGAAGTAGGGTTCCCACGGACATGGCCGATTCACAATCCATCACCGAACAAGACGTGCTCCGGTGGTCAGAGATGTTGTCGGCGCTGGCACGAACCGGCCTGGCCTTCACTGAGTCGCTCTATGAACGGGAACGGTACGAAGAGATCCTCCTCGTCGCAGCCGAGATCCACGCAACATCGTCGCTGCCCATCGAAATAGACACTCTCGTCGACGAATGGACAAAAACCATTGGACACGGCGTCCCGGGCTATGTCACGCCAAAGAACACGGTCGCGGCGATCGTCGGCAACGAGAAGAACGAATTGCTGCTCGTGCAACGTGCCGATTCCGGCTACTGGCTATATCCCACAGGTTGGGCCGACGTGGGCTACTCGCCAGCGGAGGTTGCCGTCAAAGAAGTGTGGGAAGAGACCGGAATCAAGACCGAGGTTGTTCGACTGCTCGGAGTGTACGACGGCATGCGTTTGGGGTTCACCCGAATCCCGATGTACAGCACCGTCTTTCAGCTTCGCGTCATCGGCGGCGAACTCAACCCGCATCCACTCGAATGCAGCGACGTTGGGTTCTTCGCCGAGGACTCGCTGCCTGAGCCATTGATCGGCGTTGATCGGTGGGTGCCACGAGCCTTTGCCGCGATCAGAGGCGACGACCTGTCGGTAGAATTCGACGGCGTGCGAGTAGCCCCCTGGGAGAACGACGATGTCAGCGACTGAGAATAGCGATCCAAGCAGCGCCTTCGCTGGTGCTTCGGTTGGCACCGAGGTCATTAGCCGCAGCGGAACCGCCCAGTACCGGCGTTCGTGGGATCGTCCCGACCCCACGGCTCGAGTTCTCCTGCTTCATGGAATTGCCGAACACAGCGGCCGCTACGAACACGTTGGGGTCACGCTCAACAACGCTGGTTTCTCGGTCTTGTCCTACGACCACTACGGCCACGGTCGCAGTGGCGGCGTGCGCGGCCATGTGCCATCTTTTGCCACCTTCCTCGACGACGTCGAAGACAACCTGGGTGAACTGCGAGACTCTGGTGATCCAGTGATCTTGATGGCGCACTCGATGGGTGGACTCATTGCAACCGCCTACTGCCTGAGTGGCCGTCCGCTTCCCGATGTGCTTTTGCTCTCGGGTCCGGCGCTCGGCGCTGAGGTGCCGAAATGGCAATCGATCGGCGCGCCAATCATCGGCAAGATCGCTCCCAAGCTCTTTATCAAGAACGAGTTCGACGGGTCGCTACTGTCCACAAACCCAGCCGTTGGCGAACAGTACAGGGACGATCCACTTCGAATACCCGGCGCAACGGCGGGACTCGGGCTTGCGTTGTTTACCGCAATGGATGACACCAATGCGGCGCTGTCAAAGCTGTCGGTGCCAACAATGGTGATCCACGGCGGAGCCGACCGGATCGTTCCCGAACACTTCTCCGCCCCAATTGGTGACCTACCAGTCGCAACCCGGCAGGTACTCCCCGGCCTCGAACACGAGATCCTCAACGAAGCATCGTGGGAAACCTCGATGAGCACGTTCATTCACTTTGCAAACGGCGCGCTCGGGTTGGCGATCTAAGACTCGGGGAGATTGCGAAGGAACTGCTCGACCTCTTCCATGAGGTCGCCGCCACCATCTTTCAGCTTCGCCTCTTCGTCGTAACGAGCTTCGAGCTCAAGAACGAAGTCGGCAGTCTCGAGGTCTTCTTCGACCAACTCGCTGATCTGACGTTCGTACGCAACCGTCGCGATTTCAAGGTCGGTTGTGTAGACCGAGACATCGAGCATTTGCGTTAGGCGTTCGACGAGGGCGAGCGATGCCTTTGGAGACGTAGCTCCCGGTACGTAGGCCGGTACCGCTGCCCACAACGACGCCGCGGTAAAGCCCATATCGCGGGCGCCAGCGTGAAGGACTCCAACAATGCCGGTCGGGCCTTCGTAGTTCGACGGTTCGAGACCAAGCTTGAGAGCAGTGGCTTCGTCATAGGCCGTTCCGAGCACCTGAACCGGCCGGGTGTGGGGAACATCGGCCAGCAGTGCACCGAGCGTCACGATCATTTCGGCACCGAGCGCCCGCGCGGTCAGAAGGATCTGTTCGCTGAACGTTCGCCACTTCATCTGTGGTTCGACCCCAAGCATGATGATCACATCGAACGGCGCATCGGCGAGGCGACAGGCATAGAAGCTCGTGTCGGGCCAGTGCAGTTCACGTTCGGTCCCATCGACGATCTCGACCGTTGGTCGCATCGAGGTGAAATCGAAAAACTCTTCCGGATCGATGTCGGCGAATAACTCGCCATTCAACCGGTCGATCAAATGATGTGCGGTAGTCGATGCTGCGTCGCCCGCGTCGTTCCAACCTTCGAACGCCACGATCAGCACCGGGGAACGAAGCTCCGGCATGCGTGAAACCCGCACGTATTCAGCGCCAAAAATTGGGTCAGCCACCCACAAAACGGTATCGGCGTGTTCGGTTGAACCCACGCGAGGGCATCTACGATTGATGGTGCCCGGCCTCAACCTCGTGCCGAGAGCAGCCGAAGGAGACATCGTGATCACGATTTCAGAAGCCCACACCGTCGATGACGAACTCGTCGCTGCGTTCGAGCTGCTCATACCTCAACTGTCTCGCTCAAACCCACCGCCCAGCGCCGACGAGCTGGCGGCCATCGTCGATAGTGAAGCGTCGACGTTGCTCATTGCTCGAGATGACGAACGTGATGGAGCAATCGTTGGCTCGATGACGCTCGCAATGTTCCTCATCCCGACAGGGCGCCGGGCCTGGATCGAAGACGTCGTCGTCGATGGCAATGCCCGAGGCAAAGGCGTTGGACAGTTGCTCAACGAACGAGCCCTCGAGATTGCCAAAGACGCGGGGGCAAAGACCATCGACCTCACCAGCCGGCCAAGTCGAGAAGCAGCGAACCGGCTCTACCAACGCCTCGGCTTCGAACAGCGCGACACCAACGTGTATCGCTACTCCGCCGAGTAAGCAACCGTGGCTGGATCGCCATGTTGTTTTGTTGCTACTTCAGCACCGATAGGGACAGGGCGTAGTCGCCACGCTCATCGGTCCACCATTCGGTGAGTTCCAGACCCACCTCGGCGACCTCAGCTGCCACCTTTTCTTTGCGGAACTTCGCCGAAATCTCGGTGTGGAGGAACTCGCCCTCGGCGAAGTGAATGTCGAGGTCCAATTCGGCGACCCGCACATCCTGGTCGGTGAGCGACCGCAGGCGGATATCGATCCATTCGTTGTCAGTGTCGAATTTGGCGTAGTGCTCGAATTGGTCCGGGTCGAAGTTCGCGGCGACCCGATCATTGAGGACGTGCAATACGTTCTTGTTGAACTCCGCGGTGATCCCGGAGGGGTCGTTGTAGGCCAGTTCGAGTCGGTCGATGTCCTTGACGAGATCGGTGCCCAGCAAGAACGAGTCTCCCGGCGTCATGCCGGCAACGATCTCGTGGAGAAATCTCCGGCGAAGATCGGGATCGAAGTTTCCAACGGTGCCACCCAAGAGCGCAGTGAGCTTCTTGCCTTCGGTCGGGATCTTGCCCAGATGGTGCTCAAAGTCGCCGACGACACCACAAATTGTCAGCTCCGGGTACTCCTCGAGCAGATCGCGCGAGCTGCTACGAAGGATCCCTTCGCTCACATCGAACGGGACAAATCGTTCGAGTTGGCCAGTCTGGGACAGGCCATCGAGGAGCACACGGGTTTTGTCGGCAGCGCCAGAACCGAGCTCGACGAGCGTGTCTGCACCCGATGCTCTCGCAATATCCGACGCGTAGGTGCGAAGGATCGACCGCTCTGCCTCGGTTGGGTAGTACTCGTCAAGGCGCGTGATCTGCTCGAACAGCTCGCTTCCGCGATCGTCGTAGAACCACTTCGGTGGGAGCTTCTTCGGGCTCAGCTGGAGGCCAGCGAGGACGTCGCTGCGAAGTGCCCGATCGAAGTAGTCGGCATCGAGGTAGTTATCGACGCGAAGGCGTGAGGTCATGGGGTTCCAGTGGGGTAGGGGGCGAGCGAAATGTCGTGGGGTGCGAGTTAGCGATCGTTGGCTAACCGCAGGCCAGAGAACATCCAGCGACAGTGTGTGGGAAAGAAGTTTCGATACGTGGCGCGTGTGTGGCCAGCGCTGGTTGCACAACACCCGCCGCGCAGCACGTATTGGTTGACCATGAACTTGCCGTTGTACTCGCCAACGGCACCAGCTGCGGGTCGAAATCCGGGATAGGCGTCATAGGACGACGACGTCCACTCCCAGACGTCGCCAAAGATCTGCGACAGGCCGCGAGTGGACGAATCCACAGGTGTTGGATGGAAACGTCCCGTGCTTGCGAAGTTACCGTCTGTTGGCTCGGTGCACGCCGCGTGCTCCCACTCTGCTTCGGTAGGAAGTCGGGCGCCCGCCCACCTCGCGTAGGCGTCGGCTTCGAAGTAGCTGATGTGACAGACCGGTTCATCGTGGGCAACCGGGCCGAAACCGTGGAGCGTGTGCACGTACCAGCCGTTTTCGGTCGGTTCCCAATAGAGCGGCGCTTGCCAACCTTCGCTCGTCACCGCGCCCCAACCAGCCGACAGCCAATTGAGCGGATCGTGGTAGCCATCGGCAGCCATAAATTCGAGCCAATCACCGTTCGTGACGAGGCGATCGGCGAGACGGAATGGCTGCAAGAAACGCTGGTGACGGGGGCCTTCGTTGTCGAAGTGGAACCCGTCGCCGACGTGACCAATCTCGATGAGGCCACCGTCGAAATCATGCCATTCGACCGCCGGGACAGTCGCTGGCGTTGCGTCGGCGAGCTCGTGATACTTCGGGTGCGTGGGATTGACCGACAGTACGTGCTTGATGTCCATCAACAGCAGCTCTTGATGCTGCTGTTCGTGATGTAATCCAAGAACGACAAGGTCGTGCACGCCCTGATCGACCGGCGCCACCTCGGAGATCAAACGTTGCATTGCTGTATCGACGTGACGACGGTAGGCGGTGACTTCATCGTTGCTCGGCCGCGAAATGAGACCTCGCTTGTCGCGTGCGTGGCGCTCGCCAGCCGAAACGTAATACGAGTTGTAGAGATACTGGAACATCTCGTCGTAGAGCTCGTATCCCGGAAGATGTTCGAGGAGCAGGAATGTCTCAAAGAACCAGGTGATATGGGCCCGGTGCCATTTGGTGGGGCTGACATCGGCCATCGACTGGATCTGTTGATCTTCAGGCGACAGGGGGGCTGCGAGGGCTTCGGTCTCGTCTCGAATGGCCTGGTAGTCGTTAACGGTGACGCTCAGACGTAGTGAGTTGTTCGACACATGTGCCTTTCTGCAGCTCCGCTCGCTATATCTAACGCGCCGCTACACCCAGTTTGTTCCGCGGCGGCGATGTTCGCCACCACGTAAGCACACCTGGTGGCGGGCTAGTGTTGGCCAATGGCACTTTCCCTAGACCACGCACGAAAAATTCTCCACGGCGCATTCGAGAAGAGAATCGATGCGGACATGAACCCACTCGCGATCGTCGTGGTCGACGCAGGGGGCCATCTCGTGGCGTTCGAGCGTGAGGATGGCGTGCCATATGGCCGCTTCAACGTGGCACACGGCAAGGCCGCAGGTGCCCTGGCCGTCGGGGTGAATTCACGGACCCTCGAGACCCTCGCAAAGGACCGGCCGCACTTTATGGCCGGCGTCATAGGGTCCCTCGACGGAGCGGTCGTACCCGTGGCTGGCGGTGTCATCGTGCTCGACGCCGACCAGAATCGAATCGGTGCAGTTGGAGCGAGCGGCGACACCTCCGACAACGATGAGATTGCCGTTCTCGCCGGGATTGCCGCCGCAGGTCTTACCGCGCTCGGCTAGCGCACATCAGCGTTCCTTCTCCGAGACCAGAGTGGTTGGGCCAATGCCGTAGCGCTAGTTCGACGGAAAGCCGAGTCGGCGGAGCTGGGTGTTGAGGGTTGCCTCGTTGAAAGCCGTCAGCGCGGTCTGCACCAAGTTGCCATCAGCATCATAGAACGCAGTGATCGGCATGCCGCCAGTCCCACCGAGGTCGCGGTAGAGCCCGTTTCGCGAAATCCCTTGGACGTCCTTTGCGAGGGGGAAGCCCAAGATCTCGTTTCGTTCAGCCATTGGCTCCCAGTTGCCGGTCTCGTTCGAGTTCACGAAGATGAAGTCGACTTGGCCTTCGAGCGCGAGCGCAGTTTCGCGGAAGTCGGGAAGCTCGTCGTCACACGCAGTACACCACGACGCGAAGAAATTCACGACGGTCGGGGTGCCTTCGAAGTCGGCAAGCCGGATTCGACTGTCGGGGTTGTCATCGTCTTCGAGGTTGGGAAGATCGAACGCTTCCGCGGTCACGACACCTTCGCCCCCGTCGTCGGCTGCATCGCGAACGCCGTTGAAGACGATCGCCCCAACAATGAGGACCCCAATGCCGATCAGAATGCCCCATTGGGCGCCCGCCGACATGCCCTTCTTCTTCGTTGCAGCGGCCCGATCTGGTCGCGTGGCGCGCGCGGCATTTGACGAGCTTGGCGCTTTTTTCGATTTCTTCTTTGCCATGTCAGGTTTTCCTTTGCATCACATGAGGTATGGAGTATGGCCCGCGTGCGGGCCGGTGGGTGGTCAGCCGAGCAGGACAATCCATTCGAGGCCAACAGCTCGAAGGACGTTCTGCAGCTCGGTAGTTATTCGAATGAGCTGGTTGGTCATCAGCAGAATTCCAAAGCCGATAAGTGACAGCGCCGAAGCAATCACGATGCCCTGCAAATGCTTCTTGAACCAGTCGAACGCTCCGGTGAGTTGCCCAAAGAGCAGGCCCGTCAGCAGAAACGGAACGCCGAGGCCAAGCGAGTACGCCGCAAGAAGCGACCCGCCAGCGAACGTGCCGCCGGCGCCAGCGGCGATTGTCAGAATCGAACCAAGAACCGGCCCAATGCATGGCGTCCAACCAAAACCGAACGCCACGCCAGCAACACCGGGTGCGGCCTTGCCGAACCGGCCGAGCTCTGGATGGAAACGAGCCTCGGAGAAGAACAGCGGGTTCTTCGTGATGAGCGAGCCAAGCAGGAACATGCCCATGGCAAACACGAGAAAACCGGACAACTGGCTGAGGAGCTGTTGGTTGTCGAAGAGCAACTGTCCGAGCGCACTTGCCGATACGCCAAGCCCAATGAACACGAACGAGAAACCCATGATGAAGAGCGCCGTGCTGATGAAGATCGGCTTGAAACGTTCCCAGCGTGTGCCTTCTTGATTGCTGACCGCGGTGATATCGACGCCGGTGATGACCGAGAGATACCCGGGGACGACGGGCAGCACGCACGGGGACAGGAACGAAATCAGCCCGCCGCCGAAGGCGAGCAGGTAGGCCCCGATGCTTACAGAGTCGATCACCTGAGCGGTAACCCTGCGCCTCACCTCAGATATTTCCTGGACTTCTTCACGTTTTCGTATGCCGTGAGGGTGGCAACGTTTTGTTACGAGACCGCACGAATATCGCCACCGGTATCCCCGTGGACAGAAGTTTTCAATACTAATTTGTGGCCTGATCGTCTGGGTCTAGACTCGGCGTTTCTCACCGGCCCCGGCGGACTGGAATTTAAGCCAATCACGATGCGTCGCCTCGCAGTACTTACCATTTTGCTGACCGCACTGTCGGTCGTTGGATCCGTCGGGTTCATCCGTGCATTCTCTGATGCCGGACACCCGTTTTCGACCACGTGGTGTGACGCGCCGGAAGTTATCCAGCTCGCGAACGAAGGGATCGACGGTGTCGTCACCGCAGCTCCCGGCGTGTCGGTCGCTCGAGGTGGCGAAGTTACCGTGGGCACCCGCGGGCCAGCGATCCGCCTCAACGAGCTCGGCAGTCGGGCCCAAGTCGACCTTGGTCAGACGCTATTTCACACGCAGTGGCTCTTCTCGAGCGTCAGTCCCGGTGATGCAATCCGGACCGACGCACTTATCGGGGCAGCTCGCCAGCCCGTCGACGCCTCATCGGTGCGCGGCGCCTTGGTGCCAGCGGAGAACCAGCTCGAAGTGGGCTTGCTCGCCGAAGCCATCGAACGGCCATCGAGCACTGGCGAAGTCGATGTCTTCTCCGGGGCGACCGAGTTCTTGTTCACCAACGAAGGTGACACCCCAATCGAGTTGATCGCCGCCATTGGGTGTCCGGCACTCGAGATGGAAACCGAGCAACTGTCTGCTCCCACCTGGGACCCCGACCTGCAGCGCTTCATCTCCGAGCATCAAGTCACTCTCCACAACCAACTCGCGAACAATCGAGTGCAGGCGTTGCGCGCCATTGACCAAGACGTGGCCAGCACGATCGTCGAAGATGTATCGATCGATGTGAACCTCGCCGCTGCCGGATTCTCATCGGCCGAGATTGTCGATGTGGTCGGACTCGGCGCGCTCAGTTCGCGCCTCAACAACGACTTCGATGGACGAGTCGACACTGCCCTGTTGGCGAACCCGTTGCGTCTGGCCGACTCGAACGAAGAGTCGTTCCGGTTCTCCGTTGCCTACGAGCCGGACTTCAACGACCCAGCATGGGATGAGGGAATTGCCGCACCCGCCCCTGAGATTTCGGTCCGCGGGCGAGTCGATTCGGTTCAAGTGGGGTTGCGTGGCATCTTGCGGGCATCGGGTGCCGATGTCGATCGCTCGCTCTCGCCCGACCTGCTCGACACGCCAACGCCTGGCGTTGTACTCGAGGTAAACGAACGTGCCGAGCCGCGCCTAGGCGCTGACGGCCGGGCCGAGCTTTCTCACGAGCTCGTCATCATCAACAACGGCGAAACGCAAGTCACCGGGTTGCGTGTTGACTATCCCCTCGTCGAAATGTTTGGCCCCGGAACCATCATCGAGTCGATCGAAGCTCGTGGTAGTGACGATTGTGCCGTGCCAACATCAGACCTCTACGACGGCGACGCAGCCACCGCGCTGTTGATCGACCCCGATGGCCTCGGTGTCGGCGGTCGCTGCGTCTTGCACGTTGACGCCAGGGTCATTCCAGGTGTGCAAGCCGGGTTCAACGGGACGGTGTACGACGCCCCCGTTACTGCCAGTGCACAGTCCGGCGCTCGCGTTGTTCGCGATGCGTCGTCGTTGCGGGCATCGCTCATTCAAGACGCGAGCCTCGATCTTGAACTCGTCGACGTGGAAATCACCAACAACGAAGATGGCCAGTATCTGGTCGAGGGCACGATCGCTCTACGCAACGATGGTGCACTTGGGCTCGCCGACGCAACGATCTCGTTCGATGTGCAGCGCCCCGCAACGGCTGCGAGCAACGCCGAAGCGACTAGCGACGACGACGAAGAGGCCGTCGACGGTAGCCGTGCAGTCGGCGGATCGGTCGGCCTCGAGGCTGCTCCAGTCTTCTTCCGCGACCACATCGGCGATGAGCAATGTGTCGGTGCCGGAGCGCCCGGCGGGGCATCGGCTTCGACGTTCGTAAGCGGGGGAATCTCGCTCAATCCAAGTGAGTCCTGCGACGTCGACTTCTCATTTATTGCCATCCCCGGCGAATCGCTCGAAGACTGGCAACTCAGCGCCCGAAGCGCCACCGTGCTCACCGCAATCCAACCTGAGCTAAGCGAATCCACCAGCGAGGCAGTGTCCTTCCCGGAAGCTCCGGCCATCGACAGCGACGTCACCGTCGAGTCGATTACCAACAACGGTGACGGAAGCTATTCGGTCCGTACAACTGCAATATTCCACAACACCGGTGACACGCCGCTCACAACGGTGACCGTGTCGGACAACGTGACCAGCGTCTTTGGATCCAACGTGGTTTCACACGAACGCGTCGGTGACTCCTGCTCGGGCATTTCGGGAGCGGACAGGCTTCCCACCGCAGCCCTTGCGCCAGACGCCAACAGTTGCTCAGTGACCACGCTCTCGGTCATGGTCCCAGGCGCCGATCTTGACGGCGACCTCGTCGAGTTCGCGGCGACCGCCACGTCGACGTCTGCGGCGATTGTCGAAACCAACGTCGAGAGCGACATCATCAGCTTCAGCGAAGATCCACGAATTGCTTCATCACTTCGAGTCGAATCTGTCGAACGATTGAACGAGACGACCGTCGCAATCGTGCTTTCTGGCTCGCTTGAGAACACCGGCGATATCGAGACACGAAACGTGCAGGCACAGCTCGACCTCGGTGACGCATTCGCGAGCGAAGAGGGCGAGGTCGGGTTCGACGTCCAATTCCTCAATGTTGACGGGCTCGACGCCAACGAAGATTTCGACGGCGACGCATCCATTGACCTGCTTACCGGTATCGGCACCATCACCGTCGATGCCCGGGTCGACTACCGCCTGCTGGTGCACGCGACGCCTCGCGACCTACCCGGTCCCTTCGACTTCACGTTGGACACAACAGCCGTATCGCCCGCACGCAACGATGTGGCGACCCGACCAACTCGCCGGTCTGCAACGGTTCCAATCATCGGTGTTGTTTCGCGTTCGATCGAGGCGGAGAACAACAACGACGGCACGTATTCGATCACGCACCGGGTAGTTGCCGAGAACGCCGGAGCCAATGACCTCGCAGCGATCGAAGTTTTCACCGGTTTCGAGAGCGAGTTCGGTGGAATTCTCATCGGCGACATCAACGTGACGACCACGTGTGCAGCAGAGGTCGCCGCTGGCGCCGAGTGCGAAGTCGTCCGCACCGCAACCGTTCGCCCAGGCGCCTCCGTTGGCCCATACGAGGTGGGCGTCGCTATCGCTGCCGCAAGTGATGACGCGGTCGAAGCGCTCGTCATCCCCGAAGACCGAAACTCGCTCGCGACCGCAGCGTCGACTGTGCCACTCCGTTTCGCCGAGAACCCGAGCGTCGAACTCGAAACACGCGTCGGAAATGCCCGAAACAACCGAGACGGCACCTACACGATCAGCTACGAAGCTGAAGTCACAAACACTGGCGATGTGCCGCTCTACCGAGTTGACGTTGGCGAGTTCGTACCCGGAATCTTCGGCGACAACGTGGTGGCCAACGAGGTCCGCACCGACACCTGCGGCTTGGTGAGCTTTGCTGAAGCGCTCAACCCAGAACAAACTTGCGAACGCTCGCACACGGTCACTGTTCGCCCACTTTCGAACCTTGGCCCATGGAACGGCGACCTCATCGTCAACGCCGACACGCCGTCGGCAGCACGAATCGACGCCGACGCCGAGTTCGAGGCCGTCACCTTCACCGAACAGGTTGCGCTACATGCAGATGCATCGCTGCTTGCGGGAAGCAACAACGGCGACGGCACCTACACCCCCGAGTACGAAATCGTCATTGCCAACACCGGCAACGTCCCGCTGATCGAGCTCGTTGTACCCGACGCCGGCGTCGGATACGCCAATGCGCTCGTCAGCAGCCAGACCATTGCCGACTCGTGCACCATTGTTTCCTTTGAGGCACCGCTCGCCCCCGGTGCTGAGTGCACAATCGAGCAGACGCACCTCATTGCTCCCGGTGCGGCGCTTGGCTCGATCGAGCTCGACGCCGAGGTGCTTGGACGTTCATCGTCGGGCGAAACTGTCGAGTTGGAGGTCGCAACCAACACGGCCACCCTCCAAGAGAACCCGGCCATCGAACTCGAAAGCACGGTCGCGTCGGTTGAAACCATCGAGGATGGAACCTTCCGTGTTGTCATGGACATGCGGGTCATCAACGCCGGTGACGTTCGACTCGACGATGTCGCCCTCGAATTAGATCTCGACGAGGTCTTCGCCACGATTCCGTTCCGCCTCGACGGTGTCGTGAGCAACGACTTTGTGATCGAGGAAGCATTCCTCGCCCGCGAGTCACTAAACCTGCTCGCTCCCGACCAGGCAATGGCCGTCGGGGCTGAGGGCGCACTGAGTCTCGTGATCTCAGCCGAACCCGGAAGCGACGTCGGGCCCTTTGTCGGCGATCTCCGGGCCGAAGCGAACTCGCCCGCAGGTGCCGCCGTGTCATCGGTCATCGCCGCACAACTCGACCTCCCCTCGGTCGCTGTTCACGTGCTCGCACAATCGATCGACAACAACCGCGACGGTTCGTACACGGTGGTGTCGAGCTACGAGATCGAAAACGACGGAACGACCCCGCTCGAGTTTGTGCGCCTCACCGAAGACATCGACGCCATCTACGAAGGCACCCAGGTGCGACTGGTGTCGATCGACGGTGATGGACTACCAGTCGCCGACCTCGAAGACGATCAGCGCAGCGACAACCTGATCGAATGGGGAGCAGGCCTCGAACCCGGCGAACGCGCCGTCATGACCAGCACGGTCGTGGTGACTCCCGGAAATATCTTGGGGCCGTTCGTTCCCTTCATCACAGGTCAAGCAGCATCCCCAACGGGCACGCTCGTTGGAGCAGAGGCAACGTCGCTCGAGAGCGTCGAGTTCGTCGAACAACCTGCGCTGCGCGTCGACCAGCGCCTGGCGAGTCGGCCCGTCTGGACCGGCAACCGCTTCGAGGTCACCTTTGCTGTCGAAGTGATCAACGACGGCGACGTCGAACTTCGGAGCCTCCAAATTCGAGAAGACCTGTTGAACGCGTTGGGTGCAGGCAGTGGAATCATTGTTCGAGACATCCGCTCTGAAACACTGACCGTCAACGGCAACTTCGATGGTCGAGGACGAGCAGCCAGTAACGACGGCGAGGACACGAGCGGCCGAGACATTGGTGACACCCGCCTGCTCGGAGGCGGAGATACCCTCGCCGCAGGCGCCTCTGCCACCGTCGAACTCGATCTCGTCATCACCCCAGAGACCCGCGGCGTCTACAACACCCGCGTCGTCGTCTCGGCACGGACCCCGTCTGGCGCCGACCTTGGCAGCGGAGACGAGCAAATCGAAGCCAACACCCTCACCCGACTCAGCGTGCAAGGAGAGCTAGGCGTCGCCAAACGGATCGTCGGCGACGCAGAACTCCAAGGCGATGGAAGCATCGCAGTCACCTACGAAATCCTCGTCGAAAACGCCGGGCCGTTCCCGTTGGACAACGTCGCAGTCCACGACCAACTGAGCCAAGCCTTCGGCGTCGGCTCAAGCTTTGAGACATCCCCCGTCCGGATCGAGCCCAACTCACCATGTTCAGGTTTCGCCAGCACCAGCTATGACGGCGGAACCGTCGACCCGGTCCTCGCGACCGGCTTCGAACTGCGCTCGGGCGAACGTTGCCGAATCCAATACGACGCGATCGTGACCCCATCGATTGCCTTGCCCGGCCCCTACCGAAGCTCGGCCTTTGCCATCGCCACCGACCCCTTCTCCGGTACCGTCATCGACGATTCGACCGACGGAACAAACACCGACCCCGATGGCAACCAAGAACCAGGTGACAACGACATCGCAACACCGGTCGTCGTGCAGATACCTGAGCCGTCGGTGCAGATCGACGTCCAACCACTTCCGAGCGGAGCCCTCGACGCCGCGGGCCGCTTCGAACTCGGCTACCAAATCGCCCTCACCAACACCGGCGGCATCGACATTTTGGCGTCCCGTCTCGTCGCCGACATCGACGAAATATGGGACGTCGACTTCGACGTCGTCACGCTCGAAAGCAACAGCGTCGACGTCAACAACGACTTCAACGGCAAAGGTGAAACAAACCTGCTCGACCGCCGAAGCCGTATCGCCGCCGGCGAGACATTTGAGTTCGTCCTCCGGGTACGTGCCGTCGAGCCTGACTCGGGAGATCTTGGACTCGACCTCGTTGCCCAAGGCGTGTCGATTACCGGAGAACCCATAAGCACCGAGATCGGCGCGCCAATCCCTGCTGCCGGACCAGACGGAGTGGAGCGAATCACCTTCCTCGACACGATGACGACCCGAGAGAAACAGCTGCTCGGCTTGGGCAGCGCGGTAATTCTGCTGTTCCTGATCCTGTTCATACGGTCGATGGTGATCAAGGCTCGCCGCTTCAGCGAACGACGCGCTGCCCGGCCAGTTCGAGCTGACGAGACGGCCAAAGAACTCGCCAGCGCCGACGACGACCACCTCTACATCGATCTTCGCCCCCGCGACGCTAACCGCCAACTCGATCGGCCACGTGCGCGCAGCATCGAGCCAGTCGTTGACGTACGCGAGCCAGTTGCTGATGCCGATCGCCACGGCGGAGAGCACCACAAGGCGCGACGTCGCCGCGGCCGCAGGCCGCAGCGCCAAGTCGACTCCTAACCCTCGACCTCGAGTGCTGTACTGCTAACCCTCGACCTCGAGTGC
>CALKGG010000024.1 GCA_938084885.1 uncultured Acidimicrobiales bacterium
AATATCGTCGAGGGCACGATGGCTAAGACCCTTCTCCGGCGCACCGGAGAGCACGTTCGGGTACCAACGACGCGTGAGCTCTTTGATGGTCGAGACATCGACCGAGCGATAGTGCAGGAACTCTTCGATTTCGCTTGCGTACTTGGCGAGGAAACGACGGTCGGTACCGATCGAGTTGCCGCACAGGGGAACCGTTCGGGCTTCGGGAATGTGCTCTTTGAGGAACGCCAGCGTCTGGGCAATGGCGTCTTCGAGGCTCACTGTTGACGCTTCGATTTGGGGAAGCAGACCGGACTTCGTATGCATCTTCTTTACGAAGTCGTCCATCTGTGCCATGGCCTCTTCGGGCTGGTGGATGACGAGGTCGGGGCCTTCCGCGATGATCTCTAAGTCATTGTTTGTCAGAAGCGTTGCCATCTCGACGATCACGTGTCGATCGGGGTCGAGGCCGGTCATTTCGAGATCCATCCAGGCGAGCATCGGGCTAGGTTACCTATCCCATCTCGCCCTAAGGTTCTTTGCGTGATGGAGATTCCCCTACAACGACTCGATGCCGACCTTCCTGCCCCGAAGTATGCGACCGACGGCGATGCTGGCGCCGACCTGGTGGCTGCCGAACCGGTTACCCTCGCCCCCGCTGGCGGGCGGGCGCTCGTGGCCACCGGCATGGCAATCGCAATCCCGCTGGGTTACGCCGGTTTCATTCAGCCGCGCTCGGGTTTGGCCTACCGCAACGGCGTCACGTGCCTGAACACGCCCGGGCTTATCGACTCGGGCTACCGCGGCGAACTCAAGGTGTTGCTCATCAACACCGACCCCACCGAGCCCTTCGAGATCTCTCGCGGCGACCGGATTGCCCAGCTGGTCATTCAACGGGTCGAGCACGCAACGTTTGTCGACGTGGACGAGCTGGAGGACTCACGTCGGGGCGAAGGCGGTTTTGGGTCGACGGGAGTTTCGAGCGTCGAGGGCTAACGTCTTTGACCCGACTATTTCTTTAGAAGTTTCGAGAACTGGACGACGCCTGCAGTTGGATCGGCTTCGAAGCGGTCGACGAGGTCGGCAATGATCACCTCAAAGGCGAGCGTTGCCTCTGCGTCAGCTGCAACGGGGCCACTCGTGATCCGCTGGACCATCGCAACGAAGAGTTCGCGTGAATCGACCTCGAACGTCACGTCGACGGATCCACCGTGGTCTTGGTCAACGAGGAGCAACGAGAAGGCCTCGTCAACGGCGAGCCGAAGGTCATCGATGGCCCGCACCGACAGGCCGCGGCGCCGAGCAATCGAGGCAACCGCGATACGAACGAGACGAACGAACTGCATCTTTGCGGGAATGGTCAGCGAGATGACATCGGATTCGCTGGTTTCAGCGTGGCGGTGCTCGGCGGCCAGAGTCATCCTTTGAGTGTGGCAGTCCAGCGGCGCAAAACCCATGATGCTTCGATTCCATTGCGGCGATTGCCGAGAAGCAGACTAGGCCCCTCGGCTAGCGGTCGTTGTCGGCGGTAGTGTCGAGCGCTGGGTGTACGGAAACGGAGTTGGTCCTGTGTCGATTCTTGTCGACGAGGCGAGATGGCCATGGAGGGAAACCACATGGTGCCATCTCGTATCTGATGACAATTTGGCCGAACTGCATGCATTTGCCGCGACGCTTGGGATGCGCAGAGTCGGCTTTCAAGGGGACCATTACGACATCGATGTCGACATGCGTCAGGTTGCTATTGCAAACGGTGCGACTCCCTGCGATAGCCGAGAGCTGATTCGAAGGATGCGTTCGGCAGGGCTCCGACTACGACCATCGTCGGCATTTACAAAATGGGATCTGGTCGCTCGAAGCGACCACGGCAATGTCGAGCCGTTCGATGTCATGGCAGACCCGGTGCTTTCTGAGTTCGTCGATCAGATGAGCGGCTGGTTCGTGCTCTCGCGGGCCCGGCCCGGCGGTGAACGTGCAACCGGCGTCGTCGTTCTTGGCGAAGCAGCTGGTCGAGACGTGTCGTTGCCCCCCGAGCGTCCCAACCTTGGACTCTTCTGTCGGACCGACCATTTGGGCAACTGGTCTGTTGAACGAATCACTCCGCCGCCCACCGACGCGGAATAGAAGCTGATCGCCCGCTGAGTCGGTTCGGCAATTTGCGCCTAGAATTTTTCGCGCTATGCATTCCATCATGCGGGCGGCCGCTTTCTGCTGTATCTGCGCGCTCGGCGTGTCTGCATGTAGCTCCGACTTGCAAGAGGCTGCTCCAGCAACGACGACGGCGGCCCCGACAACGACCACCACGACCGTGCTCGAGGTGGTCACGACAGTACGCCAAGTCCCCGCAGAAGAACTCGGATCCGTTGGCTACATCACCATTGGCGACATCCAATACGACTTCGCATTCGAATGCTTCGCCGCAGGCGCCGGAGACATTTTGGCGCTCGGCGTTGGCGAAGAACCAGAGACCGAGATCGTGACTCAGGCCGTTGTCCAAGCCTTCTTCGGTCAGCCATATGTATCGGTAGTCATCGGCAACGAACAGATCATCGAGCTCGCCATCGATGCGCCCGCCGAACTCTTCGTGCAGTCGGGCGAGGTTCGGGGAAGTGCGTTGCGGTTCGTGCATTCGAACGGCGACGTTGGCGAGGGCGAATCTCTTGGGCTTGGACGGGTGAACGTGGCATGCGACAGTTTCGCCCCGGGCCTACCCGACCAATATCAAGCCGCCAGCTAGGCAGTTTCCGCGGCGTCCATTGCTTCGAGATTCGCGAGCGCCTGATCAATAATTCGGGTCGTACAACCAGCCATATCAACCGGCGGGATCAACTCGTTGATGATGTCGTGAGCAATGCCTCGAAGCGCATCGGCTGCTGCGCCACTGCCGAGAACTGCGGGGATACCCGTGTCGCCACCATCGACGACTGACCGGTCGAGCGGAACACGTCCAACAAGGGGCGAATCGATCTGTGCTGCGAGGTCTTCGCCTCCACCAACACCGAAGACCTCGTGGGTCTTGCCATCCTCGTCGACGAACGCACTCATGTTCTCGATGACACCAGCAACCCGCAAGTAGTTGTTGCGGCCCATGTTCGCGACGCGGACCGCCACGGTTTGTGCAAGTTTCGACGGCGTCGTCACGACGAGCATCTCCGCGTGCGGAAGCATCTTTGCGAGACCCATCTGTACATCACCGGTGCCCGGTGGCATGTCGATGAAGAGGTAGTCGAGGGCGCCCCATTCGACATCTTGGAGAAAGTGTTGGACCGCACGATTGAGCATGAGGCCGCGCCACATAAGCGCCGTCTCCTCGCCATCGACGAGGAAGCCCATCGACACAATTTCAAGCTCACCAGCGCCCATGCCGGTGACGTGCGGGGTGATCTTGCCCGAATCGACCGAACCTTCGAGCCGGCCCTCGACGCCGAGGAGGCGAGGGATCGAATATCCCCAAATGTCGGCATCGAGCACACCGACCCGGAACCCTTGGATCGCAACAGCGGCCGCAAGGTTTGCGGTGATCGACGACTTGCCAACACCACCTTTGCCACTCGCAATGAGGACGCAGCGCGTCGTAGATGGGACCGACGTATCTGGAGCGTTCTGACTGACGTTGAACCGGGCCACCTTCATGACCTCGGCCTTTTCTTCCTGGTCGAGTTCGGTCCAATTGATCTTGACATTCTCCACGCCGGGGAGGCTGAGGAGGCGAGCCTTCACGTCCTTTTGGATTTGCGAACGCAGCGGACAACCCGAGGTCGTGAGCGCAATCGTGATGCGCGCCGTGGTGTCGTCCATTTTGGCGGACTTTGCCATCCCGAGCTCAACAATGTTCGAGCCGAGCTCAGGGTCGATCACTCCCCTGAGCACACCCATGAGATCATCGGTTGTGGGTTCGGCGGCCATATCGCGAGTCTATCGGCGTGACGAGTATGGATTTTCGCGGTTCTTCGCCATTATCTGCGAAACTCGGTACGGTGCGGCCTCTCTCGCTGTGGCTTGTACAATGAATGTTCACTCGACTCGCATCTCCGGGAGCACACCATGATCACTCTCACCGAAACCGCCACCTCCAAAGTCGGCGAACTCATCACCGCAGAAGGCGAAGAAGGACTTGCACTGCGCGTTGCAGTTCGCCCGGGCGGATGCTCAGGCTTTAGCTACGAAATGTTCTTCGACACCGAGGTCAACGACGACGACAAGCTCCAGGAGTACGGCAATGTCCGTCTCGTATGCGATTCGTCGTCGGCTGAAATGCTCGATGGCGCAACGCTCGACTACACCGAGTCGATCCAAGAAACTGGATTCAAAATCAACAACCCAAACGCCCAGCGAACCTGCGGTTGCGGAAGCTCGTTCTCCTAAGATTCCTACACGTGCCACGCGGCTCGGCCGCTGACGTTGGCACGTCCATACTTAGATACGGCTGATGAGTTCGTCGGTTTCTGCGCGGTCGAACGAGAAGTGTCGGGCGCCAACGATGGTGGCCGCTGAGTCCATGACGAACAGCGACGGCTCGAACGCGATCTCCCAGTCGGCCAATAGCGGCGCCAACTCGAGGGGAAACACCCCTGCCTCAGTGTCCCTCGCAAAGTCGGCGTAGACCTCTTGATGGATGATGTTGATGTCGTCGCGGTCGGTGGTGGCCGCGATCAGGTCTTCGAGCGACGGGCCGCACACGTCGGTTTGGCAGAACTCGGGGGTTGAGATCAGCAGCGCCGTCGGGCGGCCATTGCGCAAGGCTTCGTTCAACGTAATGTTGTGGAAGTCGCATGGTCCGCCGAGGCGCGAACAGAGCTGGGCAACACCGTTAGGCGCGTCGAAGGTTGGCGTGTCGAAGCCGGGCATGGTCTCGCCGACTTGCCACAGGTTGACCTGATCTCGTTCGAGGACGACGAACTCGACATCGAACTCGCTGAAGTCGGTGCGGGCAAGGTAGTTACCAGCGGCGGGTGGGGTGAAGGTAAGGGCGTAGTACGGAATGAATTGGCCGACGCCGCTAGCCGGCACCGTCACGGTCTCGAGGGTCTCGCCCTGAAAGATCACTTCGATGTCGATCGACTCGGGGTTGTTTGTTGCCATTGGAAGACCGTCGTCGGCAACGATGACGAACGGGAACCGCTGTGGTCCATGGCCGGTTACGGCGGTGCTTTCGGCCCGGAACCCGTCGGGGAAGCGAACAGCGAGACGGTCGGGGCGTGGACCGGTTTCACCTCCGCACGCTGCGAGGGTTACAGCGGCCGCTGTTCCAAGGAGGAATGTTCGACGGTCAAACGAAATCGTCATATCCAGAACCTACCGCGGGACGTCTCGACATCGCCCACCTACAGGGCGTGCTGCACGCCACATTCGCGCCGTTCTTACAATCTGTTCATGGGCTCTGTGCCCGCTGTTCGCTAGCCGGTGGTTACAGGACGGCGATGGCTTCGATCTCGACGATGCCGCCGAGTGGAAGCGCAGCAACGGCGAAGGCAGCGCGTGCGGGGCGATGATCGCCAAAGCTCTCGATGTATGCGGTGTTCATGGCCGCGTAGTCATCGATTGACGCCAACAACACGGTTGTCTTGACGACGTTGTTGAGCGTGGCTCCTTCGGCTTCGAGCAGCCCCGCCATGTTGGTGAGTGCTTGGCGAACCTGAGCGTCGAGCCCATCGACCAACTCGCCGTTGAGCAAACCGAGCTGCCCAGAGACATAGAGCGTGTCTCCAGCTCGGACGACAGGAGTGTACGGACCAACAGGCTTCGTCATCCCCGCAGCGTAGCGCGATACGATCACATCATGGTCGGTGTCATTCTTATCCTCGTAGCGCTTCTGCTGTTCTTTCCCATCAACATCATGATGAGCGGAGCAGGTCTCTCTGCGTTGATTGGTGGGATCATGAAATGGTCGGTCGACGGAGACCACGAAGGCTCAGAGGACCTTGCGATTTCTCAGGCGAATCCGTACAACGGGCCCGAGGCTGGCGACGACTAGACGCCCCCGACCGCAGGTGGGATGAGCACAAGCTTTCCCGCGTAGGTCTTGTTGACAAAGTCTTGTTGCGCCTCTGCAATGTCGGCCAGCGGATAGGTCTTGGCGACCATGGGGACGATCTCGCCGGCCTCGATGTAGCGAACGAGGTTCTCAAAGACAATCCGAGGTTGCCTTGTGCTTCCCGTAAGCGTGAGGTCCTTTAGGTACAGGGTCCGCACATCGAGTTCGACGAGCGGCCCCGCAATTGCACCCGAGGTCACGTATCGGCCGTGTTTCTTGATGACGTCGAGCAGCACGGGAAAGCTCGGGCCTGCCACAACGTCCACGATCACGTCGAATGCGTGCTCACCGAACTCGGCGAGCAGATCAACGTTCCGGTCGACGAGTTGATCGGGCTCGAGCGTTTCGAGGTCGCCCCACTTCGACGCGGACGCAATCGCCACGACAGTGGCGCCACGTCGCTTGGCGAGCTGGATCGCTGCCGAGCCCACACCACCAGAGGCCCCGGTGATGAGCACCCGCTCGCCGGCAGCGAGGTCGATCTTGTGGAGCATCCCTTCGGCTGTTGAATAGGCGCAGGGAAACGATGCGAGCTCGACGTCGCTGAGCTCGGAGCGAATAGGGAATGCCTCGGTTGCCTCGACAGCACAGAACTGCGCAAACCCGCCATCGAACTCCGAACCAATCGTCTCACACCCCGTTGGGTCCGAGCAGCCGGCGGTTTGCATCGAACGCACAAGGACGCGCTCGCCGACGCGGTCATTGTCGATCTCGGTGCCAACAGCAACGATTGTTCCGGCCATGTCGGCGCCTTGGATACGCGGAAAATCGATCGCACCAGACCAGCCGCCACCGTCGGCCAAATCGTCAAAGCTCTCGGATTCTCCGCTTCCCGTTGCGGTCGTGACCTCTTTTGCATACCAGCCAATGCGAGTGTTGATATCGGTGTTGTTCACTCCGGCCGCCCCCACCTCAAGCAGCACCTGCTGGGCGTTCGGCGTGGGAACCGGCACGTTCATCTTGTACGAGAGCATCTCGGGGCCACCGTGCCCGTCGAGGTGAACGGCGTGCATCGTCTCTGGAACCTCTGACATGGACGCGAGTCTGCCACTACCGTTGGGCTATGGCCCATACGATTCAGTTCGACCCGAACGACCCTGTCTTGGCTCAGCTCCGAGAGCTCTGTCTCGCGTTGCCGAGCGCCGACGAAAAGGTGTCGCATGGTCGGCCAGCGTTCTTTACCAAGAAAGTCTTTGCTATCTATGGCGGCACGACCAAGGGTGAGGACGCAGTGCGCTATGACCAGTCACTGGTCGTCAAGGTCGCAGACGACGAACGCACGGCGCTCGAGCAACATCCCCGTGTCTTCATCCCCATGTATTGGGCCCCATCGGGCTGGCTTGGATACGACCTCAGCGGATCTCCAGATTGGCAAGAAGTCGAAGAACTCGTCGAAGATTCCTATCGCGAAACCGCGACCGTCACGCTCATCAAGGCGTTGAATAGCCAGTGACGGCCTACGACCAGTTTGCTGAACCCAGGCGGTAGCCAACCGAACGGATTGTCGAGATCAGGTTTGCGTGTTCCTCGCCAAGCTTCGAGCGCAGGCGTCGAATGTGGACATCGACCGTGCGGGCGCCGCCGTAATAGTCGTATCCCCACACTTCGCTCAGCAGGATCTCACGACTAAACACCTTGCCGGGGCTCGCTGCCAGGAACCGCAACAGTTCATATTCCATATACGTCAGGTCGAGCGATCGACCGTCGACCATGGCTTGATACGTTTCGACATTGAGGCTGAGCGGACCGAAGGTGATGATTGTGTCATCGCCATCTCCGTTGCGTTGCAGCATGTGCTCCAGTCGGGCTTCGAGCTCAGCCGGATGAAACGGCGTCAGGCAAAAATCATCGAACAGCTCGGTTTGATCGGAGAGCTCGGGGAGCGCCTCGGCCGAGGTCAACATGAGCGTTGCCGTGCCGTCTTGGCCGCGGGACTGCAACCAACTAGCGACCCGAAAGGCCTCGTCGGGGTTGCCATCGACCGTGATGATTCCGCCCGCCCAACCGCTCGCGGGTTCGAGCGTTTCGGCGTTGGAAGCGTCACTGACTGCCTTCCATGAAATGTTGAGCTGGTCGAGCACCTTGGTGAGCGCAGAGCCCATTGGGGTGGGGTAGAGCAGGACGGTTTGTGTTAGGTGGCTTAGAGGCACGGCGAAATCACCACTGTCTCAGATAGCGGTTGAGTTCGAACGGGGTGACACTCCGTGAGTATTCGGCCCATTCGGCACGACGGTTGCGTAGGAACCATTCGAAGATGTGCTCGCCGAGTGCCTCGCGAACGAGCGTTGATGCTTCCATCTCGTCGAGGGCCTCATCGAGCGAGCGAGGCAGGTTCGGCACTCCTGCGGTGGCAGCTTCGCGGCGATCGAACAGGTTGACCTTCGTTTCGGCGTCGAGTTCGTAACCCTCCTCGATGCCCTTCATGCCAGCTGCCAAGATCAGCGAGTAGGCAAGGTAGGGGTTACATGCCGGGTCGGGCGCCCGATACTCGATCCGGGTTGCACCGGGCTTGTTGGCCTTGGTGACAGGAACGCGCACGAGCGTACTTTGGTTGTTGCGAGCCCACGAAACATAACGAGGCGCTTCGAGGCCGTCGTTTAGCCGCTTGTAGCTGTTGATCAGCTGATTGGTGACCGCAGTGATCTCTCGGGCATGGCGAAGGGTTCCGGCAATGAACTGCTGAGCAACGGTGCTGAGCCCATACTCGTTCGACCCGTCGAAGAACGCGTTCTCACCATCGCGCCATAGCGACATGTGCGTGTGCATGCCCGACCCCTGAACACCGTCGAGGGGCTTGGGCATAAATGTGGCGTGCACCCCTTGTTCTTGCGCCACCTTTTTGACGACGAGGCGGAACGTCATGATCGAGTCAGCCATGGCGAGCGCCTCGGTGTATTGGAGGTCGATCTCGTGCTGGCTGGGAGCATCCTCGTGGAAGCTGTACTCGACCGGGATCGACATGGCTTCGAGCATGTGCAGCGTCGATTTGCGCAGGTCGCTCGCCACATCTGCGGTCGTGAGATCGAAGTACGAGGCGGTATCGAGCGGTTCGACGTTGGTGGGGTCGTCGGTTGCGAAATAGAAGAACTCGATCTCGGGAGCGACGAAGAAGGTGAAGCCAGCATCGTGTGCCTTGTTCAGATTGCGGCGCAGCACCTGCCGGGGGTCGCCAGCAAAGGGAGATCCGTCGAGTTGTTCGATATTGCAGAACACCATCGCTGATGGTTCGTTCGCTGCCCACGGAAGCAATTCGAACGTTCGAGCATCGGGGCGCGCGAGAACGTCGCTTTCCTGGACTCGGCTAAAACCATCGATGGAGGAGCCATCAAACTGGAGGCCCTCTTCGAAGACCTTCTCGAGTTCTGCCGGAGAGATAGCAACCGACTTGTGTTGCCCGAGCACATCGGTAAACCACAGTCGAACGAGACGAACGCCTCGCTCTTCGATGGTGCGAAGCACATAGTTTTCCTGAGGTTGCATCTCTTCATGGTCGCAGGTGCACGGTCGAACCGCTACTCGCCGTTGGCCTGAAACGTTGAAAACGGCGCGGTTTCACACTCCGTTAACAGTCCGAGTGTCTCCCGGTCGTTGGTCGCGGCTACGGTTTCGGTTGGTTCTCTGTGGCCGCCATTGCCGTCGGCGCAGAAACTTGAGACGCAAAGCGTGTCCGCGCCCAAGCATGGGGCCTAACCAAGGAGTTCTCGGATGGTTTACCGAGCCGAATACATTTGGATCGACGGCACTGAGCCGACCAAAGAGGTCCGATCCAAGACCAAGATTCTTGCCGACGGCGACGAGCCTGGCATCTGGGGCTACGACGGTTCCAGCACGAACCAGGCCCCCGGTGATAAGAGCGACATCGTGCTCCAGCCGGTTGCCCAGTTCCCGGATCCAATCCGCGGCGGAAACAACATTCTCGTCATGTGCGAGTCGTTGTTCGTCGACATGACGCCAATTCCAAGCAACACCCGGGCGCTTGCTCGTGCTGCTGAGGACAAGTACGGCGACCAAGAGCCATGGTTTGGTCTCGAGCAGGAATACACCCTTCTCGACCCCGAGACCAAGTGGCCATACGGCTTCCCGCCAGCCGGGTTCCCTGGACCGCAGGGCCCCTACTACTGCGGAGTCGGCGCACTTCGTATTGCTGGCCGCGACCTCGTCGAGCTCCACACGCAGTGGTGCATCGATGCTGGCCTCAAGATCTCGGGAACCAACGCCGAGGTCATGCCCGGCCAGTGGGAATTCCAGATCGGCCCAGCTGGCACCACCGAGGTTGGCGACCACCTGTGGATTGCTCGTTACTTGTTGTATCGGGCAGGCGAGGAGTTCAACATCGAGGTGTCGATTGACGCAAAGCCAATGAAGGGCGATTGGAACGGTGCAGGTATGCACACGAACTTCTCGACCAAGGCAATGCGTGAGGGTTACGACCCAATCATTGCGGCATGTGAAGCAATGGGCGCCGAGGGCGTGCCTGCCAAGCACCTCAAGGGGTACGGCATCGGCATCGAGGATCGCCTCACTGGCGATCACGAGACCCAGCGCTTTGACGAGTTCAGCTATGGCGTATCGGACCGTGGCGCATCGATCCGTATTCCGTGGCAGGTCGAACAAGACCAGAAGGGCTACATCGAAGATCGTCGCCCGAACGCCAACGCTGACCCATATGTGGTTGCAGGCCTTTTGACCGACACCATTGGTTCCGCTCTCGCCTGATCGGCGCCAGAAATAGTTCATCAAAAGGACAGTCCGTAAACGACAGAGTCGAGGGGTCTGCGAACGCAGACCCCTCGTTCTCGTTTTCTTGCGAACGGGGCTGTTGCCAAAAAGGAGCATCCGGACTGCGATGAGTTCGGTGACGCGTAGGGTAGGCCGATGTCCGGCGAGCCAACCGCAGCCCCTCAGGCGGGAGCGCCGCGCCTCAGCATTGCCGACTTCGCCACGATGGCGATCACCTTCTTCTCCTTGGCGGTCACGCTTCAGGTTGTGTTGATCGATATCGGGACGCCACCGCTGCGGGCGTTCATTGCGTCTTCGGTGATCTTTTCGGCGACATCGCAGTTTGCGTACCTCGCTGTTCGCGAAGCCGGGGGAGGAGAGTGGGCGGCGATCATTGCCGGCACGATCGTGGCGACACGCTTTGGTATTCTCGCCGTATCGCTAATCCCTCGGCTGCCAGCGGGCGGGTTTCGTCGAGTTCTCGCCGCGGTCAACGCGTTCGACCCCAACGTCGCAATCGCGGTCCAACAAGCGACCCCCGAACACGTCGAGCGGGAGTTCTGGCGCACTACTGGCGGCATGATGATCGGCTGGTTCCCCGGCGTTGCGGTCGGAACCTTCCTCGGCGATGTCCTTGGTGACACGTCTCGGTTGGGTCTCGACGCACTGTTTCCTGCGGCGCTGCTCGCAATCATTGGCAACCTTCTCCGCACCCGTGACGGCCGTACCGCGGGCATGGCTGGCGGCCTTGCGTGCCTTGTGTTGTTGCCGATCGTTCCTGCTGGGCTGCCCATCATCTTGAGCCTCAGTGGAGTGGCGGTAGCGGTTGCGTTATCGACCGAGCAGGTCGGGGGTCGAACGTCATGACCGTGTTCTCGATCGTCGCACTCACGATTGCCGTGTGGGGCCAACGCCTGATCGGTGGTTTTGCGATCGGGCCGTGGCTTGAACGGCGGCCAACACTTTCGAAGGCGGCGAGCTTGATTCCGGCTGCGGTGGTGATGGCGGTGATCGTGCAGCTCACGGTGGCGCGCGGCCGGTCGCTCGTAGTCGATGAGCGACTCGCTGGCGTTGTTGTGGCGGGCGTTCTTGTGTGGCGGCGGGCGCCGTTCTTGGCTGTGGTGTTGAGTGCTGCGGCGACAACCGCGCTAATCCGTGCGGTAGCCGGCTAACACGTACCCTCGTCGATATAGCGCCGGTCGATGTGGTGTTCGCTAGATGTGGTCGCCTGCGCGTTAACCCATTGTGTTGGCTTGGTCGATGCGCACTCGGATGATGACCCGCTCGTCGTCGGGTTGAACCGCGTCCCACCGGTCGACGCCGAGATACTTCTTGGCCATTGCATGAATGAGTACATGCTCGGGATCGTCGTCGATAGCCACGACCGTGCCGCGCACTTCGAGATGTCGGTACCCGTCGTTGTACTCGTAGGCGCTCAGCGCAATGGCCGGGTTCGCCGTGAGGTTCTTCACCTTCTGGCGTCGCTTGAGCATCGAGATGACCACGTAGCCGTCGTCATCGAGGCCCGCCCAAACCGGGCTCGACTGAGGTTCGCCGTCGGGTCCAATGGTGGCGACATGCCAGATTGCGGTGCCCTCGAAGAGATCGATGTGGCTGGTTGGGATGGCCATGAGACGAGGTTACTCAGGCGGGGCAGGCAGGGTTGGCCCGTGGTTAGCGAGCGGGGATTTTGGTGCCGTCGGGCCGGTAGGTGTGCCATTGACCAGTGGGGTCTCGATAGACGGTGAACCCTTTTTGTTTCCATCGATTGTGTCTGCCGCAAAGTGGTGCCCCGTTTCCGGGGTTGGTTCTTCCGCCTCTGCCGTGTTCGAGCAGATGGTCGGCCTCGCATTGGCTCGTTGGGACGTGACAGCCAATCCATGCGCATTCGGTGAAGGAGAGTTTCACGGCGTGTCTCGCGAGGCCGGTGAAGCGCCTTGCTTCACCGAGGTCGATGACGACACTGGCTGAGTCGATGAGGACTCGTCGGATTCGGCTGTTGAGTGCTGAGGCGAACGATTCGTGGGGGTCGAGAGGGACCCCGTCGAGCGTCATGCAAAACGAACTGTCGGGGTCGAGTGGTTCGGCTTCGCCGGTTTCGACCCGACGGGCCATTTCTTCGAAGGTGTCGCTATCCCACACGATGTTGTGGGTGAAGCCGGGCGGGACCGCGCCGTGAGGCGATGCCGCTGCGTCTTGGAACAGTTGCCAAAGCGCATCGGCCCGGCGTTGTTGGATACTTCGCGCTAGATCGTTGTAGGTAGCGTCAGCGCCGTGTTCGGCTCGTGCCTTTTCCCAGTCGGCCATGGTTTCGGCCTCGACGTATTTGGTGAAGATCTCGTGCATCGCCGCGCCTTGGGCAGCGGCGTAGTTGGCCATCAACTGCCACGACGTGTCGTAGTCCTGGGTCAGGTGTGCGTTACGTCGTTCGTGACCGCGTTCGACGGCCGGATCGGGGCCGTCTTCGTCCATCAGGTTCATCCACTTAGTGGCCCGTTCTGCGAAGTTGTCGAAGTCGAGTCGTTTGGCTCGGTGAAGGAACCACGCTTGATCATCACGCATGAGCGAACGCACGCGTGGGTTGGCATGGATACGACCCAGGACCCGGACTTGTTCGGTGCCTACTTCGCCGCGCCGATAGGCGGCGGCGACTTCGTGCATGTCAGCGAGGACTTTGCGGCTCTTGTCGCGAGCGGTTGCTTCTGAGCCGGAAAGGTTGGCGTAGTTTTCGACCATGACCTTTGCCGAACGGTGGCCGTCGGCTGCATAGAAGCTGTTGTCTTGGATCTCGGCCATGACGTCGACGGTGATCGAGTCCATCTTTCGCTTCAGTACTTCGATCTCTCGGATGACGGTGATGGCATCTCGATTGTTGGCCGGGGTCAGCCCGGAGCGCTGGAGCTTTGCCAACGCGGTGGTCGCGGCATCGACAGCTGCAGCCAAGTCTGGCTGCGCAATCTGTGAGGGACCCCGAAACTCCATGTATCGAACACTAGTTCGATGGTGTGACACTGGTTTTTGGAGGTCAAATCACTCGTTGGTTTTGGTCTCTCGAAGCTGTCCGGGGAGGGGCGAGCTGTGCACGATTGTCAGCGCTTGGACGGCCCTTGTGAGCGCGACGTAGAGCAGTCGTAGGCCGATGAGGGCTTCGGGGTACAGGTTGGTGAACTCACCGGGTTCTACTACGACGACGACATCGAACTCGAGTCCTTTCGCTGCCGCGGCATCGACGACCGAGAGCGAGGCTCCCAAGGTCTGGGTTGTGCGGGTGTCGGCCGGGTCGGCTCCAGCAGCGCGCAATCCGGCGAGCACATCGTCGACCAACGGTGCGGGCACGATGACTCCTGTTGTTTGGAACTTGGCTGCGTTCGACGTGGCGACCGTGACGGTTGTGTCGATCAGGTCGGTTGTATCTACTGATTGGATGTCGGGGCCGGGGCCTGCATGACGCACCGAGGTCGACGGCGTGATGTGAGGTGCCGTTGTTGGGAGAAGACGATTGGCGAAGTCCAACAACGGCCCGGGGACTCGATAGCCGACGGTGAGCTCCGATGTGCTGACAGCCGTTTGGGTCTCGTCAACGCCTAGCGCTCTGATGACCTCTCCCCAGCTCGACTGTGCAGATGGTGCCGTGGCTTGGGCAATGTCACCGAGAATCGTGATCGAACCTTTCCTCGCTCGACGACCGACAACTCGAAGCGCCATCGCACTGAGATCTTGTGCCTCGTCCACGACGACGTGGCCGTACTGCATCGAGGTGCCCGTCGTGAGGTCCTCAGCCTCATCGAGCAGCGCAAGGTCTGCTTCGGTCCACACCTCTGTGCTCGCCGAGGAAGCAGCACGCCGGTGAAGCATCTCTCGTTCATCGTCACTCAACACGTTCGCGCTGCAGCGCTTGAGCAGAGCTCGATTGCCGAGCACCGATTGGAGCAACGTCGTCGCCCCGACGGTTGGCCAACATCGATTGACCAGTCGCTTCAGCGGCTCTCCGCCACTCAGCGAACGGATTGTTTCGTCCACCTGAAGCTCGGGAACGCCACGGTCGATCAGCTGCTGTTTCGCCTCTCGGATGAGTAGCTGGGTGAAGACGTTGCGAGAAGAACTGAACGGCAGGCGTCGTTCGAGCGCCGTCTTCTGGGCTGACGCGATCTGGTCGGGAGAAAGACCGATGGTCCGCGTTCCCACACCGAGCTGTTCTTCGCTGTTGGGAATCTTGAGCTTGTCGAGCAATGCCGACCGAAGGATCCCGGCCATCCGAAGATCGCCTTTGAGCACTTGTGTTGGAAGGTCCTCATCGCCACGCACGCGATACTTCACATCGAGGAGCGATCGAACCGTGGCCTGGCTGACTGCAGTCTCTCCGAGCGATGGCAGCACAGCACCGACATATCGCAGGAACATACGGTTCGGGCCAACGACCAGCACCTTGCTCGTGCTGAGCTCCGCGCGGTGCTCGAACAACAGAAAGGCTGCACGGTGTAGGCCAACGGCGGTCTTTCCGGTGCCCGGGCCACCCTGCACAATCAGGCACTCGGCCAGGGGAGCGCGAATGATCTCATCTTGTTCGGCAGCGATCGTCGCCACGATGTCGCGCATCTCTCCCGAACGGGACCTTCCAATCTCCGCGAGAAGAGGGTCGGGCAGGCCGCCGCCGGCAATCGAGTCAGGATCGTCGAGCTGTTCATCGAAGATCGCAACGATCGTGTCACCCTCGCAGGTGAAGCGGCGTCTCATGGTCAATGCCTGCGGATCGGCCGAGGTCGCTCGGTAGAAGGGAATTGCCACCGGTGCTCGCCAATCGACGATGAGCGGTTCGGTGGTTGGACTCTCGATATGTCGGCGCCCCACGTACCACGTATCTCCGTCGGCCAACGCTGGGTCCTCGTCGATGCGACCGAAGCACAACACGCCGTCGCCAACACCGAGCGATTCGCTTCTGTCGCGTAGGTGGGTTCGAACGATTCGAGCCTCGGCGGTGTTCTCTTCACGGACGGCTCGCTCCCCGAACTCGAGCGCAGCATCGGCTTTGACCGTCATCGCTCCGAGCGCTGCACGGGCGGCCGTGAGGTACGCCTGCTCGGCTTCGAGGTCATGGTGAACGGGCGACGTGTCCATTACGAAACGATGCCACACACCGGTGGAAGCAGTGACGACGGTTCGGCCGAGTTGACGTCACTTTGCAGGGCACCCGCCCCAGACAGGGTTCTGGCTAAACCAAACGCTGCATGGCGCTGATGTGCTCGGGTCCGATTCCGCAGCACCCACCGATGACTTGCACGCCGCGGTCGACCCAACCGGCATTGAGCTCGGCGTGCTTTTCTGGGGTGACTGTGTCGTCGTAGAACCAGTTGGTGCCATTCCAATCGCCGACTTGGGCATACACCCCAACCGGGCCGTCCCAGTGCGCGTCGACCACGTCGAGGCAGGCATCGACGTCGGCGGTCTCGGTGTGCATGATCGCCAACAACTCAATGTCGTAGTCGTCGAGCATGCGGATCGCTTCTTCGAGTGACCCGTCATACACGAGGCGTGGGCCATCGTTCGTGATCACACAACTCATGCCGACCCACAACGGAACGCCGACGTCCTTGGTCGCTTCGAGAATGGTGCGGGTGGTTTCGAGGTTGCGCATCATCTCAAGGGTGATCATCTCGGCGCCAGCATCCACCTGGATCCGTGCCTGGTCGATGTAGTTGCGAAGCGCCACGTCGTGCGGGGGAAACTCGCCGCCCTGCTCGGTTGTCGACATCGAACCGCTGATCACCACGTGAGGAGCGTTCGCGTTCTCTCGGGCTTCAACTGCGAGGCGCAGCCCAGCTCGGTTCAATTCTTCGAACTGATGCGCTCGGCCGACCTGCGCGAGCACGTGGCGAGAACTCGCATAGGTATTGGCAAAGATCACTTCAGCCCCAGAGCTGATGAACTGCTCGTGCACGCTACGCACGATGTCGGGGTAGGTGACCGCAGTTGCTCCAGACCATGCGCCGGTCACCATCTCGGCGCCTTGACGTTCGACCTCTGAACCGGTGCCACCGTCGATCAGAATGCGCTCGCCCGCAGCGAGCCGTGCTGCCAGATTTGTCATGGCGTGGAGCGTAGCGCTCTGGTGATGGTTGTCGACAACGGCAACTCCCGTTGAGAGCGCTGCTGGCCAGCTCACGGGCGACCGAACACACCGATCGCAACCTCTGGGCCCTAGCCTTTGTGCTGTGGCTGTGATTCGTGTCGCTATCTGTCAGATCAATACCCGGGTGGGAGACCTTCACGGCAATGCCGAAAAGGTCCTCTCGTTCATGGCGGAGGCCGAGCGCGAGGGCGCCGACCTCGCATTGTTTCCCGAGCTCACAATCACCGGCTACCCGCCCGAAGATCTTCTGCTGAAACCGGGCTTCGTCGCCGACAATATGGCAGTGCTCGACGAGGTGGCCAGCAAAATCACCGGTCACTGCGCAGCCGCAATTGGGTTCGCCGACGGTCAGGGCCACGGCCAGACCTACAACGCCTTCGCGCTCGTTGCCGGTGGCGAGGTGAAAGCCACCTACCACAAGCGTGCCCTTCCGAACTACGCGGTGTACGACGAAGAACGTGTCTTTGTACCGGGTACCGAACCCATGGCCTTGTTCGACGTCGCGGGAGTGCGCGTCGGTATGTCGATCTGCGAGGACGGTTGGATTGCAGGCGGACCAATGGCGCAGATGGGAGCCGGTGGCGCACAGATTCTCGTCAACATGAACGCGTCCCCCTACTACCGACGCAAGACGGAAACTCGTCAAGCCGAGATGGCGTTGCGCGTCGCCGAAGCCGGCGGAGTTCCGCTCGTCTACGGCAACCTCGTCGGCGGCCAAGACGAAGTCGTCTTCGACGGGTCGTCCTTCGTGCTCGATGCCGGTGGCGAGGTCATTGCTCGCGCTGGTCACTGCGTCGAAGAAGTGCTCGTCGTCGATGTCGAAGCGACGAGCAACGACGTCCCAGCCGCCGCCCGATTCCCGGTCGTGCCAGTCTCGGCTGCAACGGGTCGCACTAGCGAGGGCGCATCGCCTCGCATCGCCCCTCAGCTCAACGAGCTTGACGAACTCCACGACGCCCTTGTTTTGGCCACCCGTGACTACGTGCACAAGAACGGCTTCACCGACGTGTGCCTTGGCCTATCGGGCGGTATCGACTCGACGTTGACCGCAGCTATTGCCGCCGACGCCCTCGGCCCCGAGAACGTGCACTGTGTTCTTATGCCGAGTCGCTTCTCCAGCGATCATTCGGTGACCGACGCTGAAGAGTTCGCCGAACGCTTGGGGGTCTCACACCGGACGATCCCGATCGAACCGGCGCACGCGTCGTTTCTCGAGATGTTCGCCCCGTCGTTCGAAGGCCGTGAAGAAGGGCTGACCGAAGAGAACCTCCAGTCACGTATTCGTGGCGTCATCTTGATGGGGCTCACCAACAAATTCGGTTGGCTCGTCGTCACCACCGGCAACAAGAGCGAAGCAGCCGTTGGCTACTCGACGCTCTACGGGGATACCGCAGGGGCCTATGCGGTAATCAAAGACGTCTACAAGCTCGACGTCTACGCACTCTCTCGCCGTTACAACGAACGCTCCGGCCGAGAGATCATCCCCGAATCGGTCATCACCAAACCGCCATCGGCAGAGCTTCGCCCAGATCAGCGCGACGACCAAAGCCTCCCACCATACGAAGAGCTCGATCCGCTCCTCGAGGCCTACATCGAGGGGGACAAAACCCGATCCGAATTAGTCGAAATGGGATTCGACGAGGAGACGGTCAACCGCATCACCCGACTCGTCGACATCTCCGAATTCAAGCGCCGTCAAACACCGCTCGGGGCTCGCGTTACCAAAAAGGCGTTTGGTCGAGACCGGCGCCTTCCCATAACCAACGGCTACCGATAGCCGGATTTTTCGGTGTCTCACCGACCAACTCATCGCAAAAAGTGAGCAAAACGACGGGTTGACGCCGAAAGCCGCCATCTTCACACTGATTTTACCCCTGTTAAAGGGATAGATATTCGGTGGGCCAGCGAACTTCGCTCTGTAGGATTTCCCTTCAGGTCGGCCGTGGTTGGGTCGAAGCTACTGTTGTCTCGCTGGCTGGCGAGATATTGGTTAACCGCAAAATCAGCACTCCGGTGCTGGGAATGCAGATTGGATACTCGTGGCCAAAGAGCGTGTCGAGCGGGACGAAGAAGACCTCGTACGGTTGTACCTCACGGACATCGGACAGTACCCCCTGCTGACCAAGGACGACGAAGTTCGCCTTGCTCAGGCCATTGAGAAGGGCGCTGAAGCGCGCGCCGCCCTCGAGGGCCGCGAAGAGATCACGGCGGCGAAACGCCGCGAATACAACCGTGACCTGCGCCGCGGCGAACAAGCCGAACGCACCTTTGTGCAGTCCAACCTTCGACTCGTCGTCTCGATTGCGAAGAAGTACCAGGCATCTGGCCTGCCCCTCCTCGATCTAATCCAAGAGGGAAACCTTGGACTCATGCACGCCGTCGAGAAATTCGACTGGCGCAAGGGTTTCAAGTTCTCGACCTATGCCACGTGGTGGATTCGCCAAGCAATCACCCGCGGCATTGCAAACACCGGTCGCACCATCCGTCTCCCAGTTCACGCCGGCGACACCCTCACTCGTCTCCAAAAGGCTCGCTCTCGCCTGGAGCTCAAACTCGGACGTCCAGCGACGCTTTCGGAGCTTTCTGCTGAGGTCGAGCTGCCCGAGGACAAGGTCACCGAGGCGCTTCGCTTCGCCGCCGAACCACTGTCACTTTCGGAACCACTTCGTGAGGATGGCGATGCCGAACTCGGCGACGTCGTTGAAGACCGTGGCGCTGACTCGCCGTTCGAAGTTGCCGCAACCGCGTTGCTCCCCGACGAGATCAGCCGCTTGCTGTCGCCGCTCGATGAGCGTGAGCGCGAGATTCTCAAGCTTCGTTTCGGCCTCGATCGCGGTGAACCACGGACGCTCGAAGAGGTTGGCGAACACTTCAACCTCACCCGTGAGCGCATCCGTCAGATCGAAGCTCGGGCAATGTCGAAGCTGCGTCACCCAAGCAGTGACACCGGCGCCCGCGACCTTCTTGCCGTCTAAACCACTCTTGTTGGCGCAACGACAGAGCGCTTCGTCGAGTACGTGATTGCACTCTTCGCGCTAGCGATCTTCCTGACCTTTGCCATCGTCGGCGGCGCAGTGGTGTGGTTCATTGTGAAGAACGAACCCGACTATCGAGATGACGATCTTCCTCCGCGAGGGGTCCCGTGGGATTCTCCGGACAACCGCGACTGATATCTGGCCGCTAGGCTTCCGTTTCCATGGAGGTGTCTGAGTACCTGGTGGGCTCCCCTGCCTTCAAAGCAGGCGATACGGGCGATCCCCGTATGGCGGGTTCGATTCCCGTCCACCTCCGCCATTCGTCCCGAACCGGCTTCGCAGCTTCGGACTGCGTTGGTCGCGTCCTGGGGTTGGTTGTTCTCATCGTGACCTTGTTGGTTCCTGGTACGGCGTCTGCGCAGGCTCGATTGATCGACTCGACCCCGACCGACGGGGCGTCGCTTTCGACCCTGGAACTGATCGTCTTCGAGTTCGACACCTTGCTTCGGCCCGACGATGCCGACGTTCGGGTTCTGCGACGCGACGGCACCGAGATCGAGGTCGCATCAGTGACGGTTGACCGGACCGAACTCACGGCTTCTCTTGCAGGTCAGCTGCCATCGGGCAACTACGAGATCTCGTATGCAGTAGAGGGTTCAGATGGCCGTCGTAACGTTGGGTCGATTCGGGTATCGATCGATTCTCCGGACCAGGCGCTCAGCGGCGGGCTTCTCGCCGTCATTGGCATTGCGGTCGGGATGATAACGCTCCTCGCGTTGGTGTTTCGAAACGACAGGAACCGACGCCCATCGATGTAGGCGCACGGCGGTCAGGTGAGCTCGTTGCATCCCCGTCGGGTCGAGAGGGGCCAAGAACCGGTACCGTTCGGGATATGTCGATGGCTGGCAAACTTCCCTTTCGTTTTTCGACGCTGCACCGATTTCTCGGTGCTCTCGTTGTGACGGTCTTGGCAATGGCCGGATGGAGTGCAACGGCACTCGGGCAAGTTTCGGGCACCAGTGCATCTGTTGTGCTCGAAGCCGAGAGCACTATCGTGTTGGACGGCCAGCTCGATGACTGGGCCAACGTTCCCGCGATAGTGACGGTGGGCGGTCCAGTGGCATCGGAGGATCCCGGCGCCAACGGCCGCCTCCGTTGGCAGGTGTCGGCCGATCCGAACACCATCTTTTTCGCAGCGACGATCACTGATGCAACGATCGTTGCCGGCGAGAACGGGGAGAACTATTGGAATGAGGACTCGCTCGAGTTCTACCTGAATTTCTCGGGTGACCTGGCCGCGACGGGCTACGGCGAGGGCATTAGCCAGATACGTATTTCCGCGGTCGATATTGGTGCAACGAATCCCCAAGCACTCACGCTGACTGGAATCGGCCTCGATCAGCACGAGGTCACCGGGTTCGTGTTCGCGACGAACGAAGGCTGGGGAACAGAGATTGCCGTCGACGTCTCAACACTGGTTGAGCCCGTTGTCGGCGAACGGTTTGGTTTGCAAGTCCAAGCGAACGGATCATCGGGCGGAGATCGCGATCTCAAGCTCAGCTGGTCGGCCGCTGATGTTAACGACACTTCGTTCGAAGACCCGAGCGTGTTTGCTCAGGGAGTTTTTGTTACGGCGGCCGCTGCCTCTTCGAGCAGCGAGTCCGAATCGGATTCGAGCAACGATTCACCCGACACCATTGGTGCAGCTGGAAATGGTGAGAGCGTCCAAGCAGTCGACTCGATTGCTGATGGCGGACCAGCTGTGGTTACCGGCGACGAACAACGACGATCCCTGCTGATCGCCGCCGTGGTGAGCTCGATTGCGGTCTTCTTTGGCGGACTGTGGTTCGAGCGGAAACGCAAGGCTGACGAAGCGCGCCACGCGGCGGCACGTGTAGCTACTCCGGTGGTTCCGTCCTTGCAGGCGGGTGCTGAAGACTCCGTCGATGGCGACCGAACGCCACATGCCGACTCGGAATTCGACATTGACGACGAGGAGTTCGACGCACTGCTCGAAAGCATCCTCGACGACGACGCTCCCACCGACGGATACGAATAACGCGGCGTTCTAGTCGCGGCCGATGGTGTTCTCTCCGGTGGCTTCGTCGAACAGCTTCGGATACGGACGACCAATGCCGATGAGCCGTTGAAGCAGCGGGCTTGCCCTGTCGATGACGTCTCTCGGAACTCCAGAGAGCTGATCTTCGAGCGGGATCACGAACTTTGGGAGATACTCGATAAGGACCGCTCCACGATCGTGATCTGAGTTATTGGGCATGGCGCAGTGCCAGGTCATGCCGTTGAAGATCACCGCATCGCCGGGGTTACCCGACATTCGACTGCACCCTTCGAAGAAGGCATCGCGCTCGCCGATCTCGGGGTAGTGCAGGTCGCGTTGAGAGCCCGGCAGGTACGCGCTTGCTCCCGATGCCTCGTTGAACGGATCGAGCGGGATCGTCACTTGCAAGTTGAGGGGATAACTCGAATTGATGCGAGCAGGGAAACCCTCGCGGTCGTACATGTCCCAGTAGGGATAGTCGATGTGTGGCTCTTGGCCCGGGCCCCCTGGAAGCAGTCGATTGGCCGCGATCGAACCGAGGTGGAACTTGTTCCCGAGAAAGGCCGAAGTAATGGCGACGACATCTCGATGTTGCACCATGTCCTCAAAGACCTTGCCCTTGGCGAGCAAGTTCCAGACTCGGCGTTGCAAATGGATCGTGTCCTGGTTTGCCCCCTGGAAATGTGTCTCTTTGTCCGGGTCCTTGGATTCGTCCATGATGATCGCTCGCGCATTGGCAATGGCGGCCGCATCGAACGCCTCACGGATAACGACGGCGCCGCCGCCGTTGAGCAACTCTTCGACGATGTCATCGAGTTGTTCACTGAGCTTGGTGACATCGACTTCAAACATTGTTCCCCTTGGTGATCGTTTATGGTGAGGCCGGGACAGGCCCGGTCGTCGACCGGACGACGAGGCTTGGCCGAAGCAGCTCGTGCTTTGCGTCCTGTCGTCCGTTGATGCGTTCGATGAGTAGCTCGGTGGCTCGACGACCGAACATTTGCACGGGCTGGCGCACCGTGGTGAGCGAGATTGCTCCAAGACCGGCAAGGACGGTGTCGTCGTAGCCAACCACAGAGACATCGTCGGGAATTCTCACGCCGACGCTTCGAAGATGGGCAAAGACGCCGCTCGCGGCCAGGTCGTTCGCAGCAAAGATCGCCGTCGGGGGTTCCTTCAGTTTCATGATGTCGACCGCAGCTTCGCGAGCGGATTGTTCGTTAAAGTCGCCTTCGAACACGATGGGGGCGAGGCCCCGTTGCGACATTGCGGTCGTGAATCCCTTCCGCCGCTCGGGTGCGCCAGGGGCATTGCCGGCGTCGATGTGGACGATTCTGGTGTGTCCAAGCGAGGTGAGGTGTTCGACGATGAGTTCCGCCCCGTAGGCCTCGTCGTTACACAGGGTGTCCATCGCGTCGGGCTCGTGGAAGTTGGAGACCGCAACCGTGGGTATCTGTTGAGCCATCTCTGAAAAGGCTTCGGAGCCGAACCGGGCAGCGCCGAGCACGATGCCGTCGGTGCGAAGGTTGAGCAGCGTTTCGATGGCGGCGTTCTCGCCGGCCTCGCGTTGCCAGCCCGAGGTGATGAGCACTTCCATACCGTTCTCGGTAGCGCCCGCAGCTACCCCTTCGGCGAGCTCGGCGAAGTAGGGGTTGTGGAGATCGTTCAACATCACGCCGATGGTGTTGGTCTGTCCGCTTGCCAAGTTTCGTGCCCACACATTTGGGCGGTAGTCGAGCTCGGCGGCCGACGCGAGCACCTTGGCTCGGCTGTGATCGGACACACGAGGAGAGTCGCGCATGACGAGCGACACCAACGCTCGTGAAACCCCCGCGTGTTCAGCTACGTCGTCCATCGTCGTCTGCGCCATCGGCTCATTGTATACGAGGGTGCCTCAGAACGATAGAGCGCTCTACTCGCCCTCCGATGTGACAATTGTGAGGTCGGGGACCGAGAGCTGGAGTGTTCTCTCGGACGGCGACGTGCAATGAAATCGTTGGGCAGAATACCGACTTTGGAGTTGACGTCGCCGTCACCCGTGGCTTATGGTGAGCCATCCGTCACGGAGTAGAGCGCTCTACAATGATGCCTCTTGCCCTCTCACAGTGACGAAATTGAACGCTCTGAACGCTCTGAAATGCTGAATGTGCTCGGAAACGAGCAAGACATCAATGAAGGAACCGTCAAAACGATGACATTCATGGAACGAATGGCCACCGCGCCAATCTCTTGGGGGATCTGCGAGGTACCAGGTTGGGGAATTCAACTCCCCGTCGACCGCGTGCTTTCAGAAATGGCCGCACTTGGCTTTCCCGCCACCGAGCTCGGTTCGGAGGGGTATCTCCCTTCCGACCCGTCCGAACTGAGCTCAGTTCTTTCTGCGCACAACCTCGATCTCCTCGCGGCATTCATCCCCGTGCTGGTTCATGATCCCGCCGAGGCCGACGAAACCCTTCGGCGCTGCGAAGAGCACGCCGCGTTGTTGCAAGCTGCCGGAGCGACCTACTTCAACTCCTCACCGGTCACCACGTGGGATTGGGCGCCTCGACGAGAGCTCACCAACGCCGAGTGGGACCACACGATGATGATGTTTGCTCGCATTGAGGAGATCACCGAAGCTCACGGGCTGACCCAGGTGCTCCACGAGCACTACGGGACCATTGTTGAGACCAAAGAAGAGATCCAACGAGTTGTCGACCACAGCGCAATTCGATTCGTTCTCGACACCGCGCACTTTGCCGTCGGCGGCTACGACCCGGCCGATTTCGTCGAAGCGCATGCCGATCGTGTCGGGCTCGTGCACATCAAAGATTGCGACCTGGCGGTCGCGAAGCGGCTCAACGACGGCGAGCTGAGCCTCATGGAAGCAGTCCAGGGTGGTATCTTCCCCACAGTGGGTCGCGGGGACTTAGACATCGACCGCGTTATACGCTCGTTGGAAGGTGGGGGATACATGGGGTGGTACGTCCTGGAACAGGACATTGCAATCACCGGTGCTGAACCCGCTGATGGCCAAGGACCAATCGAAGACGTGAAAGCAAGCGTCGACTATCTCAGAGAGCTCGAACAACGTCTCGCAGCATGACCAATTGGTCATGTTTGTGGACTCCGGGCTCTCGGGAAATACAAGAAAACCCAATAGGAGGGGAACAAGTGAAAAAGATGATGCGACTGCTGGCTCTGCTAGCAGCATTCACCTTGTTTGCGGCAGCGTGCTCAAGTAGCACGGCAGATAGCACCGCAACCGGGGACGACGATACCGAAACCACCGACGATGGAAGTTCTGACGACGGAGGTGAAGAAGAGGAAGCCACGGAAGAAGATGGCGGCGACGATGCTGGCGACGATGCTGGCGACGACGCACCTGAAGAGGTAGACGCAGCGCAAGGCTCCGATCTCACCTTCCACATGATCACCCACTCCGACGATGGTCCGTTCTGGTCCGTTGTGAACCGCGGTATGGATGCTGCATGCAGCGACCTTGGTGTCACCTGTGTCTGGGTCCCTGGCAACAACGACGCAAACGTCATGGTGCAGGGCATTGAAGGCGCTATTGGTGAAGGTTCCGACGGCATTGCCGCATCGTTGCCAGATCCCGCAGCACTCGTTCCTGCTCTTCAGGGCGCAGTCGAGGGCGGCGTTCCAGTCGTGACCCTCAACTCGGGCGCAAACGACTACCAGGAAATCGGCGCACTCACCCACGTTGGCCAGACCGAGTTCATTGCTGGCCAGGCAGCTGGTGAGCGTTTCAACGCTGCAGGCGTGACCCACGTTCTCTGCGGTCAGCAGGAGCAGAACAACGTCGGCCTGACCGAGCGTTGTGGCGGCCTTGAGGACACGTTCTCGGGCACCGTAACCACCGGCTTCATGGACCTCGACGCTGACACCACTGCTCAGCAGGCCGCAATCAACGCTGCAATGGCAGCCGACGACAGCATCGACGGCTTCCTCGGCGTTGGTCCAGTCATCACCCTTTCGGGTCTCCGTGCAGCAAGCGACCTCGGTCGTGACGTCACGGTTGGCGGCTTCGACCTTACCCCTGAGCTTCTCGGCGAGATCGAGGGTGGCAACATCCTCTTCACCGTCGATCAGCAGCAGTACCTCCAGGGTTACCTGCCAATCCTTCAGCTGTTCCTCTTCCAGACGAACTCGAACACCATTGGTGGTGGACTTCCAATCCTCACCGGACCTGGTTTCGTAGACGCCTCGAACGCAGCTGACGTGCTCGCCCTCTCCGAGGCCGGCACCCGCTAATCACTGCCTCTCATAGGTAGCTACACGTTTGCCGTAGCCGGTCGCCCGAGTAACCCTCGGGCGACCGCTCGGCTTCTACACCCGGCGTGTACGCGCGCCACTGAAGTGCATCAATACGGTTCTAAGGAGTGAGGGTCGACATGTCGGAAACGACGATGGACGAGGGGCACATCAGCAACGCTGATGAGGCGGGACAAGGCCATGAGGCCACCGCCGTCGCTACCGAATCACGTGAAACAACAAAATCCGCAGCGGCACCCGCAGCCGACGAACGGCTCGCGTATCGCAGCATCTTCCAGCGCATGTTCGTGCAACCCGAGATCGGCGCCATCATTGGTGTCATCGGCGTCTGGACCTTCTTTTGGGCCGTCTCACTGAACTTCGGCACCGCAGGCCAAACACAAAACTGGCTCGACACTGCCTCCACGCTCGGCATCATGGCCGTTGCTGTCTCGATGCTCATGATCGGCGGCGAGTTCGATCTCTCATCTGGCGCGAACACCGGTGCCATGGGCATTCTCTTCATTCTTCTCATCAAAGAAGTCGGCGAGCTCGGTGGCCTTGGCATTTCGATATGGTTCGCCGTGCCGATCTCATTCGCCGCAGCGCTCTTGATTGGCTATCTCAACGGCAAGATGGTCGAACGCACTGCGCTGCCCAGCTTCATCGTGACGCTGGCGACCTTCTTCATATTGCGCGGGCTCAAGCTCGGTATGTCCAAACTCCTCACCGGACAGATCTCGGTGACCTTCACCGACGAAGCCAGCGGATATGACTTCTGGCAACCCATCTTTGCTGGCGAGTGGATCCGTAACGAACACATCTGGAACAGTCGCGACATCTTCTATCTCGGCTTCGCAATCGGCGGTGCCATCCTCCTTGCCCTGTCCATGTGCGAAATGCACTTTGTTCGACGTGAGACCAAGTCGGCTGCGGGCTTCCCTGTCCTCGGTGCTGGTGCAGCCGGTGTTGGTGTCGCCATCTTCTTGATGCACACCACCGACGGCGTCAACGCAAACGCACTTGCCGCCGCGGTTCTTGGTGTCTCGGTCTTGGTTGGCCTCATTGGCTTGGGCATGTGGCGCTACGAGCCCGTCGAGTCCCCCGGCGGAATTCGGCTCACGGGCAAGATCAACATGCGCATTGCAATTGGCGTAGCTTTGGTCGGCGCCGCAATCCTTGCATCGTTTGCCATCGATTCAGACAACGCCGAAACCCTCTTCTTCCCCTTCACCGTGCAAGGCCTGCGAGTCGTCTTGATGATGGCGCTCGGAGGAGCGGGATTCACGCTTCTCACCTGGGCTGCAAACCTTGCCCTTCGAGTCAACCCAACAACCAAGCTCGCAGTCTCGACCATCATGGCCGGAGCGATCGTGGCCTTTGGATTCGTGATCCGTGCATCGGCCGAGGCAACGAAATTCCGCACCGAACTCTTCTCGGTCTTTATGTTCGCCGCACTCGGCATCTTTGTGTGGTCCGTGATGAGCGTGCGTTTCAAAGAGCGCCGTTCGGTCGATGATGGAGCCGACGCCCTCGGCATGAAAGGCCTCGGACTCGGGATCTTCATGCTGGTCCTTGCGGTGATCTTGCGTCACCTGTTCGTGACCCAAGACGAACTCGACGCCATGGTGAACCCGGCACGTTTCTCGGTTCGCATGCTCTGGTTCTTCGCCTTCACCGCCGTCATGGCCTACCTGCTGGCTCGCACTCGCTTCGGCTCGTGGACATTCGCAGTTGGTGGCAACGCTCAGGCATCGCGCCAGGTCGGTGTTCCAGCAGCTCGCACAAAGACCCAGCTTTTCATGATCGTATCTGGCGCCGCGTGGCTCGTCGGCATGCTTCTCGCCTTCCGCCTCAGCAGCCTGCAGGCAGGTGCGGGCGACGGCGAAGAATTCGAATTCATCATCGCCGCAGTGGTTGGTGGCACGTTGCTCACCGGTGGCTACGGCACCGCAATCGGCGCCTCGTTCGGCGCCGCGATCATGGCCATGTCGCTCGTTGGTATTCAGTCCGCACGGTGGAACACCGACTGGCGATTCGTCTTCCTTGGAGTGATCCTGCTGCTCGCAGTGATCGCCAACCGGTACATCCGTGATCAAGCAACCGCCACCCGCCGATAAGGACTGAGGAGCACTTCGATGGCAGAACGAGCACTACTCGAACTCGAGAACATCTCGAAGTTCTACGGAAACATCATCGCTCTTGAGGGTGTCAGCACGAAGGTGAACGCGGGTGAGGTCACCTGCGTGCTCGGCGACAACGGCGCCGGAAAGTCCACGTTCATCAAGATCCTTGCCGGAGTACACCAGCAATCTGAGGGGAGCATCTTCCTCAACAACGAAGAGGTAATGTTCAGCTCGCCCCGCGACGCCCTCAACGGTGGCATCGCCACGGTGTATCAGGACCTTGCAATGGTCCCCCTCATGTCGGTATGGCGAAACTTCTTCCTCGGCGCGGAACCCACCAAAGGGTTCGGGCCGTTCAAGTGGATCGACCAGCAGAAGGCAATGACGATCGCCAAGGATGAGATGGCCAAGATGGGCATCGACATTCGCGACACCGAACAACCCGTCGGCACCCTTTCTGGTGGTGAACGCCAGTCGGTCGCGATTGCTCGCGCTGGCTACTTCGGCGCCAAGGTGCTCATCCTGGACGAGCCAACATCGGCTCTCGGAGTCAAACAATCCGGCGTGGTGCTCAAGCGCATCGTCGAAGCCCGAAACCAGGGTCTCGCTGTCATCTTCATTACGCACAACCCGGCGCACGCGTATCCAGTGGGTGATCGCTTCCTCATCCTCAATCGAGGAAAGTCACTTGGAAGCTACGACAAAGATGACATCACCCAACAAGAACTCACCGGCCTTATGGCGGGCGGTCAAGAGCTGCAAGAACTACAGCAGGAACTCGAAGAAGCCATTTCCGGCGTCAAGAAGACCTGAAGCGCGAAATCCCCAGGCTCTGCCTGACGACAACTGCAGGCATCGTCTGCACCTGATGGAGTCATCATGACCGATCTTGACATCCTCACGCTCGGACGGGTGAGTGTTGACTTGTACGCCGAACAGGTGGGTGAGCCAATGCGCCACGTCACGTCGTTTCGGAAATCAATTGGAGGCACCGCGACCAACGTCGCCGTCGCCGCTGCGCGCCTCGGCCGTAACGTCGCGCTCTGCACGAAGGTCGGCAATGACCAGTTCGGTGACTACGTTCGGCACGCGCTCGAGCACACCTTCAATGTCGACAACCGGTTCATCGCCACCGATCCAACACTGCAAACCCCGCTTGCGTTCGCCGAACTCGATCCGCCCGAAGATCCATCGATCATCTTCTACCGAGAGCCTCGTGCGCCAGATCAAAACATCGAGGTCAGGAACGTCGACCTCGACGTGGTGCGCAACGTGCCGATCTTTTGGCTACCTGCATCCCGATTCAGTGACGAACAGTCCGCTGCGGTGTGCACCGAGCTCCTCAGCGTCCGCCAGGCCAAGACCCACACGGTGTTAGACCTCGACTGGCGTCCAATGTTCTGGGAATCGAAGGAACAAGCAACCGCGGCAATTGCGCCGATGCTCGACCAGTTCACCATCGCAATTGGCAACAAGGACGAATGCGAGATCGCCGTCGGCACGCGTGATCTCAACCTCGCCGCCGATCGGCTGCTCGAAGCCGGGCTCGAAATGGCCGTCATGAAACTCGGAGGTGATGGCGTGATGATCGCCACCGCCGATGGCCAACGAGTCTCGGTTCCCCCATACCTGGTCGATGTCGTATCGGGCCTCGGATCTGGCGATGCCTTTGGTGGCGCCTTCTGTCATGGACTGTTGTCGGGCTGGGACCCAGAGACGATCATCAAGTGGGGCAACGCTGCGGGTGCGATCGTGGCCAGCCGACTCATGTGCGCCGACGACATGCCCACCATCGAAGACATCACGAGCCTGCTCGCGGAGAGAGACGCATAATGGCGACCGCGTGGTGGCCAATACCGTGCCCCGCTCATCTCATACAACCGCTCGCCGACCTTGGACTTTCACCAACTGGTCCCGGGCAAGAAGAGCGCTCGACCGCCGAGGTGGTATTCGCCGGCGGCGAGCCGTATGACTCGGCCGTACTCGATGGGCTGACGTCAGCGCAGATCATTGCGCGCATCGGAATTGGGTACGATGCCGTCGACCTGTCTGCGGCGACCCAACGCGGCATCCTTGTCACCAACACTCCCGACGGCCCAACCACCTCGACCGCCGAACACACGGTGGCGTTAATGATGGCGATCGCTCATCAACTGACGGAGTCTGCCGCCCGTTTGCGTGCGGGTTCGGGCGACTATGTCGCGAGCCAGAGATCGATGGAGCTGTCCGGGCGAACCCTCGGCCTCCTCGGATTCGGACGCATTGGCCAAGCTGTTGCGGTCATGGCCCGTGCCATTGGTATGGATGTCATCGTCACCGACCCAGCCCTTGCATCCCCCGCAGAGCTAGGCGCCGCAGCGGACCTGTCCGTCGAGGTTGTCGATCTCGCCGAACTATTCGCGCGCTCTGACGTGCTCTCGCTCCACGCACCCGCCACGCCATCGACCCAAGGCATGATCGACGCCGACGTCTTTGCCGCAATGAAACCAGGTTCGATCCTGATCAACTGCGCGCGGGGACCCATCGTCAATACGTCCGACCTCGTCTCTGCCCTCGAGTCGGGGCATCTTCTCGGGGCCGGTCTCGACGTGACCGAACCCGAACCGCTCACTATCGACCACCCGTTGCTTGCAATGGACAACGTCATCGTCACTCCGCACATTGCATCGAGCACGGTCGCTGGCCGCAAGCGCATGAACGACATGGCCACCGAGCAGGTGGCCATGGCGCGTGCGGGAACTACGCCAACGCATCTGCTCAACCCCGAAGTTCTCAACCACCCCAACTGCGCCCTGACGCGCTCGTAATCAACCGCAAGGAAAGTCAATGGATCGTCAACCACTTCGCATTGCTGTCATCGGCCTCGGCTGGATGGGGCAGGCCCACAGTCGCAGCTACGCCCGCATCCCGCACCTGTTCAGCGACCGGGCGTACGACCCCGTACTCGCAATGTGCGCAGACAACAGCGAGGAACGCCGAGATGCGGCTATCCACGACTTCGGTTTCGAAGAAGCCGTTGCTGATTGGCGCGAGATCATGGAGCGCGACGACATCGACATCGTCACCTGCACCGCGCCCAACATGCTCCACGAGGAGATTTGTGTTGCAGCTGCCGAAACCGGCAAGCACATCTTTTGCGAAAAGCCCGTCGGCGGACGCCCCGACCAAACCGTCCGCGCCGAGAAGGCCTGCCGCGACGCAGGCGTCATCACCGGCGTTGGGTACAACTATCGGTTCGCCCCGCTCGTCCAGTACCTGAAAAACCTCATCGAAGAAGGCGAGCTCGGTGAGATCACGAACTACCGCGGCCGCTTCTTTTCCATGTACGGCTCAGACCCAATGGGCCTCCTGAGCTGGCGATTCAAGGTAGACCAGTCCGGCTACGGCGTCAGCACTGACATCCTTAGCCACTCGATGGACCTCGCCCACATGCTCGTCGGACCAATCACCAAGGTCATGGGCATGCAAAAGACCTTTATCACCGAACGTCCACTTCCCAAAGAGGGTGGCACGCACTACGACCGCGGCGAACCCGGCGACCCCACTGGCGAGGTCACCAACGAGGACTACTTCGGTGCGTTCTGCGAGTTCGAAAACGGTGCGATCGGCACGTTCGAAACCAGCCGCTCGATCATCGGCCCTGAAAGCCAAAATGCCTTCGACGTCTATGGCACAAAGGGCGCAGCAAACTGGAACCTCGAGACCATGAACGAAATGGGTTTGTTCCTCTTGAAGGACCAGGCGCGCGGCTACACGACGGTGCGCGGCGGAGATCGCTACCCGTACCACGGCAATTTCGTGCCAGGCGATGCAAACAGCATTGCCTTTGAAGATCTGGTGACCATCGAGGACTACGAATACCTGAACGCCGTCGCTGCAGGCACAAAGCATTCGGCGAGTTTCAAAGAAGCAGTCGACTACGTGAGCGTGCAGGCTGCGCTCATCAAGTCGACCGAGACCGGAACGTGGCAAGAGGTCGTCAACCTCGCGGAGGACTAAATCATGGCTGAAACAATTCGAATGACCACCGCCGAGGCGATGGTCAACTACTTGATCGCACAGAAGTCCGTTCAGGTCGACGGCACCGTGTCGCCGCTCTTCGGCGGCGTCTACGGCATCTTTGGTCACGGAAACGTGACGTCGCTCGGACATTTTCTCGAGCGCAACAAGGAGGCGCTGCCCACCTACCGAGGCCAAGCCGAGGAAGGTATGGCCCTCGCAGGCGTGGCGTACGCGAAGGCAACCCGTCGACGTCAGATCATGATCTCGACCAGTTCGGTGGGCCCTGGTGCCACCAACATGGTGACCGCAGCCGGCGTTGCCCACAGCAACCGCCTGCCGTTGTTGTTGATCTCCGGCGACACGTTCGTGAGTCGTCTTCCTGATCCTGTCTTGCAGCAGGTCGAACACTTCGGCGACCCAACCCAAACCGTCAACGACAGTTTCCGGGCCGTCAGCCGTTACTGGGATCGCATCGTGCGTCCAGCGCAGCTAACCAGCTCGTTGCCGCACGCGATCCAGACGATGCTCGACCCCGCCGACTGCGGCCCTGCCTTCATTGGTCTTCCACAAGATGTCGCAGCCGAAGCATGGGACTTCCCCGTGTCGTTCTTTACCGAAACAGTGCACGATATTGCGCGACCGCGTGCCGATGAGCAGCAGCTCGCCGCAGCGATCGAGGTCCTCACGTCAGCCAAAAAGCCGCTGATCGTTGCCGGCGGTGGCGTGCACTACAGCCTCGCCGAAGCCGAACTTGCCGCCTTTGCGAGCGCCCACAACATTCCCGTCGTCGAGACGGTCGCAGGCAAGTCGTGTCTCGAATGGAACCACGAGATGTACGGCGGGCCGATCGGCGTCACCGGCGGAACTTCCGCAAACGCGCTCGCTGGCGAGGCAGACGTCGTGCTCGCTGTCGGCACCCGCCTTCTCGACTTCACGACCGGCTCGTGGACGGTGTTCAAAAACGAGTCGGTGAAGATCATCGCCCTCAACACGGCTCGATTCGACGCGACCAAGCGTCAATCCCTGCCGCTTGTCGGCGACGCGAAAGCAACACTCGCCGAACTCGGCGCGGGTCTTGGCGACTACCGCGCGAGCGACGAGTGGTCGACGACCATGGCCAACGAGGTCGCGCAACACAACGCGTACATCGACAAGATCGCTGCGAAGACCGCGACCAGCGACAGTGGCCTGCCCACCTATGCCCAGGTCGTCGGTGCAATCGATCGCCTCGCCGACGAAAAGACCTTTGCGCTCGCCGCTGCCGGTGGCTTCCCAGGCGAGGTCAACAATGGCTGGCGAGCCAAACAGCTCAACAGCTTCGACTGTGAATACGGCTACAGCTGCATGGGATACGAGACGAGCGGTGGTTGGGGCGCGGCCATGGCCATGCCAGACAAGGACGTCGTCGTATTTTGCGGCGACGGGTCGTACATGATGTTGAACTCCGACATCTACAGCTCGGTCCTCCACGGCCACAAGATGATCGTGATCGTGTGCGACAACGGCGGTTTTGCGGTGATCAACCGGCTGCAAACCGGCATGGGCGGAGAGCCATACAACAACCTCATCAAGGACAACCCAACGGTCGTCAATCCAATCGCTGTCGATTTCGCAAAACATGCCGAAGCAATGGGCGCCCTCAGCGAAACTGTGACGACGATCGACGAGCTCGAAGTGGCCTTCGAACGTGCACGCGCCGCCGACCGTACGTACGTGATCTCGCTCGTCACCGATGCGTACAGCTGGACCGAAGGTGGCTCGTACTGGGAAGTTGGTGTGCCCGAGGTGAGCGAATTCGATTCGGTTCTCGAAGCCCGAGCTCGCATCGACGAAGGCAAGCTGGACCAACGGCGATGAAACGCGTCGCGGTGATCGGTGCAGGCGGCATGGGTCGATTTCACGCGGAAACGCTGATGGCGCTTCCCGGCGTCGAGGTGGCAGCGATCGCCGACCCGTTCCCGCATCCCGATCTCGACGGCTACGGCGTGCTGGTGACTACCGACGTCGAAGCCTGCGCTGGCCAAGGTTGGGACGGCGTCGTCATTGCCTCACCCGACGACACGCACGCCGAGCTCACACTGCTCGCCCTCGACGCTGGTAGCCGAGTGCTCTGCGAAAAGCCGTTGTCGCACACCCTCGAAGGGGCGCGTGCGGTTATGGAGGCCGAGATTGCCCTCGGGGCGCGACGGGTGCAGGTTGGCTTCATGCGAGAGGTCGACCCGGCCCACACCGCCCTCGTTGCACAGCTGGCAACGCTCGGCGAGCTGCATTACCTGCGCTGCACCCACCGAAACACCAACGCAGAGGCCCGTCCGCCCGAAGTCGTCGTAGTGAACTCGCTCATCCACGACCTCCACACCGCGCGTTGGATAGCCGGAGACATCACCGAGGTCGATGCCCGGGTCACTGCGCGGCCCGGCGGCGTCGACCATGTCTTGCTCGTATTGCGTATGGAAAGCGGCGTGACAACGACGGTCGAATTCAGCGACAACACCTATGCCTACGAGGTCGAGGTCGAAGCAACAGCAGCAGATGGCATGGTCATGACCAGCGTTCCCCAGCGGCCGCGACTGCGGACGGGCGGCGAGTACCGCACGCCGATTGGTGACGACTGGTTTGGGTGGTTCGCAGACGCATATCGAATGCAGGATCGCCAATGGGTTGCGTCGCTACACGACGACGAGGCTGGCGGACCTTCAGTTGCCGATGGCCTCGCTGCCCAACTCGCCGCCGAGGCGGCGATCGAATCGATCGCGCACGGCACTCCGGTGAGCGTCGAGTCCTTTGTGTTGTCCGAGATCTATCAGTGAACGTTCGAATGGAGACAAAGTAATGCGCGTATGGATCAGTGGTGGAGGTGGATTTGTTGGGTCGAACATTGTTCAAGCAGCCCTAGACGGAGGCCACGACGTCATCACCACCGCAAACACTTGGCGGCCGCCAGAAGGCGCTCCCTACGGGGTTGAGACGGTCGACATGACCAACGAAACGCAGGTGCGCGAAAGCATCGATCCATTCGAGCCCGACCTTGTCATCCACTGCGCCATCATGAACGACTGGCACCAGATGTATGCAGACCGCGACGCGGCATGGGCCTCCTATGTCCATGCCACGCGCTTCACCCAAGAAGGCGCAGCAGCATCGAACGCAACCTACGTACTCGTGTCGACCGACTGGGTCTATGACGGAACCCAAGGTGGAGCCCACGAGGAAACCCCACCGAACCCGATCAACCTCTACGGTTCGCTCAAGCTGGCATCGGAGATGGTCGCGCTCGAACGCGGGGGAGCCGTGGCACGCGTCAGCGGAGTTAACGGGCTGCACCTCGCTCGCCCAACGTCACCACGAGCCCAAGACCGCGGGTACGGCTACTTCGCGGCATCGATCGTCGACGCGCTGTCGGCGGGGAACACGTTCACTGTGTGGGAAGCGCCCGAGATCAACATGCGCGCCACACCATCGCTGGCTCTTGAATGCGGCGAGATCATGCTGCGCATTGGCGAAGAACGTGCCGATGGAGTGTTTCATTGCTCCGGTGCCGATTCGGTTACCCGCCGCGAACTCGCCGAGCTCACCTGCGACGTATTCGATCTCGATCCTGGCCTCTTGCGCTTTGGCCCACCCGATCCCGAGTCGCAGATGGCTGCGCCGATCCCACACGACAGTTCGCTCACGACGCCGCGAACAAACCGGGTGCTCGGACGCACAGCAACACCAGCCCGTACGCTGCTCGAACGCTTCAAGGAGCAGTACTTCGCTGGGACTTCCGCCCAGAACCGAGGAGGCGAGCAGTGAGCAACGAGCTCTATTTCGCTGGGACTTCCGCCCAGAACCGAGGAGGCGAGCAGTGAGCAACGAGCTCTATTTCGCTGGGACTTCCGCCCAGAAC
>CALKGG010000025.1 GCA_938084885.1 uncultured Acidimicrobiales bacterium
GTTGCCCCAAGCGGGCTAGCTGATGACATCATTCGTCGCGCTGATTCGAACCTTAAGGGGACTGGCGAGACTGTGTTGGGCCACTATGGCGACGACTACATTGGCCTGGCCCAACAGTGCGGTGCGAGCTACTTCGACATCGGCGATGCGTGGGACGGGCTGAGCGACGCTCAACGGTGGGCCGTAAATCAACGAGTGTTGGATACCGCGATTGCCAATGGCGACCGAATTGTCCTCGCAACGAACCGCACCAGAATCCGGCCCGGGTCGGCTCTCGCTGCCGAGATCGAGTACCTGACGGGCCCGGCGGCTGGGTACCAATGGTTGGACGACGTTACGTTGATACCGGGCGGCTGACGGTGGATGAGCTACTCAGATTCATGGCGTCAAGCTTGATGTTCCTATTCGAGTCTGGTGGATACCGGATTGTTGATTCGCGAGCTCGAGGGACTGCGGGGGACGCCTTGGTTGTTCTGGAGTCTGAGTCCCTGCGACTGAGGCTTGTGCGTGACCGCGCCGAGATGTCTCTTGACTTCCAGCCAAACCCGCCGATCGACGACGATTGGATCGGCGTCGGTGTAGCGCGGCGATGGCTCATTGACGATCGGCCGGGTTTCGATCATCTCGATGAGTCGGCGGTCGCGTTCCTTCGTGAGCACCTCGAAGACATTGAGGCCGGCTTCGCGAGAGGAGCCGAACGGGGGGCGACCCTCGACCAGTTGCGCTCTGTGCGTGAAGAGCGTGCCGATGAGTTGTTCGGTAGGCCGCCCGGATAATGAGGAGATTCCTGGTCCTCCTTGTGCTCACATCGTTCGCCCTGCTGGGCGCGGTGCCTACTGGCGCGGGGGCGTCTACGGACGGGGCTGCCGGTGGAAACTTCTACCACGGAGGACGTAGTGCCGCGTTCAGCGACTACGGACCTGGGTCGGCTCTAGAAGGCACTAAGAGCGTTGGCGCCCGAGACGTCGTGAGCCCCGGGCACGACTACGACTTGTCTTCCAGCTTTGTTACCCCAAGAATTCCAGCTTCGCTGGCAGGCTCTCAGCGGACGGCTTTCAGCAACGCAGATTCGATTTATCGGTCTTCAGAGCTCGGCGCGATACGCAACGCTCACGCCTCGGGCATAGCTACGGAAGTGCGAATTGGCGGTACGACGGTTCTTTACGAACCAGGGATGCCTGCGAGTGGTATGACACTCTTCGGCGAAGATGCGTTTGTTCTCGGCCCGCATGCGTTTGTGTCAGAAGCGGAGTTGGCGCAAACGTTACTGCACGAGTCTCATCGCCTAGCGACCTCAGCTCGCCCAGGAAGCGCCCTCGTCACCTCTGAGACACAGCCGACTTTCGACTTCGCCGTTCAGAACTACCATGCCTTGCTCGGGGGATGATGTGAGCAGACGAGCTTGGATTGACGCAGCACAGCGGGTACTGGCCGGGGAACGAGATGGGATCGCGTGCCCGGTGAACGACGACGCTGATCTAATGGTCGATTGGGTCCCGTTCGAGACGGAGATCGGCGGCGAGTTCCGCCTTGCCTGCCCGAGATGTGGTGAAACGAACTTTGTGTTGGTTCGTGGTGATAGCCCGACTCCAGCGCGCAGAGTGCTTGAGTCCGACGAAGCCGAGTCTGCATCAGAGGAGGGCTGCGCATCGGACGGCTGATTGGCTTTCTTGCGGCGCTGCGCCGCCTACTTCTGCTGAGGAGTAGACAGCGGCTCGAAGGGGGATCGAGCGTTAGCTGGCGGCGGGTTGTTGCCAGCGGTGGGCGTGGGCTCGGTGGGTGATGGCTTCGAAGATGAGTTTTAGGTCGTCGGGGGGTGGGCGTTCGTTGTGGTCGAAGACGAGCGAGTCTGCGCTGGTGTTGAGGGCGAGTGCGACTAGTCGATGCCGTGATCGATCGCGTATCGGATGAGCTCTTGCTTTCGGTTGAGCTGGAGTTTGTTCAAGATGTTGCGAACATGGTTCTCCACGGTCTTTGCCGAAATGAAGAGCGTTTCGCCGATCTCTTTATAGGTGTGGCCCCGCGCCACATATTGGAGAACCTCACGCTCGCGTTCTGACAACGCTTCGCCGGGGATCTCGGCCTTGTGGAGACGCCGAAACTCGGTGAGCACAAGGGCTGCGAGCGATGCCGAAAACACCGGCTCACCCTTCGATGCCTTCCACAGCTGCTCACGCAACTCGCCCGCTTCCGTCGACTTGACGAGGTATCCAAGCGCCCCGGCCGCAATCGCATCGAGCAGATCGGATTCGGCCTCAGAGACCGTCAACATCACGACGGGCACCTTCCCGTCAACCGCCTTCACGAGCGCGATCCCGCCACCCTCTGGCATGTGCAGATCCGACAAGACAAGGTCCGGGTCGGTCGCCTCGATCACCGCGAGCGCTTCCTTTGCGTCAGCCGCTTCGCCAACGACGGTGAAGTTCTCGCCGAGATCCGCCCGCAAACCGGATCGCCAAATGGAATGGTCGTCTGCAATGACCACCTTCACCGCTGTCATACGTCGAATCTCCCAACGTCGATAACCGAATAACTGTCGATACCTGCGTTCATCGTGCTCACACCCATAGCTGCACTTCAGCTCCCCGACCGGGCGTGCTCGTAATGTCGGCAAAACCGCCCACTTCCTCAACCCTGCCGCGAATCGATGACGAAATCCCGATCGATTCGGTAACCGTTGCTGGATCGAAGCCGCTCCCATCGTCCTTGATGCTCACAAAGACCGTCGCAGCTTCGGCCCCCGCCGGCTTTGCGGTGAACGAGTCGTCCGCTGGCTCGGCATAGATCGTCACCATGGTTGCGTGCCCGTGCTTGCCCGCATTGGTGAGCGCCTCGCCAACCGCTCCCGTCAACGCAGACACGAGCCCTTCGTCAAGTACCGGGAAGTCCTGTGCAACAACCACGCGCACTTTGCACAGCGGATGCAGTCGTTCGTGGCGGGCCGCTAAGCGCCGCATCGACGGTTCGAACGCAACCTGTTGGCCAATGTCGGCCCCGTGTCGAGACCCAGCGAGGAAACCGCGCAAATCATGCTCTTGATCTCGGGCTAACGCCGCGAGTTCGTCGTCATTCGAACGGCGTTGGATCACCGCCAAGGTCTGGAGAACCCCGTCGTGCAGCTCGCGCACGACTTCTTCGCGGGCACGAGCGACCGAGATTTGCGCCTCGGCACGACGCAGTCGGGTCACGACATAACCTGCGAGCGTCCCGGTGATCACCCACAGGCCTAGCTTGGACAGGGCCGCGAGCTCGCTGTCGCTCCGGTCGAGCACGATGCTCTCGGAATAGAAACCAGCCGCGCCGACGAACAACGAGCTGATGAACCCGGCGCGTGCGCCGAACAGCAATCCCGCCGACATGATCCCCGCCGCAGGCCAACTCCACGGCAGCGATTGGACGCGTTCGCTGCTGTAGACAAACGAGTCGCCCAGCAAAACCACGATCCCGACCGAGAGCTCGAACAACACGGCGGTGGTGCTGAAACGGTCAAAGGGAATCGTGGCGCTCGGCCAGCTCGTCAACGACACGGTGGTGAGGGCCATCAAGCCCAGCAGTGCCCAGGCCACCGGCTCGCGAATCAGGTCGTCGCGAGACAACGCGACCCCAAGCGTCGCGTAGGCGAGCGTCGCCCCCCGAAACACCGACAGCACTCTAAGGAGTCCGCCGACTAGCGCGAGCTCGCTCTCGGGGCTCACCTTCGCTGACGAAGGTGAGCCGAACGGCCTAATGGGTGAAGGTTCTGTGGCGTCGATCTCCTAAGCATCCCATCCCCCAGCGCTCTTTGGGGGAAACCCCCAGGGTTCAAACCATTCATCCTCTGGCTGAATAGGGACATGACGACGAAGATGACCTCTCCAGCAACTCCAACACTCGCCTCCATGGCGGCGGCAGCCAAGTCCGATCGCAACCGTGCAATCGACTTTTACCGCGTCGTCGCCATGCTGTTCGTTGCGCTCGGCCATTGGCTTGCTTTGGTCGCCGTGACCGACCCAACCAACGGCGACGTTGTCGGTGGCAACGCCATCGAGTTCGTACCCGGCCTTGGCTGGATCAGCTGGGTCATGCAGGTCATGCCGCTCTTCTTCGTCGTCGGCGGGTTCTCGTCGGCAATGTCGCTCGACTCACACAACCGAAAAGGCGGCAACGCGCCGGACTGGATCGCAGCCCGTCTCCGCCGGATGCTTCCCCCAGCTGTCCTGCTCGCCGGCACCTGGCTCGTGATCATTGCGGGCGGCGCTGCTGCCGGCCAGCTCGAAATCGCCGGCCTTGCCCTCCAGGCCGGAGCGGTTCCGCTGTGGTTCCTCGCGAACTACACGATCGACACCGCGCTCGCCCCGTTCGTCCTCCCGCGATTCCGCACGAACCCTCGCCTCGTCGGTGGAGGCCTCATTGGTGCCTTCATCATCTTCGAACTCATGCGCATCGCCGGTGTGCCTGCGCTTCCCCACATCAACTGGGTGCTCGGCTGGCTGATCTTCCAGGTCATGGGCATGGCATGGCGCGACGGATTGCTCCCCAGCGGCGCCACGTTGAAGGCGGCTGCTGCCAGCATGTGGGCAGCCACTGTTGCACTCGTGCTCTCGGGTGGCCCGTGGACGGTCACGATGGTCAACGTTGCTGGCATCGAGAACTCGCCGACCAACCCGCCGACCCTCAGCTTGCTCACCTTCGGAGCCGCATACAGCCTCACCGCAATCGCTTTCGCCCCACGCATCTCGGCAGCATTGGCCACTCGTCCGAAAGCGTGGGCTGGCGTTGTTGGCGCAAACACCGTTGCGATGAGCGTCTACCTCTGGCACATGACCGCAGCGGTCATCGTCGGTGCAGCAATGCACTTCACCGTCGGCCTGCCCAGCCACGTTGTTGGTTCACTCGACTGGTGGCTCTTTAAGATCCCGACCGTTCTGCTGTCGACCATTGTCCTGGCTCCAATCGTGGTCCTTGTGTCGAAGGTCGAACGCAACGCACTGCTCGCCCCCCGTCGGCCATGGAACGGCAACCTCGCCTCGATCTTTACCGTCGCGATCATCACCTCGATGGCCCTCAAGCTGTGGTCCGGTGGCGAACTCGTCACCGCAGTACCTTCGCTCGCCGTCCTCGTTGCCTTTGGTGTCACGATCCTGCGTCCAACCAAGGTCGAGCCACAAGCAGCCGAGGTTCGCTAGAGCTCGCTAGTTCGGTGCAGTTCTCGTCACGGTGACCTCACCAAAGCCGCTAAAGGTCGCGGTTGCGGTCGAACCCGCCGGCAAGAGCTCGGCACCCGTGCACGTGCCCGAAAAGACGAACTCGTTTGCGCAGAGTCCGATTTGGCGGGCGCTGAGGTGATTGACCAGCCATTCGAGAGAACGCCATGGGTCGCCGAGTATGTCGGCCCCACGGCCGGACGAGACCACCTCATCATCGATGGCCAGCGTGACCTCGACGTCGGCCAATAGTGGGCAGTGCTCTGCGCCGACCGGGTCACCGAAAACAACGCCACCATTTTGTCCCGAGTCGGCAATGAGGCTGAGATAGTCGACAGCAAGCCAGTCGGTGTAGCGAGAGCTGACGATTTCGAACGACGGGATGACCGCGAGCGTGGCCTCCTTCAACTCGTCGAGGGAGTACAACTCGTCGCGGGGAGGAAGGTTCTTTCCCAAGACGAACGCGAACTCGCTTTCGAGCAACGGCGTGCGGAGCGCGTTGTGCGGCAACAGTTCCGGACCGTAGACCGTTCCATCGAAGATCCGGCCAGGGAACGGTTCGGGGCAATTCAGAATTTGCATGGCCCGAGTCGAGGTGCACCCTACTTTCCACCCAATTGATTCCCAGCCGAGCTGCTCGGCGTGGGCAGTGGCGATCTTGTGCGCCGACCCCGGATCGGTTGGCGTGCAGTCGCCGAGATCGTCGATATGGCTCACCGCAAGACGCGCGTTAGTGAGGCGCTGTGCCGCTGTTGTGATCTGTTCGCGTGTCAACGAGCGAGCCATGCCCGAAAGGTCTATCAGCTCGGTCGAACAGCGCGCCAAGAAACCGGAGCGCTAGTGTGATCGCCACATCAATCGAGGAGAAATCAATTCATGGCTGAAACAGCACTTCGCGGCAACCCAGTACAGACCTCCGGGGACCTCCCCGCCGTGGGAGCAGCTGCCCCGTCGTTCACGCTCACCGGCTCCGACCTCAGCGCAGTGACCTCTGAAGACCTCGCGGGACAGCGGGTCGTGCTCAACATCTTCCCGTCGGTCGACACGCCGACATGCGCCACCAGCGTTCGCACCTTCAACGAGCGTGCATCGGAAATGGACAACACCACGGTGCTCTGCGTTTCCGCTGACCTTCCGTTCGCTCAGGGCCGCTTCTGCGGCGCCGAAGGCATCGAGAACGTCAAGACCGCATCGACGTTCAAGAACGCAGAGTTCCTCACCAACTACGGCGTTGGCATGGTCGACGGGCCACTCGAAGGCCTGTGCGCACGCGCAGTCGTCGTACTCGACGAGTCCGGCAATGTCGTCCACCAAGAGCTCGTCTCGGAAATCGCCGACGAGCCCAACTACGACGCAGCCATCAACGCACTCGGCTAGGGACGCACGAATGAGAGGTCCCTCGACCGGACCGACGATCACCGCCGGGCTGGTCGCGGGGTTTCTCGCCGTCACATCGCTCGTACTGCCATGGTTCGACCTTCTTGGACGTGAGCGGTCAAGCATCGACATTCTCCGGAGCGCCAGCGCGCTCGACGTCCTCGAAGGATCCGTCAAAGTCGTCGTCATCGGCGGCTGGCTTCTCGCCCCGATCTCGGTTTCAGCAGCGATGCTCCTCGCCGCGTCCGGCCGGCATCGAATCTCGGCGATGTTGTTGCTCCCTGTCGGCGCAATCACGATCCTTATCGTCGGCGCAAGCTTCTTCGTAGACGAGGTCGAACTCGCGTGGGGAGCATTCATCGGGCTGCTCTCCGCGCTCACTGCGTCGATTCTTGCGATCATGGTGCTCACACGCCCCCGTCCCACGAACGCCCCGGGAGGTTCGACATGAGCGAGCTCCACATCTTTTTCATCGACGAACTCACCGCCGCGCACGCTGGTGATGTGATCACGTTCGGTCGCAGTGGCGACATTGAAGTCGACGAAGCAAACCAATACATGCACCGGATCGTCGGTACGTTCTTCGACCGCGACAACGTCTGGTGGCTCACCAATAACAGCAAGCACGGCAACCTCACCCTCGCCGGCGACGGAGGACGCCTCACTCGCCTTCCGCCCGGTGCCGTGACCGCCCTCACCGAAATCACCGGAGCGGTGCGCTTCGACGCCGGACCCTCGACCTATGAGCTTGGCTGGACGCTTCCCGGCCAGGATCCAATGATGCCACCAACGTCACACACGGGTACCGGTGACGATTTCGGTGCCTCTCCCGATCAAACCCGCCAGTTCGGTGTCGTCAACCTCAACCACGAACAACGGCAGTTGCTTGTTGCGCTCGCCGAAGCGTCGCTCGTCGACCCCACGGCGCCCTCGACCGACTTGCCCGCGAACGCGGCCGTGGCGCATCGACTTGGGTGGTCGGCCAAAAAGCTCGACCGCAAGCTCGACTACCTCTGCGCCCGCTTAGCAACCGAAGGGGTCCGCGGTCTACGGGGCGAAAAAGGCTTCGAAGCAATCGATCGTCGCAGCCGCCTTGTCGAGCACGCAACGTCGTCGGGGATGATTAGTGCCGAAGATCTCGACATCATCAACGAATAGACGTGTAGAAATCCCTCAATAGCGTTGGCGATTTGGTCGAGGGAATACCCAAGAACGCTTCTTGGCGGCGAGAATGACGGGACATACACATGACGATCGGCGATGAGGGCAACGGCGAACCAAAACCGTTCGGAAGCGCGATTGGTGGCCAGTTCGAGCCACCGAATGAACCGCTCCTCCCGATTCCCCCTCCACCACCCGCCACTACTCCCAATGCGGTTTCCGACGGGCCAGCGTGGGTTCGCTCCACACCCGACACTGGTTACGTCACCCCGCCAAATCCCGTTCACTACCCCGAAACCGCACCGGAATTTGTCGACGATCTCGATCGCCCCTCAAAGCTTCCCTGGTTGATCGCCGTCGCCGCCACCGTCTTTCTCCTCGGCGCCGGTGGTCTTTTTGCCGTCTCGGCTTTTGGCGCCACCGGCGGAGCATCGTCACCCGATGAAGGAATCGAAGCGGTTCTCGCAGCCGTTGGCGACGAAGACTTTGTGACGCTCGCCGAACTGATGGAGCCGACCGAGCGACGAACGCTCGCTGAGCCAGCCATCACCGAGCTGCTCCCCGAACTTGTTCGTCTCGGCGTGCTCGACGACTCGGTCGACGCGAGCAATGTCGATGGCGTCGACCTCGTGTTCACCGATGTCGAGTACCGAGTTGAGCGCCTGGTCGGTGTCAACGACATTGCCCACGTCTTCCTGACCAGTGGCGAGGTCGCGACCACCGTCAACGGTGCCGCCTTGCCGTTCACCAATGACATCGACACTTCAGATCTTGACCAACGTCAAGAGATCACCGAATCGGAAACCCCCCTCGTGTTTGTGCAGCGCGACGGCGACTGGTTCTTCTCACTCTGGTTTTCGCTCGCAGAGAACGCCCGCCTCGCAGCGAACGAACGACTGCCGAGCATCGACGAGTCGCCAGCTCAAATGCCGAGCGAGTCGCCCGAAGCTGCCATCGAAGGCATGTTCACGTCGATGACCAACTTCGATCTGCGATCGCTCGTGGGCCACATGGACCCCGAAGAGATGGCCGTGTTGTACCGATACTCGCCACTGTTCCTCGACGAGGCTCAGGCCGAACTCGATTCGTTGAGCGGCGATCTTCGCGATGAAGGCGCGACGTGGGAGATGACCGACTTCGACTTCGACGTTGAACAAGACGGCGACGATGCAGTCGTGACGCTACGCGGGTTCACGGTGAACTTCGCTGTCGATCAAGTCGAACTTTCAATGACCTACTCGCGCGACCAGCTCGACGGAACCCTCGACTTCGATGGGATAACGGGAAGCTTGCAAGCAACAACCACCGACTATGTCGTCGACGGTCAAGTCGATAGATCCGAATTTGACGCGGCCATCTCGATCGAACCGGACGCCAACCGAATCTCGGGCACGGCCCGTCTCGACGGCGACACATTCGATGGTGAGCTCGTGCTCGACCCGACCGGCGAATGTTCTCGCTATGAGCTCTCGGGGTCTGACGGCACCAACGAGTCGGGTTGTCTCGAAGACGACGCCGGGGTGGACGGCATCGCACCGATCCTCGAAGCAATGGAAGAGTGGCCAGAGGAGTTCCCTGGATTTTCGATGCGGGCTCGGCAGGTCGATGACGGCTGGTTCGTCTCGCCGGTCGGCACAATTTTCGATGGCGTCATCACGAGCCTTGAAGGACTCGAAGAGGGCGACTTCAACAACGTCTTCGATCCGTTCGCTGGTATTGCCGGCGATGCTGCTGCGGATCCGTTCGGGATTCTCGACGGAACGGGGATTCCCGGGCCGGGAGCGGTTGAACAAGAGGAGCTAGACCCCTTCGATCTGGCGGACGACGCCGCGACAGAAGAATTCGTCGAGAGCTTCACCGACTCCGAACTCGAAGACGAGACCATGATCGACGTCGCATTGGGAGAAACAGCCGACTTCATCGGCGATGTTGGGGACAACGGCTTCGACGCGTTTGCGATCGAGCTAGACGCTGGTTCTCCCGTTGTGATCACCGCGCAGGCACCTGACTCTAGCCTCGACACCACGCTCCGGATCGTCGATCCCGCTGGCAACGAAGCCGCCTTCAACGATGATGCTCGTATCGATGTCTTGTCGACCAGCTTCGATAGTCAGGTGACGTTCACGCCGACGACGTCGGGTCTGCACGTTCTCGAGGTCGCTGGGTTCGGAACCAGCTCGGGCGCATACGTGCTCACTGTTGACCGGGCCCGCACGGCCGACGCCGGAACGCCGGCCGAAGGAAATGTGGTGCTCGATCGCGGCCAAACCGTGGAAGTGGTTGGCGAGGTCGTTGCGCCAGTGAGATACGGCATCGACCTCGAAGCTGGCGACGAGATCGTCATCACGGTCGAAGCAAACTCTGGAAACCTTGACCCCGTCGTATCGCTGCTTCTCGACGAAATCGAGATAGGACGAAACGACGACGCGCTCGATTCGAGCGCGGTCGCCGACTCATTCGACAGTCAGCTGATCGTGAGCGTCCCAGGTGGCGGAAGCTACACGATTCTCGTCGAAGGATTCGCCGGTACCGCCGGCGACTTCACCATGACGATCAGCAACAACTAGTCGACCAGCGCGGCATCGATCGTTGGAGGAGTCGGGTTCTTTCCCGCTCCCCAACGATTCGTTTCGTCATTGGTATCGCCGGCCGGAGCTGTCACCTCACGCATCGATGGTGTCGTCATGGCGTCGGCGAGCATGTTGTGAAACCGATGCAAAGGCTCTTCGAACCGCGGAGCGAGCGGCCCAGGTGGAACGTGCCCACGGGTAAGGCCGCGCTGGCCGCGTTGGACAATGTCGATGTCTTCGGAGTTCACGTCGAGCCAGAACGTTCGTGTTGGTTCGAAGGCATCGCTTGTTGCGTCGGCGTTCGACGGCGGCAGTAACCAACTGCACGTCTCGCGGGTTACGCCCGGGCTCACCGGATCGAGCTGCATCACAAACGCGTGGTTCGGAAGCACCGACAGCAGAACGTTTGGATAGATCGCCACGAAACGTCCACTGACGAGGTCGGATTCGTCGAGGCCAGCAGCGGGGGCCAACGCCAACCAGTCGTCGCGTTCGTCGCCACTCACCGGCGTCGTTGTCTGGCCGCAGTACATGCCCGGCCCCTGATAGCGATAGTGATCCTCGACCCTGCTCACCTTCGCAAGCTCCGGATGGACCCACGCCAGGTGGTAGTACTCCTGGAAGTTCTCCGAGATCAGCTTCCAGTTGGCATTGATCTCAAGGGCTTGACGGTCGCGCACCGTCCACGTGTCGAGGTCGTAGCCCGCCATACGTTCAGGCAGATCGCCAAGCCACTCCTCGAGCGACATCGTGTCGTCGTCGAGGCAGGCAAAGAGCAACACGCCCCACGTCGCGACCCGAACCGGCGCAAGACCAAAACCTTCGCGGTCAAACCCGTCGCGCGGAACCTCTTCGAAGCGCGGGGTCGACTTCAACGAACCGTCGAGGTTGTAGCCCCAACGGTGATACGGGCAGCGAAGGGTTCCGGCCACCTCGGAGTCGCAGTCGTAGAGCTCGGTGCCCCGATGCCGACAACTATTGAGGTGGCCGTACAGTTCGCCGTCGTTGTCGCGAACGACAAGAATCGAACGGGCCCCGACATTGCGAACGAGGACCGAACCCGGTTGCGCATCGGCCGCTAACCCAATACACACCCACGCCCGCTCGAACACGTCCCGCTGCTCATCAGCAAAGAACGAGGAGTCGGTATAGGCCACGGGATTGAGGCCGGTGGCCGACGTTAACGGGGCGCGGGTACCCGCCCAAAATTTCGGTTGAGCCCAAGGTGGCACGTACTCGCCGCGCACATCGATCCGCGCCACAGAAGACGAGCTGAGCGACCGTGGATCTCCAATAGATTCAGGCGAGCGAGAGGCCATAGGGCCAAGCGTGCCATAGACAACGGGCACACCACACGTCCAGAAGATGGACTTCTGCCCAGCGCGCGATACCATGACCAGTCGTTCTGCCCTGGCAGTTCGAAATTGGCCCCCATCGTCCAGCGGCCTAGGACGCCTGCCTTTCACGCAGGTAACACGGGTTCGAATCCCGTTGGGGGTGCCAAATCTTCGTTTTCGGTTTTCGAAGGCTGGAGACCGTTGAGCCACCAAGGAATTTCGGCGGTTCCAATAATTCCATCTTGGTAGGTCAGTCCCGTTGGGTAGACGGCTCCAAGAAAGTCCGCTCGGTGCTGTGGTTCGAGGTGGTTCCAACAGTTCTCTAGGTCGCCCAGCATCATCTGTGCTGTGTCGATTGCACGGGCAAGGTTGGCTTCGTCTGGGACTGTCGCTCGGTACCGGTTGCGGAGTGCCGCTTCGTCTTGGCGAAGTCGTTGCGATTGGCGTTCAAACGTCTCACGATCGATCCCGTTTCCTTCGAGGTACTTGTCCATGAGTCGATCTTGTTTCTGAGTCACCGACTGAAGTTCGGTCTCCAATTGCTTGCTCGCCGCAAAGGAGACTTCTTGTCGTTCCCTCCACGCTTCTCTGACGACGTGGTCGAGGAGGCCCAATGCAGATGGCTGCAGGCTCATCTTCGCCAAAAGGCCGCATGTCTGGCTCTCAAGGGTGTCCTTTCGCACGCTGGAGCCGCTACAGCCCTTCTTCGGGCATCGGTAGTAGGCGTAGGTCTTGGAGCGTCCCTTGGACCAACTGCCAGTAAATGGGGTGGTGCAGTGTCCGCAACGAACGATCCTTCGCAGGGGGAAGTCGGGGTGATTCCGTGTGCGGTTAACTTTCGAAGGGGAGCGTCCATCGAGGACGTGTTGGACAGCATGAAAGGTCGATGAGTCGATCAGCGGTTCGAAGTCGCCCTCGACGTCAATGTCCCACTTAGGTACCACGACACGGCCGATGTAGAGAGGGTTTCGGAGCATCGATCCAAACGTCTGCGGGGTCAACAAGTTTCCTCTGACGCTCCGTAACCCCAGCTTCGAGGCTTCCTGGAGTGCTTCGATCTTCGAGCATCGCCTTGAGGCGATTATCTCGAATGCCCGACGGACAATGGGTGCAACCTCGGCGTCGATGATCAATGATGCTGACGAGTGCCGAGGTCCTTTCTGGTATCCGAGCGGTGCTTGCCATTGCCAACGGCCACTCGACGCAGCATGACGCATTCCGACCTTCGTTCGTTCCGATCGCACGTCGTTATCAAACTGTGCAAACGAGGCCATGATGTTCTCTACGAGGTTGCCCGCTGGGGAATCATCGAATGCCTCAGAGGCAGAACGCACCTTCATACCAGCTCGCTGCAGAGCAGCAGTTATAGCGGCGTAGTCCTCGACCTTTCGGGAAAGGCGATCCACCTTGTAAACGACGACGGTTGACACTCCGTCTCGTTTTCCGTCTACGGCGCAGGCGTTGAGCAATGCCTGAAGCTCCGGACGCTCCGTCGTCTTCGCTGATTCGCCCTCATCCCGGAATACTCCCACAACGTGAAGCCCAGCTCGTTCGCAGTACTCCCGACAGGCCTGTTCTTGTGTTTCGAGCGAATGGTTATCTACCTGCTCGGCGGTGCTCACTCGCACGTAGATGTACGCAGCGTCGGTCATGCTGCTTCCTCCTCTGGATCAGGTAGCTCGACAGTCTCGATTGCGATATCCGCAATTCGTCGAAACTGGACGAGCATCGTTTCGATCTCGTCGTCGGTCATGGGGCAATCGTTCCCGAGTAGCTCTCGGGCCTTTCTTACGGAAAGCACAGGGTCCTCGCATGCGCAGCATTACTGCGCCGAAAGATGCCCAACTCGGGTGCTTCCCGTGGTCAGAACGTGATGGGTAGATGGTCGGGGGACTGGTCTGCGTGACCTGGTCCGCCCTGAAGGGAGCAGTCATCAAGAGCGGCCCTTCTGTGTTTTTGAAACGATCTCTTGCTCAAGGCTGACGACAACGCCATCTTTCATATGCACGGAGATCTTCTGGAACGGGTCCTCTTTCAGAAGGGCTTCGATATCGGATGCGGGATCGTGGCGACGGCTGGTCCGGATAAGCGTTACTTCGCCTTCCACTGAAGTGACCTCGACGTTCTTGACCTCGTCGGTTCGAATCAGCTCAAGAACCTTCATTTCAGCGGATGATCTCGCCCGTCCGACCTTGCTTGCTTCTCGAAGTATCGAATGGCCCAGCCCGTGCGCTTCCAGTTCGATGGGCTCCTTGCGGCATGAGAGAAGCTGGTTTACAAGACCGTTGAGTGGCAAGAACACCAAGCCATTTTCCATTTCTGCCCCGAAGAATCCGCTCCTCCACAGGTCCTGGAACTCCAACTCCGTGTCCATGATGAAGACTTCTTCGAAGTCAGTGCACACCCAAACTCCGACACCCAGCGTCGCCATCATGCGGACGGCTACTTCGAAGTGGTTGGCACCGTCCTGCAACATCACTTCTTGCATCCACTTCAGGCGTTCGACAGGGATGTTGTATTGGCGACGCATTTCTGCGCTCACCATGATGACGAAGATGTCTCGCACGGCGAACCTTCTCCAACCCTCTTCGCTCTCACGCTCGTGGGGAAGTGCGCCTCGCTCGTCCCAATCGTTCTGTTGTCGAGCGGACAACCCGGCGACGTCCTTGACGTCACGGGCGGAGTACTTGTGCTCGTCGGAAACCGGTGCCATGTCTCTACTATGTCAAACTGAACGGTACTGTTCAGTTTGATGAGGGCATGATCTGGCTGGTGAGGGTGCGGAACACGTCGAAAGGCCCGCTGTCCAACGTTTGGCCGGTCATCGCTGCGACTGCCCGGTTGGCCACCTCCAGCCCGAAGGTGGCAGCAGCAAGCGGGATCATGAGTCGCACGTCCGATCGGGTCTCACGATCGTTTCCGAGAGCCAATAGCAACGATGGGTTCGAGTGAGCCGCACCGCTGAGGTACCGGTAGTAGATGCTCGGCGCTCCGTCCGTCTCTGGCGTCGCTTTGAACAATGATCGGCACCGCCCAACCAGTTCTCTTCGACCAGCAACAGTCGTGCGGTCATCCTTCCAGAATCCCTTTGTGTGTCCGAAGCTCGTGGCAAGATCCGCTCTGCTCTCCGCTTCCGCTCTCTCGTTGGTAGCCACAGCGCCGGTAGACCCCTCGAACATCTTTCTCTTCTCTTCGAGCGACCAGATCCGGTCGATCGTTGCTTCTTTGATGAACTCTTGAGGCTCGGCCCAACGACTAGCGAGGTGGTATGCGCTCGCTGAGGCTTCGATACTCGCCCGGGCGAGAGTCTCTTCGCCGAACGAAGTTGGTGTCGTGAGCAGGTTTGCGGCACCGAGAAGTAGGTGGCGGGCGCTTAGCAAGTACGTCCGGATGTGAGTTCGTCCGACGCCGAACGGGTCCGGATAGTCCTGCTCACCCCACGACTCCTCATCATCGGCCAAGATGTCAACGTTGGTGCCCGGCCACGACTCTAGGTAGTCGAAGATCATCTTCACCGCTATCTGAACCTGTTCAGGACCAACCGTCATTGCGCCGGTCCTTCAGAAAGCCTGACCACAGCGATGTTGTCGGAAGAGGGAACTACACGGTCGGTGCCGAATTCGCCTTCGGCGAGTTGCATCGAGATGTTTGCGTCACCGATTCGAAGAGTGATTTCTTTGCACCATTGGGCGCTCGAATTCTCAGCCCACGATTCGTATTCGAGATGAACCTCCTCGATGACTTCGCCGATTAGGTCACTCCAGGTCGCCTCATTGGTGACATCCCAAGCTGCTGCATTCGCTGATTCGGACAGTGCTTGTCCGACAGCGGCAACCTCTCGAAGTCCAATACCTTCGATCCGACCGGGGTTCTCCCACGAAACTGTGAATACTCTGCCTGTCGCCGTGGTGAACTGCACGGCGAAGTCGACGGTGTCGCATGATGGATGTTGCCAGTATGGGTCAGCTAGTTCGGTGGCCGACGAGATGCGTCGAGGCCCAACCGCACCCTTGCGATAATCGTCTGCCCCATAGTCGAGCAGGTAGTAAGCCACGCTTGTGATGGCTTGGCCGACGAGGCCGTTCGCCTCAGAACGAAACGATTCCCTCTGTTCGTTACTCTCGGCCCATGACCAACGGATGCGATCTGACATAGCCCTTACGAACGCAAGCCCGGCGAGTGGTAGGGGTTCATGAATCCCTCCACTCGGAAGCGATCTCAATCTCTCCGATGATGTGGCCATTGAATTCGTCGAGTTCTTCAGCAGGTACCCACAGCTCTTGGCACTCTGCATCTCCGGCAATTTGTACCGGGTACCTGGAAACGAACTCGGTGTCGACTTCGAAGCGAAGCACGTAGCCGACGTTACCGTTCTCATCGTCCTTCGTGTTCCACTCACGAGCGATGCGGGTTGCGTATGCCTCGTTCATCACGGGGTAGAAGATCGGTTGCCAGTCCAGGCGGGGAGGAAATGCTGACCATCCCGAGGCTTCGATGAGGTCCAGCTCGGGTTGCCCGACTGGTCTCCAAAGTGTCGTAGTTGTTGGCATGGTCCAGTATTGCGTGACTAGTTATCGTCGGTTGCCTCTTCGAGAATTTCTACGAGTTCAGCCTCTGCCAAGTCACGAGCCTTACCCCTCGTAATTGAATACCTGTCGTTTGTGTCATCGAGTATCGAGTGGAGTGAGCCAACATGCTCGGGACGATCTCGGAGCTTGTTTGCTTCAGTGTTCAAAATCGCTTCAGCTCGTGTGTGACCAACATCTGTCACGTTGACGAGGTGCAAGTGTCGAGTCTTTACCCAAGCGAGTGCCATTGCTCGATCGCCAGCATCGATTGCCTCTGCCATAACGGCGAGAGCTTGTGTGTCGAGATCCCGGACTCGGTCAGCACGTTCGGCCAACAGCTCCCGACGTCGGGAATTCAGCGCAGCCTTGAAGCCGGGGTGGTGGTTTCGCCAGAGGGAGATCGTTTGTCTGCTTACGTTGGCCGCTTCTGAAGCATTGAAAGTGGTCCCACCCGTGATCAGGACCTCGATTGCTAGGTCCTGTGCTGGAGTTGTTGTCAACAGCTCTAGTCGTCGGTTCTTGTCGGGTTCTGTCATCGCCTCTTCTCCAGTCCTAATCCACTTGGGGAGTCACTACCAAAGTCCGAACGCTCCTGATTTCGAGCTAAATCACTGGATCCAACAGCACGTTCAATGATTGGGGCAAGAGGTTCGATCGATTCCATCCATGACCAGACCTGGTTCCAATTCCAGATGATTGGGGGTGCGTATTGCGTCAGTCGCCTTGGCGACTTCCGCAAACCCGCCTTTTCGTCATCGGCTTCGCCTCGACAAAAACGCTCTAGCGGTTCCCTCACGCACACAGTCGCCTTGGCGACTTCCGCTCCTGCTTATAGCGATCCGATTCTGGCCCTGGTGAGTTCTTCGAGCATGTGAGACAACACCTGGTAGATCACCTTTGCTTGCGCATCGGGATCGTCTTGGTCGATGTCGGACTCTTCCTCACCAACATCGAGTCGCGTGCCAAGGACGAGACGACATTGGTTGATCGTGCTCATCCAAAAGTCCGCCGTCTCGATACTTATCGACTCTGCGTCAAGCGTCGCCTGCACCTTGTCTATGCCGTCGAGACGTTGCATAAGCAGCTGATCGTGAACCATCTCGCGGTAGCCAGCCTCGAGCTCTTCGTCGTCGGGATAGGCCGTCGGATAGAGCCGTTTCACCTCGTCGACCTCGTCGAGAAGCAGAAGCTCTCGAAGTTCTTCGGTGACATGACGCAGCAATTCGCGAAGCGTGTCGTCGAGCCTGACGACGATCTCCCCGTTGCTCAACTTGAACATTCGCCTAAACATCAAACGAACCATCTTTTTGCATCGTTGCCCACAAGCCATGCTCATGGAGGCGAGCCACGTCGGCCTCGGCTTTCTCCTTCGGCCCGCTCGACACCACGGCACGACCCTTGTGGTGCACGTCAAGCATCAACTCGGTCGCCTTTGCTTCGCTATACCCAAACAACTTCTGCAACACGAACGTGACATAGGACATCAAGTTGATTGGATCGTTCCAGACAAGCACGACCCAGGGCATGTCCGGACGAACCTCGACACTGACATCAATGTCGGGTTCGGCAACTTCGAGAGGAGAGGTTGCTTTGAGAGGAGTAGTTGAGACAGGCATGGCGCTCACGGAGTTCGAGGTGGCGTCCTTTTCAGGAGACCAGTTCGGAGGTCGGGCTAGTCGTCACGCCATCGGCGAGCGGATCAGCCGCAACCATTGCGTACCAGGTAACCGCGGTCCACAAGAGGACCGAGCCCGCAATGTGCACCGCCACCAGGCCGACGGGCACGCCGATGCCGTACTGGATATAGCCAATCGCTCCCTGAATAAGCGCCAACGTTCCAATGCGGCCGAACCACACCTGATCGAGCATCGACCACGACGAATTACCCGTGGCACTCCGGGCCTTCCACATGCCCACGACGATCAGCACCACGAGCACCCAGCCAAGAATTGAGTGGATGCGGCTGATCTCACGAATGTCGAAGCCCAAGCGGGGGATGGGCTCACCCGATGCCTCGCTGCCAGTGTGCGGGCCAGAACCGGTGACGAACGTGCCGACCACGATGACCGCCGTTGCCGACAGAAACAGCGCTCGCGAGAGAAGGCGACGTTTCAGCTCACGTGCAGATTGCGCAGGCGGACGGGCGCCAGCCTGACGAGGATGGCGGGCCCGATAGTCCATCATCACCCCCAGCCAAATCAGGACGATCGAAAGCAAGAAGTGGCCAATGACGACCCTGGGGTCGAGCTCGGTGCGGGTCACCAACATGCCGAGCAGCACTTGCCCGATGAAACCAAAGACCATGGCGTAGACAAGACCCAACAAATCGCGGCGATCACGGCGGGCGCCGACCCACGCGGCGATCACGGGAATGATCGCAAGACCAGAGATCATCCGGTTGCCGAACTCGACCGCCGAGTGGAAGCCCGGAGCTTCGAGCTCGGTGTTCACCGAACAGGTGGGCCAGTCGGTGCAGCCCAAGCCCGAACCAGTCAATCGAACCGCAGCTCCGGTGACGGTGATGGCCATCAACCACACGAGCGCGAAGCGAGTCCAGAAGCTGAGCTGCTTACCCCAGACGATTACGTGGGGCGCGCCCGTTGCTGCTCGCTCGGAACGGTCATCCTCGAAGCCGGCGTTCTTACCGGGAGTCAAGAATTTCGACATGTGACAACGATACGCCCGATGGCGTTGGCATAAACAACGGAACCGGCCGTAACCTGTCGAACGTGACAACTGTTGCGCCCGTGGCGTCCTCTCGTTCAACGCTTGCGGCCTATGTTGCGCTCACCAAGCCTCGAATCATCGAACTTTTGCTGATTACTACAGTGCCAACGATGATCGTCGCTGAGCGCGGATGGCCCAGCGTATGGCTCATGGTCGCGACCGTGATCGGCGGCACGTTCGCCGCTGGTGGAGCGAATTCGGTCAACATGTACGTCGATCGAGACATCGACAAGATCATGAACCGAACCAAGGGTCGCCCACTTGCAACCGGCGAGATCGAACCACGGAATGCACTGATCTTCTCGGTTGCGTTGCTCGTAATTGCGTTTGTGTGGCTCACCGCCTTCGTCAACGTGCTCTCGGCAGTGTTCGCCCTGTCCGCAGCGGCCTTCTACATCTTTGTGTACACGCTCTGGCTGAAGCGCACCTCCACCCAAAACATCGTGATTGGCGGAGCAGCCGGATGCATGCCGGTGCTCGTTGGATGGGCTGCGGTCACCAACACTGTTGCATGGGAACCAATCGTTCTCTTCGGCATCATCTTCTTGTGGACGCCACCACACTTTTGGGCGCTCGCTGTGAAGTACAAAGAGGACTACTCGGCTGCCAATGTGCCAATGCTGCCGTCGGTTGCCACGCTCGAGAACACCTCAAAGCAGATCTTGGCCTACACCCTTGCGGTGTGGGCATTGTCCATTGCCTTCACGCCGATCGCGTCGATGGGTTGGATCTACACCTCGGTTGCGGTCATTGCCGGAGCGATCTTTACGCTCTACGCCGTGCAACTGCTCCGGGACCCAACCCCGAAGCGGGCAATGAAGGTCTTCACCTTCTCGATCACTTACCTTTCGGTGCTTTTCATTGCGATGGGTGTCGACTCGCTCGTCATCCCAGTCGCCTAAGTTCGGGATTCTCGGTCGCGTCTCGCGCGAGAAGTGGTCGAAACACGCGCGGAAAGCGTGTATCCGTGGACAGAATTGCGGTTCGACGAACACGATCGACAGGCGCTTCAGACGTGTGACGTCGGTCTCCCGTCTGGACGTTGGTTAGAGAACCGCGCGAGAACTATTGTCTGAATCGGAATAAAGCGCCGGTCGAAGCAAAAATTCCCGTAACATTCGGGGGTCCCTTTGGTCGGTGCGCGACCACACGTTCAAGGTGAATCTTTCTCGATGACAGCAACCGAAACGGCCGTAGAGGCACACGAAGACATCGGCGAATCCCAAGAGGCGGAGACGGCGGTCGCAACCGGTGACGGTCTCTACCGCCTCATTGCATCGAACGACCACAAAGACGTCGGTCGCATGTGGATTGCCATGTCGCTCCTTTTCTTTGTGGCGCTCGCTGCACTTGGTGTTGTCAACAACATCGAACGCATCTCCGCCGACCCACAAATTTGGGGCAGCATCAGTCGGGCGTTCCAAAGCTGGGTGCTGTTCCGAACCGGCATCATCTTCATGGTGGTCGTGCCGATGTTCATCGGACTCGCCACCGTCATCAGCCCGTTGCAGGTCGGCTCGGCAGCTATTGCGTTTCCTCGACTCGCCGCCGCCTCGTTCTGGGGATGGCTCTTCGCGTCGATCGTCCACGTTGTCTCCTTCCTTGCCGACGGTGGTCTTGGGCCAGCACAAACCACGAGCCAACAGTCGACGCTGCTCACCATGACGTCGCTCAGCTTCATGATCATTGCGCTACTCGGGGCTTCGGTATCGATCGCAACGACGATCGTGGCGCTGCGACCAACCGGAATGACGCTCATCGAGGTCCCCGCCTTCTCATGGTCGATGCTCGTTGCGACCTCGATCTGGCTGCTTTCACTACCGGTCCTGATCTCGAACATGATCATTGCCTACGTCGACCTTCAAGGCCGTCCCTTCATCGACCTCGGCGACCCCGACCTTCTGTGGCCCCGACTCGAATGGGCATGGTCACAACCACAGGTCTTCGCCTACGCCATTCCCGTCCTTGGCATCCTCGCCGACATCCTTCCGGTCCAAACCAAGAGTCGCCAGGCTGGACGTCCGGTCCTCTTGGGCCTGATTGGTGTCTTCGGCGTACTGTCGTTTGGTGCATGGGCACAGAGCTTCTGGTCCAAGGGCGCCGATCCGGCCTTTGTCGACGGCAACTTCATCTACGAAGAACTGCTCTACATCCTCTTTGGCCTACTCATCTTCCTCCCCGCCTTCGGTGCCTTTAGCGGCGCAATGGATCAGATTCGACGTGGCTCTGCTCCAAAGCCAGGCGGTGCATTGACAGGAGCGGTGATGGGCGCCCTCATCTTGCTCGCAGCAACCATTGCAGGCGAGGTGCGAGTGCTCGCTGGCCTTCTCGAACTCATCGGGGTCGATCCGAGCTGGAGCGCTCTCGAATCTGACGGCGTCCTGCTGTCGTCATCGACCGGAATCCTTGTTCTGGTCGTCGCCTCGGCAATGGCCTCCTCGATTGGTGCGCTCGTGCACTGGGCCCCCAAGATCTTCGGCGGGTTCGCTGTTGAACCACTCGCTGTCCTAGGCGCACTCGCCATCTTTGCTGGCGGTTTGGCTGCCGGGCTTGGCAACCTCGTCTCTGCCTTCGATGGCCAGGCCGACGACATCCGATTCGTCGACGAGGTCGACGGTCTCATCGGCACCATGAACGTCGTGTCCACCGCGGGTCTTGCACTGATGGCTGCAGGCGCGCTCGCCACCATTGGTTCGGTCCTTGCCGCTATCACCAGCAAGGAAACACTTTCCGACGATCCATGGGGCGGACACACACTCGAATGGGCAGCGCCCTCCCCACCACCTGTTGGCAACTTTGTCGAACCGGTTGGCGTGGTCCGCTCGCCTGAACCAATGCTCGACGAGATCGGGGAGGTCAACTGATGGCCGGACAAGCAGTCACTGCACCGCCAGCAGCAGAACTGTCACGCAATCGAACCCTCGTCGTAGGCACCGCGTTTGTGTCTGCAGCGGTGATCATGTTGTTCGTTGGCCTGTTCAGCGTCTACATCTCGATCCGTCAGAACAACGAGCTCAAGATCGAAAGCCTCCTCGGCGGCAATCTGTGGTTCCCCGAGGGCGCCGTGCAAATCGCCCCGGGCACGATGATGATGTTCACCACGTGGATCTCGGTCATGACAATCTCGTGGGCTGTCCAGGCATTCCGCAACGACGATCGACGCAACGCCTATGCGGCGCTTACGCTCACGATGTTGATGGGTGCCGCGGTCATCAATCAAATGGCCTTTGCCATTGGCGACTTCGGCCTTCCCGTCGACCGGTCAACCCCTGCAACGTTGCTCTTCACGCTCTACGGCAGCTACATCATTCTGCTTGGCGCAGCGATTGCCTTCGTCTTCCTCATGTTCATGCGAGCGCTCGCAGGACAGTTCAACTCAAAGAACGCTGACGGCATCGAAGCCGCCGCAATCTTCTGGTACGCAACGGTGATTTTGTACCACCCAATCTGGTACCTCATCACCATTACGAAGTGAGCCTGACATGATCCCAACAGGACTAAAGCTCTACGCCGGCATCGCCGTCGCTGCTCTCACCGCCGCCGCCATTGGTGGCTATACGAGCGGTGGCACCGTCGTTGGCCCCATCAGCGCTGGTTACAAGGGCGGCATTGGCGACTACGTCAGCTACGTCGTGCTCGTGGGCGTCGCCTTCGTGTCGATCATCGTCGGCGGACTGCTCACCGTGTTCCGCGATGCCGACGCCACTGCGGTTGCGGCCTCGATGGGTCGTGCGGTTGCCCCCGTTGGTCAGCGCCCGGTCGCCGCATCGATCTGGCCAATGGTCGCCGGAATTGGTGTCACCTTCCTCGCTGTTGGCATTGCGGTCAACGCCGCCATCACCGGCGTTGGCCTGGTCGTGCTCGCAATCGTCGCATTCGAATGGACGATGACTGCTTGGGCCGACCGCGCAACGGGCGACCCCAAAGCCAACGAGGCGCTCCGCAGCCAGATCATGGGCCCATTCGAAATTCCGCTCCTCGGTCTTATGGCCGCAGGCGTCGTCGTGATTGCGGTGAGCCGCATCCTGCTCGCCACATCCGAGCTTGGAGCAGTCGTTGTCGGCGGCGTCGTATCGGTCATTATTCTCGGCATTGGCATTTTCGCAGCTCAGGGGCCAACAGTTTCTAAGAATGTCCTCACGAGCGTCGCTGGTGTGGTGCTCGCTGGCATCCTCATCGGTGGCGTTTGGGGTGCAGTGTCTGGCACACGCGTCATCGAAGAACATCGTGGAGAAGAGGAAGCTCACGAAGAGGAAGCGTCAGGCGAAGAGGCTGTTGAGGCCGAATCGTGAGCTTCTCTGAGCACGCCTCCGAACCAAAGTCCCGACTACGCTTGGGAAAAGTTTCACAAAGTATTCGTTTACCTCGATTTGTGCCGAAGGAAAGCTTGATGAACCGTCTCACACCGTCAACTCGCAAGGTCGTCAGATTCCTTGCGCTGCTGACGGCAGCATTCGTTCTGGCAGCGTGCGCCGACAACGCACCGCTCGACACCCGCGGCGACAACCTTCAGGGCCCCGAAGCTCGCGATATTGAGAGCTTCCTTCGGTGGGTGCTTTGGATTGCGTATGCCGTCTTCTTCGCCGTTCTCGGCGTCACGCTGTATGCGTGGAAGAACTTTCGCATCAAGACAGAAGACTACGAAGACGACGAGTTCCCCGAGCAGATCTCACACAACAACACCCTCGAGATCGCCTGGACCGCAGCGCCCGCAATTCTTCTCGCCATCATCGCAATCTTCACGATTGGTTTGCACCAAAGCCTCAATAGCAACTCGGAAAACCCCATCACGTTGGACGTCGCCGACGGCGCTGGCGGAGCAACCACGGTCGAATGGGAACCAGAAATTGTCGTTGTTGGCCAGCAGTGGTGGTGGGAATACCAGTACCACTTCGGCGATGTCGATCTCGTTGCACAGCGAGTCGAAACGCTCCCCAACGCCGACATCACCACCGCAACCCAGATGGTCATTCCGGTCGGCATGGAGATCGAACTCGAGATCACCAGCCGCGACGTCATCCACTCGCACTGGATTCCGTCGCTGAATGGCAAGCGTGATGCTGTCCCCGGTCGCCAAAGCGCACCTTGGAAGATCCAAGCCGACGAGCCAGGCGTGTACTTTGGCCAATGCACCGAATTCTGCGGTCTTTCCCACTCGCGCATGCGTATGCAGGTCGTGGCACTTCCCGAAGCTGAGTTCCAAGAGTGGGTCACCGCACAGATGCAAGGCCTTGAACTCTCGCCGGAGACCGCCGCCTATGTCGCCGAGCTCGAAGCAGGCGCCACTGTTCCACCAGCGAACGCCGAACAGCGTGCAATCGACACCTTCCGTACCAAGTGCGCATCGTGTCACGTGCTCGACGGCGTCACCGACGGCATTGTTGCTCGCCCCGAAGAACAGCTCGTCTCTGGCGCAGCACCAAACCTGACACACTTCGCAACCCGGACCACTTTCGCTGGCGGAATCCGCAACGTCTACGAGACCGACACGGGTGAGTTCAACCGGAACGACATCGCCCAATGGCTTCGTGACCCTGCGTCGATCAAGGCGAACTTCACCGAACCAGTGAGCGAGACCGACAGCCGCCTTCGTGGTATGCCAAACCTTGGGCTCACCACCGAAGAGGTAGACGATCTTGTGTCGCTACTCGAAATGACGGCGCCGCAAGAGGGCGAGTTTGAGATGTTCGAGTTCATCATCGAAGAAACGGGAGTCGAGTAATGGCAATCATTGACCGACCACTGGCTATCGGCGCCGGCGACGATGCGGTGGAGACCGTAGACCGTCCGCTCGGCTCGATCACACGGCCGCAGGAATCTGGAACGTGGCGCGACTGGCTCACCACTGTTGATCACAAGAAGATCGGCATCATGTACGGCGCTGCCGCCATGTTCTTCTTCGTCATTGGTGGCGCAGAAGCACTGCTCATTCGCCTCCAGCTTGCAACCCCGAACGGCACACTGCTGTCACCTGAGGTCTACAACCAGGTCTTCACGATGCACGGCGTCACGATGATCTTCCTCGTCGCAATGCCGATGGGCGCAGCCTTCGCGAACTACCTGCTGCCATTGCAGATCGGCGCTCGAGATGTGGCGTTCCCTCGCCTCAATGCCCTGAGCTTCTGGGTCTTCCTCTTTGGCGGGCTGTTCCTCAACTCGGCGTGGCTCCTCGGTGGCGGCGCCGATGGCGGCTGGTTCAACTACGCACCGAACTCGACCGTGACGTTCTCGCCATCGCACGGCATCGACTTCTACGCACTCGGCCTGCAGATCACCGGTGTTGCCTCGCTCGTCGGCGCAATCAACCTGATCACCACCGTGCTGAACATGCGCCCGAAGGGCATGACCCTCATGCGGATGCCGATCTTCACGTGGATGAACCTCGTCGTGCAGTTCTTGCTGCTCTTTGCAGTCCCCGTCATCTCGGTGGCGCTCTTCGAACTCACCTTCGATCGCCTCTTCGACGCCAACTTCTTCAACACCGAAGCCGGCGCCGACCCACTCCTGTGGCAGCACCTCTTCTGGATCTTTGGTCACCCAGAGGTGTACATCCTCATCCTTCCAAGCTTCGGCATCGTGTCCGAGGTCATTCCCGTCTTCTCCCGCAAGCCAATCTTTGGCTACAGCTTCATGGTCGCCTCCGGCGTTGCCATTGGGTTCATGGGTTGGGGCGTGTGGGCTCACCACATGTTCGTGTCGGGAATCGGACCGATCTCGGTTGCTGCGTTCTCGCTGTCGACCATGTTCATCGCAGTACCAACCGGCGTGAAGATCCTCAACTGGCTCGCCACGATCTGGGGCGGAAAACTGCGCTTCAACACCGCGATGCTGTTCGCTGTCGGCGTCGTCTCGATGTTCACCATCGGCGGACTCTCCGGCGTCACCCACTCGATTGCACCTGCTGACACCCAGCAAACCGACACCTACTACATCGTTGCGCACTTCCACTACGTCATCTTCGGTGGCACGCTGCTCGGCTTCTTCTCCGGCTTCTACTTCTGGTGGCCGAAGATGTTTGGGTACAAGCTCAACGAGAAACTCGGCAAGACCAACTTCTGGCTCCAGATCGTTGGCTTCAACGTGACCTTCGGTCCAATGCACATCCTTGGGCTCCAAGGCATGAGTCGTCGTATCGATACCTACGACGCCGGCTTCGGCTTCGAATTCTGGAACCTGGTTGCAACCGTCGGTGCATTCATCATTGCCCTTGGCATTGCCTTCTTCTTCGTGAACGTTGCAGTGAGCCGCAGGCAGTGGATCGCCGCCGGAAAGCCAAACCCCGGACCAGATCCATGGGACGCACGCAGCCTCGAGTGGATGACCGCCTCGCCGACACCAATCCACAACTTCGACGAAGAGATCACCGTCGATGCACCTGACGAGTTCTGGCATCGCAAGTACGGCTACGACACCGAAGGCAACGTTGTCCGCAAGGCCACAGCTGAAGAGGTTGCACAAGACGGCTCGAACACCAACGTTCACCTTCCGTCGCCGAGCTACTTCCCGATCCTGCTGGCTCTCAGCATGCCGATTATCAGCTACGGCCTGATCTACAGCCTCTGGCTGTGCATCCCCGGTGGCATGCTCTTGGTGTACTCGATGGTCGGTTGGATCTTCGAACATCCTGACGATCCCAACGCCGCTCACGACGACCACGGCCACGACGACCACGGTGATGCTCCGGACGAGCTCGCTGCCGGAGATGACGAGGGTGAACTCGTAGGTGTCGGTGCCGGCGCACCTGAAACGGAGGCCACGAATGGCTAGCGCAACGGTTGCAGTGGGCCACGGGGCTGATCACGGTCACGAGGAGCACGAGACTAACTACGGCATGAGCAACAACAAGATGGCCATGTGGCTGTTCTTGTCGTCGGATTGCCTGCTCTTTGGTGCGCTGATCTCAACGTTCTTGCTCTACCGCACGAACATCTCCGACGGCACCGTGTTCACCGAGCCAGCCGATGTCTTCGACATTCCGTTTACATCACTGAGCTCGTTCGTGCTCTTGATGAGCTCGCTGACGATGGTGCTTGCGCTTTCGGCTGTCAAGCGCGGTGACGAACGAAACGGACGCATCTGGCTCCTTACGACGGCCTTCCTCGGCATGGTGTTCATTGGTGGCCAGGTCTACGAGTTCACCATCTTCAGCGCAGAGGGCTTGCAGTACTCCACCAACACGTGGACGTCAGCGTTCTTCACGCTCACCGGATTCCACGGTGTTCACGTGAGCGTCGGCATTCTGCTGCTCATGGGAACGGTCTTTGGAACCCGAAACAGCGGCCTTGGCAAAGAGAAGAGCGAGGCCGTCGAACTCGTAGGCCTCTACTGGCACTTTGTCGACATTGTCTGGGTCATCATCTTCACCGTCATCTACCTCATCCCAATCGGATAGGGAGAAATCGAAATGTCAGTCACTGAAAACACCGACGTCGCACACGACCACGTTGTCGACGATCATCACGACGACCACCCAAGTGATAGCAGCTACGTGCTGATTGCCTTGGGTCTGGCGTTTCTCACCGCCGTCGAGGTTGGCCTGTTCGTCCTCGAGGACTGGATTGGCGACAACTTTGGTCTCGGCAGCGTGAAGATCGCGCTCGTCGCGTTGATGATCATCAAATTCTGGATCGTCGGTGCCTATTTCATGCACCTCAAGTTCGATAACCCGATCCTTACGCAGCTATTCGTCTTCGGACTTGTGCTCGCCCTGGTGGTGTACTTCATCATGTTGTCCGCGTTCGAATTCTCATTCTGGAACGATGGACTCGAAGATCAGGGGCTACCCGGCGGGATCAGTTAGCTGTGCTCCTCGCGCAGATCAACCCCTGGCAGTACCAGCCGCACCCCGAGGTATGGGTTCTGGTGCTCGGAATTGTTGGTCTGGGCTTCTACGCGATCCGCGTCATTGGACCGAAGGTCGTAACCTCGGAGTCCGTCGACTCTGAAGGCAACCGTCTCGAGATCGTCAGCGTTCGCCAGAAGCGGTTCTTTGCTGCCGCGGTCGTCACCTTAGCCATTGCGGCCGACTGGCCAATGCACGACATTGCCGAGCAGTACCTGTACTCGGTGCATATGTTCCAGCACCTGATGATCACCTTCTTCATCCCGATCTTGTTCTTGCAGGCGACGCCCGAGTGGTTGGCTCGACTCATCCTTGGCGGGGGCGACCAGGGGAGAACGTGGATCGGCAAACTCGCAAAGCCCGTCGTTGCCGGCGTGATCTTCAACCTTCTTGCGGCACTGACGCACTGGAATGGCATCGTCCAGTTGTCCTTTGACAGTGGACCGTTCCACTACGGAATCCATCTTGTGATGTTCAGCTCGGCGCTGCTCATGTGGCTGCCGGTGCTTGGACCGTTGCCGGAACTTCGCCTCAAGGTCCCAGCGCAGGTCATCTACCTGTTCCTCATGTCGATTATCCCGACGGTGCCCGCCGGTTGGCTGACCTTTGCCGATAACCCCGTGTATCCCGCGTACGACACGGTCGAACGTCTGTGGGGCATCAGCGCCGTCAATGATCAGCAGATGGCTGGTTTCATAATGAAGGTCCTCGGTGGCTTCTTCCTCTGGGTGATGATCGGTATCAAGTTCTTTGGATACGCCGCGAAGGAACGTGCTGCTGACTTCGAAAAGCACATCGTCCGACCGCTGACCTACGACGAGGTTGCAAACGAGTTCAAGCGGACCGAGCCCTCAACGATCGAACCCTCAACGATCGAGCCCTAAACTCCGGCGTTGCAGCGTCGGTGCCCGCCGTTTTAGCGACTAGACGCGACGCCCGTTGGCCAGGGTGAAAGTTGCGAAGTATGCACGCAGCGTGAACATCCACGCCTGCAGTGTTCCAACTTGCCACTATTCGTGGCATTACTCATATAGTCTGCAGACGAGAAACAACATGGGAGCGGGTATGGACAACGGCGGAACGGAGACGAACCATGGCGGTGGTTTCGCATCCTTTGACATCTTTGACACGGTATTAACGCGACGGGTCGCCGACCCACGCTCTGCATTCCTTCTTCTTGGACGGCGCCTGCACTCGGCCGGCAAGATCGAATGCTCGGCGCACGCATTTGCCAAGGCACGCGAAGAGGCCGAGGTGCGAACGTTTCGCAACTCGGGTGGACTCGACTCGTCAGTGAGTTTGAAGGACATCTACTGCGAGCTCGCCAACGCGTTGCACTGGTCTGTGAAGAAGCGCAGCGAGCTCTATGTTGAAGAGCTCCAGCTCGAGTCCGAGTTGTTGGTGGGGCTCGCCGATGGCCAACGTCGTGTGCGTCAGGCTCGTGCTCGCGGTCAGCGAATCGTGTACGTCTCCGATATGTACCTGCCGTCGGACTATCTCGAACAACGTCTGCGTGAGAACGACCTCTTTCTCCTCGGTGACACGCTCATCGTGTCAAACGAGCGGGAAGCCTCGAAAGCTTCTGGTCGCTTGTGGCCGCTCGTGCTTTCCGAAATCGGAGCAGAGCCAACCGACGTACATCACATTGGAAACGACGCACGCAGCGACGGCAAGACTGCCCGCAAGTCCGGCCTATCCACACTGGTGCTCGAGGCAAACAACCCGAACCGTTACGAGTCGATGCTCGAGCGTCATCGCGACTCCACCGACGGTCTGAGCTCGGCGCTTGCGGGCGCAAGCCGCCTTGCGCGATTGGATTCGACCAACGATGCCGACCCTGCGTTGGTCGATGTTGCCGCTGGTGTCGTTGCGCCTTTCGTTATCGGGAACCTGTTGTGGACCCTCGAGGTCGCACAGAAGGAAAACCTCGCCGAGTTGTTCTTTGTTGCACGCGACGGACAGCTCCTTTGCGACGTGGCCCGGATCTTGGCCCCAAAGGTCGGCTATGCGGGCAAGATCACCTACGTTTACGGAAGCCGACAAGCATGGACGTTGGGTGGCTTGACCGAGATCGATGTCGAGCGCCTGACCTCGGTTATTCCTGACACTGGCGATGTTGCGATGACTCTTCGAGACGCGTTCGCTCGACTCGGGGTTGCACCCGAAGAGATTTCGTTGCCATTGGCACGCGCCGGGTTCCATCGCGCAACGTGGGGTCGTCAACTCGTCCATGACCAGCCGTTGCAGCTGCGGGCGCTGATCTGTGAAGACCCCGACATCTCGCGGGCGGTCCGGGACCGTGCAAAGACGTCGCGTGAGCTGGTGCTCGCCTACCTTGAGAGCGTCGGAGCGGTGACCGACAACAAGATCGGTTTCGTCGATCTTGGCACGGGCGCGACGTTGTTCAATTCGCTGGGCGCAATCCTTGGCTCGGTCGGGCAGGAGCCTCCACTCGGCTTCTACTTCGGTCTCCGGTCAAAGATCGCCGACGCCGGTTATGGGCTGCCCCTGACCTATGTTCGCAACGAAGATGAGCGACTCGGATTCTTGCGTACCCCAGGGCTTCTGACGATGGTCGAGCTCGCATGTACTGCTGACCATGGTTCGGTTATTGGCTATGACGACGTCGATGGCGTCGTCGTTCCACGGTTCGACGAACACGGAAACGATCCGGTTGTCGAGTGGGGGCTACCAGTCGTTCGCGACACGGTGTGTCGAGTCGCCGACGAGTTGCTCCTCAGCCCCGATCTTATTGGGAGCATAGGAATCGATCTCCGTCCAGCGATTCTCGATGTCTTCAAATTGTTCTGGAACTCTCCAACTACGAACGAAGCTCGAGTGTGGGGCGCGTATCCCTTCGAGGATGGTTGGGGCGATCAGTCCTATCGTCATCCAATCGCCCGGGCGCGTGGCCTTTTCGACGCAGTACGTCCTCAGCCCTATCGTCACTGGTGGGAGCAGGGGTCATCGCAACTCAGCGGGCCGGTAACCCGAAAGGCGTTCGAGTCCCGCTCGAGAGCGATCGATGTGCTCAAGAAGGTGCGTAAGCGGTTACCCGTCGAGTCGTCCTGATCCAGTGACCGGGCCCTAACGTAGAAATGTGCCCGCACGTCAGCCTCATCCTTCGAAGCTCAAGATCCTTCTTCGCGGCTCAATTGGGGCGTGCGGAGTGTGTGGCAAGTGGCGCCTCAGCCGCCGATGGCTAACGATCGAGGACCGGTGTCCTCGATGCAATTTCCCGATCGAACGCAAGGAAGGGCATTTCGTTGGCGGCGTCGGGATGAACACCATCGTGACGTTCGGTGTCATCTTGGCGACGTTGATCATTGGCCTGGTGGTCACCGCCGGCGAACCATTGCCGGTAGGGCGGCTATCGATCATCACTGCGTCGGTGGCAGTGATCACCGCATTTGTCTTCTATCCCATCTCCAAGACGTTGTGGAGCGCGATCGATTTGATCATCATTCCGCTGGAGCCCGGCGAGGTCGATCCGCGCTTCGATCCCTCCGTCCCCGCCGAACCTACCGGTGGATTTGGGGTCTGACCCCAAATCCACCGGTAGCGGTGATCAGTTGCGTGCGTCGACGGTGGTGAAGCCGCAAAATGGTTGCAAAACGGGCGCTACCGACACTTTTGGGGTCTGACCCCAAATCGGCCGGTAGCGGGTGGTTAGTTGCGTGCGCCGACGGTGGTGAAGCCGCAAAATGGTTGCAACACGTCGGGGACGGCAAAGGAGCCGTCAGCCTGCTGGTAATGCTCCATGAGGAACAACAGCATTCGTCCAACAGCGCACGCGGTGCCGTTGAGCGTGTGCACAAACTCAGTTCCCGACTCGCCCTTGGCCCGCGTACCGAGGCGGCGTGCGGAATAGTCGGTGTAGTTCGAACATGACGTGAGCTCGCGGTATGCGCCTTCGCTTGGCAGCCACACCTCGCAGTCATACTTCTTGGCCGCCGGGTTGCCCAGATCTCCAGCCGCAACGTTAATGACGCGGTAGGGGAGGGCCAGATCATCGAGAATCTCCCGTTCGATCTCAAGCAACAGCTCGTGCTCATCCCACGACTTCGCCGGATCACTCCAAATGAACATCTCGACCTTGTCGAACTGATGCACCCGGAAGATCCCGGTCGTGTCCTTGCCGTAGGTGCCAGCCTCGCGCCGAAAGCACGACGAGAATCCTGCGTAGCGCAGCGGAAGGTCGGCGAGATCGAGGCGATCGCCCCGATGCAGACCAGCGAGGGGAACCTCGGACGTGCCAACCAGATACAGCTCATCCTCGGTGACGGCGTACACCTGGTTCTCATCGGTCGGGAAGAAACCCGCGTCGATCATCATTTGCTCGCGAACCAGCACCGGTGGAACCGTCGGGATGAACCCACGGGCCACCAGCTTCTGCATCACCCACTGAACGAGCGCAAACTCGAGCAGCACGGCCTCCCGCTGGAGGTACGCAAAGCGTGAACCACTGACTTCGGCGCCCTTCTCGGTGTTGACCCAGCCGAGTGATGCACCGAACTCGCCATGATCCATGGGCGGTGGAGGGGCCTGCGCGCCAACAGTGATGACGAGCTCGAAGTCTTCTTCGCCGCCGCCAGGAACCGATTCGTGTGCAGGGTTCGGAATGTGCAACACGAGCGCATCGACGGCTGCTTGCTGCACGCTCAAGGCCGCCTCTTTCTCTTTCAGCTCGGTCTTGAGGACGTTCGCTGCGTCGATTTTCGCGGGACGATCCTCGGGGGACGCCTGGCCGATCTCTTTGGAAACTGCGTTCGATTGGCTTCGAAGATTCTCCACTTCGGTAAGCATCGTGCGGCGAAGCTCTTCGGCAGATGCCAGCTCATCGAGTTGCTCAGAGGTTGCGCCCTTGAGGATCGCCCCAGCACGGTAGGTTTCGTCGTCGAGTAGTCGAAGATTGATCACCCCGAAAGACTACCGTCCCGTGCCGTGGCCTTGAACGAGGCGAGGCGTCCGTCGGCAACGAGACTATTCGTCGCGCATCACGGCGACGTCGTGGGGGTGGCTTTCGCGCAGGCCGGACTGCGTGATTCGTACGAGGCGGCTGCGGGTTCGAAGTTCGCTGATGTTCGCCGCGCCCGCATAGCCCATTCCCGAACGGAGGCCTCCGGCCATCTGGCCAATGAGGTCCGAAATCGAACCGGCATAGCGGACCCGCGCCTCGACGCCCTCGGCAACGTGCTTACCGGGGGCCTGCCCCGATCCGTATCGGTCGGCGGCGCGCCCGCGCATGGCGCCGGCCGAGCCCATGCCCCGGTAGGTCTTCCACATTGCGCCATCGACGAGTTCGAGTTCGCCGGGGGCTTCATCGGTGCCAGCCAGTAGGTTGCCGACCATCACGGCGTGAGCTCCGCCAGCGAAACATTTGACGATGTCGCCCGAAGTGACGACTCCGCCGTCAGCGATGATCGGCACGTGGAGGTCTTTGGCTGCCTGAGCGCACTCGTAGATTGCGCTCATCTGTGGCATGCCGGCCCCAGCGACGATCCGAGTGGTGCAGATGCTTCCCGCGCCGACCCCAACCTTGACCGCATCGGCACCTGCATCGACGAGTGCTTCGACCCCTTCGGCGGTGACGACATTGCCGCCGACAACGACGATTTCGGGCCAGCCCTTTTTGATGGTCCGAACCGCGTCGATCACCCCTGCGGTATGACCGTGAGCGGTGTCGATCACCAGCATGTCGACGCCAGCTTTGGCAAGAAGTTCAGTTCGTTCCACGACGTCGGTGACGCCAACCGCTGCACCAACGCGCAGCCGTCCCGCCGAGTCGAGGCTTGCGAGCGGCTTTTCAATGCGCTTGTCGATGTCCTTTACGGTGATGAGGCCGACGAGTATGCCGTCGTCGTCGACGAGCGGCAGCTTCTCAATACGGTGTTCGTGGAGCACAGACTTTGCATCGTCGAGTGTGGTGCCAGTCTTTGCGGTGACGAGGTTCTTGCTCGTCATGAAGGTGGTGACGGGCTTGTCGAACTCGTCGGCGGTACAGAAGCGAATGTCGCGGTTGGTGAGGATCCCGACGAGGGTGCCGTCGTCCTCACAGATCGGTACGCCGCTGATCTTGTGCGTAGCCATCAGGTTCTCGGCATCGTTCAGCGTGGCCTCGGGGCTGAGCGAGATGGGGTTGGAGATCATTCCGGCCTGCGCTCGCTTCACGAGGTCGACCTGCTGGGCCTGCTCGGCCGGGGTCAGGTTGCGGTGCAGCACGCCAATGCCGCCCTCTCGGGCCATCGACACGGCGAGCGGCGCTTCGGTAACCGTGTCCATTGCAGCTGACATAAGTGGGATCCGCAGCTCGATGTCGCCGATCATCGTCGTGGTATCGACCGCGTCGGGGAGGACTTCGCTGTATCCGGGGACGACGAGCACGTCGTCGAATGTCAGGGCTTGCCCGTTGGCGAAGAGGGCCTTGTTCGGGTCGAAGAGGTCATTTGCGGCTGCCATGAATGCACGTTAGTGGGTTGTCGGGGGCCGATGTCCAACAGGACGTAGTGATGTGACCGATTTGTCGCCAATGGAGCGAGCCCGACCGAAACAACGAGGCCTATCCCATGGCAAGGCCGAGCAGTGCGCCGGCGACCCCAAGGATGATCGACGCAAGCACATAGGCGCCAGCGATTTCGGTGTTGGTTTTGCGGCTGATGCCTTCCACTTGCGCGATGAAGGTCGAGAACGTCGTGAGTGCGCCGAGTCCACCGATCGCGGCGACGATGGCGAGGTCGGTGTTCGAGGCGCTGAGGAGCGCGAGCAGAAAAGAGCCAACAACGTTGACCAATAGCGTCCCGACGAGCTGCCGGTTGAACGCTGCGTCGAGATTCGTTACCACGACCCGAAGAAGCGTACCGAGTGCACCAGCGACGATGATGCCGAGCGGAACAATGACCACGGTGGTCACCGGCGTGGGTTCACGATGGCCGCGGTGGAGCTTGGGGGCCCGGTTGAAGGACGGTTCTGACGGCGGCAAACGCCGCGAAACCAACGGCGAGCGATGACAACAGGTAGATGATCGCGATCGACGAATCGCCGTTGGTCGTGAGCGTTGCAATCTCGACGGTAAAGGTCGAGAAGGTCGTGAGGCCGCCACAGAACCCGGTTCCGAGGACGCGCTGCTGGGTCTTTGGACGCGTCGGCGCAGTAACAACGGCCAACAGTGCGCAACCGACGACGTTTACCGTGAACGTCGACCACGGAAAGAAGGTCGCCGGTAGTGCCTCGCCAACGCCGTATCGAACAAGTGCACCAAGCCCACCGCCCACGGCGATCGCTAGCAGTTCCCAGCTGGGTCTCATCTCAATCACCGTAGCGGTGAGACACTAGGACAATGGATCTCTCCAACCATCGCACGAACTACGAGAGCGAAGGGATCGACGTCGAGTCGCTGCACGCTGACCCAATCACCCAGTTCTCCTCGTGGTTCGAGCAGGCCCAATCATCAGACGAGCCTGAGCCGTACGCGATGATCCTCTCGACGGTCGACAGCGACGGTTGGCCGGCCGGACGAACAGTGCTTCTCCGGGCGTTCGACGAACGCGGATTCGTCTTCTACACGAACTACTCGTCGGCAAAGGGCAGAGCGCTCGATGCCACCGGTGTCGCGTGCCTGACGTTCTATTGGCCCAGCCAACACCGTCAGGTCCACGTGTCGGGATTGTGCGTGCGGGTGAGTGGCGCTGAGTCAGATGCGTACTTTGCGAAGCGCCCTCGGGGCAGCCAACTCGGAGCGTGGGCTAGCGAACAGAGCCAGGAGATTGCCGATCGCGGGGTGCTCGCCGAACGGCTCGACGAGGTCACTGCGCGCTTCGACGGACGAGAGGTGGAACGTCCGGGGTTCTGGGGAGGCTTCCGGGTGCAACCTCGGTCGATCGAGTTCTGGCAAGGCCAACCAAGCCGTCTCCACGACCGAGTGTGCTATCGGGCAACCACCGATGACGGCTGGAGTCGGGTAACACTCAGCCCTTAATGTGACCCAACCCGAAGTACCCGGAATACCGCCCGCGTTTCAGAAGCGTCGTGGTCGATGAGATGGAGGGTTTCTTCAAGGCCCGGGGCCTCGGGCAGAGACGTGATTGCGGTGAGTTGATCCCCGGCCCGGCACGGCGTCCGCCATTCGATCTCGAGGCTGCACGGCCCGTCGAGATCAAGGAACTCTTCAGCGGCTGACAAGTAGGCGGTGTTGTTGACGTGCCCAAACGCGTCTTCATCGGTTGCCCGAAATGACCATGGCGCTGACGAGCAGTGGTCCGCTGGCGCGGGTGCCTTCGCCAATTTGAGGCGGGCATCGACCCGGCGTCCATTCGTTGCGGGCAGGTAGGTGCTCGCAAACTCGTCACCCCACGGGGTGGGCCTGCTGCTCGCTGGGTCGAGGTGAATCCAGACGGTCACCCCATCGATCGACGCGCCGGAATCTCCGGTGATCGACGTGCGTCGCTCAGCCCAAGACCGACCAGTTCCCGAGCACCAGGTCGACAGGGTGAGTTCCTCGCGTGACTGGGCCACCGTACCAACGTTGATGAGCGCCCGACGGGCAACCCACGCCAATCCAAGTGCGCCGAAGCCCGCATCGTCGGTGTCGTCGTTGCCAACATCTTGAAGGAATCGTGCAATCGCATCGAACTGCATTCGCCCTGACGGGGAACAATCGTCGATCGATACCCGTCGGGTGGTCGAGAAGACTCGTCCGTTCTCTGGAAGGGGGAGAAACTCGCTGGCGCCCGGAGCGCTCTTGGAGGAAGGAGGCTCGGGTGAGGTTGCATGCACGCCCGTGAATGTAGTCAACACCGGGCGCGTACGCAGGTGTTCATACATGTAAGAAGAACGCGAACAATCAATTGACCAGGCCGTTGGTGGGAATGTGTACTGCGAGACTGTGGGTTCAAGTCGTATCCCCCCAAATCCGATCTAGAAGCAGAACCGGAACACAAGGACGCTCACATGTCGCAGCCAAACCAAACTTCCACGAGTACGAGGAGTCGATCGCGTCGCCTCGCTGCACTCGTTTTCGTTATGGCGCTCATTGCGGCCGCATGCAGTGGGAGCGACGACGCCATCAGCCTCGGCGACGATGGCCTTTCCGCTCCTGTCGAGGCTGGCAGCGTCGACGCTGCGGAGTCTTCGGGCGAGCGAGTGAACTTCACCTACGAGGGTTTCGACGGCGAGCAGCTTGAGCTCGCAGAGTTCGGCGATCGTCCGGTCGTCCTCAACTTCTTTGCGTCCTGGTGTCCAACGTGCATCGCCGAGCTCCCAGATTTCCAAACGGTCAGCCAAACCTTCGCCAACGATGTGCAGTTCTTAGGGCTGTCGGTCCAGGACCAGCCAGAGCTGTCACTTCAGCTGTTGGCCGAGACCGGTGTGACGTTCCCGACAGGCCTCGATACTCCAGGCGATGTCTTTGCTCAGTTCGGCGGCCTCGGCATGCCCACCACCGTCTTTATTAGCGCCGATGGTGAAGTCACCAACGTGCACACCGGCGTGCTCACCGAAGAATCGCTCACCGATGCGATCAACGAAAATCTCTTTCCCTAAACGTCTGCTCCGAACCAATACCGTCACCGAGGAACACCCGTGATTGATCTCCCACAATGGATTGTCTTTCCGTTCGCAGCTGGTCTCATCGCGGCGTTTAACCCGTGCGGGTTCGCGATGCTCCCGACGTATCTGACCTATTTCCTCGGCCTCGACGACGGCGACGAGAACCCATCGATGTCCAAGGGTCTCATTCGCGGCGCCAAGGTTGGCCTTGCGTTGAGTGTGGGTTTCGTGACCGTCTTTGGACTGTTCGGCGTGCTCTTCGAAGTGGTGTTGAGCGGTGGTGCGCGTGGCGCAGTGCAGAGTTCGCTGTGGATCGTGACTCTCGGCTCGGGGCTACTCGTGCTCGTACTTGGTTTGGCGATGCTTCGAGGCTTCCAGCCGGTGTTGAACCTGCCGAAAGCCAACATGGGTACCAGCAGTCGGGAAGTCGGCTCGATGTATTTGTTCGGCGTGAGCTACGGACTCGTGTCGCTCGGCTGCACGATTGGACCCTTCCTTATCGCCGTCACTGGCTCGGTCGCAAACGCTGAAACCCCCGGTGCGTCGATCTGGGCATTTCTGGCCTACGCCGTCGGCATGGCATCGGTCATCTTGTTCCTCACAATGGCCTTGGCTGCGGGACGCAGCAGCGTTGCGAACAAAATGCGCTCGCTTCTCCCAAAGATCAACAAGGTGTCGGGTGGGCTGCTCGTCGTCGCTGGCATCTACCTGCTGTTCTATGGCAACTTCCAGCGCGATCCGCTGAACAACAGCAACTTCATCATCGAAGGAGTTGAAGAGATTCAGGCTTCGGTCGCAAACCTCTTCACGAGCAACCCGGGCACGATAGGGCTCGGCATGCTCGCCATTGTTGGCATCTTGCTAGTAGCGGCGAAGGTCCGTCGGTCGACAGTTGGCGAAGCTGTCGAATAAGCATCGACTGCATCGGCAACCGAGGGCACTGCGACGGCTGACAGCGAAGAACTGGCAGAAACCTCGAGCTAGTCGTTGGCTGGCAGGAACACGGCCTGCCGGTAATAGACGAGCTCGTTGACCGACTCGCGAATATCGTCGAGGGCACGATGGCTAAGACCCTTCTCCGGCGCACCGGAGAGCACGTTCGGGTACCAACGACGCGTGAGCTCTTTGATGGTCGAGACATCGACCGAGCGATAGTGCAGGAACTCTTCGATTTCGCTTGCGTA
>CALKGG010000026.1 GCA_938084885.1 uncultured Acidimicrobiales bacterium
CACCCCTGCTCCCACCAAACACCGAATGCACCGTCACCGAACAACCACCACCCACCGGCTGGACCAACACCAGCGGCCTCACGACAACCATCACCACAAACTCAGCAACAATCGCCGACGCGTCCTTCACCAACGAACGCATTACCGACACCCTGACCATTAACAAAGTCCTCCTCGGAGTCCCATCCGATATCGACCTCAGCACCACACTGTTCGACATCACCGTCACCTGCACCAACGGGTTCACCACAGCAGTGCACACCGTGGTTGGTCAGGTCTCCGAGGTCGCACCTCTGGAGATACCCGATCTCCCAACTGGCGCAGCGTGCGAAGTGCAAGAAGCAAGCGACGCCCGCTTCTTCACCACATACACACCAGCGAACGACACCTCGAACGCCGCGGTCACAACGATCGTCGCCGGTGAAAACGCGGTGCAGGTAACAAACAGCACCGGCGCAATCATCGTGAGCAAAGAGACCATCGTCTCGCCCACGCACCCAATCGACCCCGTTGCCGACTTCACCTTCACTATCGACTGTGGAAGCGTCTACAGCGCCGACCACACAATCACCACCGACACGCTCACCCCAACCGGCGCCTCCGGAGTCATCTTCTACACCGACTTGCCTCTCATCCCTGAAGGCGCAATCTGTAGCGTCACCGAACACGACGAGACCCCCGAATGGACACTGACGACCGACCGAACCGTGACGCTCACTGCGTCAAGCGCAAACCCGGTAACGGCACAGTTCGTGAACGAACGCACCCTTGGGTCACTCGAAGTGGACAAGACCATCGACGGGCCTGAAGACGTCGACTTCTCAACCGAGTCCTTCGCCGTCACCGTCACGTGCCAAAACGGATTCACCGAGGACGAGTACACCCTCGATGGCACGATTGCTGAAGGCTCCCCGTTCGTCATCGACGAGCTCCCCTACGGCGCCGAATGCACCACCATTGAAACCCCTGACCCACGCTTCACGACGAGCTACAGCTCGACGGACAACAGTGACAGCGCTGCGGTCACCATCACCACCGAACCGAGCGCTATCGAGGTGCTCAACCAGACTGGCTCGTTCCATGTCGACATCGACACGATCGTGAGTTCAACCAGGCCATTCGACCCCGACGGCGACTTCACCTTTGCAATCACCTGCACCAACAACGACCAGGTTGTGTACGAGACGACCGTCGACGCCGCGACCCAGGACGGATCCTTTTCCTGGGAGTCGATACTGCTCCCCACCGGAACGACATGTCAAACAGTGATGGACTCGCACCCTGAATGGGTCTTCGTCTCCGCAATGGGCGAAACCTCCGACGTCAACGAAATTGTCCAAACCATTGGAACAACGAACGCCTGGACTGGTTTCGAAGTCGAACGAGCGACGGCGTTGTTGACCATCACCAAACAACTCGACGGCATCCCAACCGGTGGCGACTATGCAAGCGAACAGTTCGAGGTGGACGTGAACTGTGTTGGTGGCTTCACCGATGACGATCACCAACTGGCAGAGACACTCGCCGTGTCGACAATCGATCCGCTCACGATCAACGAACTTCCCGTCGGCTCCGAATGCACCGTCACCGAGGTCGCCAGCGAGTTGTTCGCAGCGAGCTACTCGCCCGACCCCACGTTTGTTGTGTCACCAAACTCTGACGACAACACACTTACGATCACGAACACCGGCACCCAAGCCCTCGCCGACTTGCTCGAACCTCCACCATCGTCACTCGCCTTCACTGGCCGAACCGTGTGGCTCCTCGTGTGGGTCGCCATGGTTCTGCTACTCGTTGGCGTCTTCCTCGTGAGTCCACGCCGACGCCGACACAACGCCTAACGTCAATACTCAACACAACCGCCATGTGACCTGTTTGCCCACGAGCAACCCACACCTGTAATTGGCTGGTCTGTACACTTCGGCACGGAATTATCCCCGTACTGGAGAGCACGTATGTCGACCACGACACCGTCAACTACTACCGCTCGTAAGCCCACATTCGTATTGGGCGTCGGCTGCCAAAAAGGCGGCACGACATGGCTACACGCATACCTCGCTGGTTTGCCCGAATGCGATTTCGGGCACTTCAAGGAGTACCACGTCCTCGACGTCCACTACTTCCCATACAACTTTCGCTTCCGGAAACGGCAAGAGGCACTACTGCGCCGAAAGCTCCGAGTGCTAAAAGAATTGCCCGCGGTGGAGAAACCAAGAAGCCGCCCCCAGCTCGCAAAGACGATCGCCCGAGTCGACTTCCACAACAACCTCAGAAGCTATTTCGACTACTTTGCGATGCTCGCAGCCCGCCGCAAAGAGGTTCACGTCGTCGGCGACATCACCCCGGCCTATGCGTTGCTCCCACAAGAAGCACTCCTGCGAGCCCGAAAAGCGATGATTCCTCGAGGGTTTGACGTCAAGGTCATCTTCTTGATGCGAGATCCGATTGAACGTCTGCACTCGGCTGCACGGATGAACGTGCGCGACAGAGGCCACGACGGTGAATCCGACGTTCCGCCCGACGTTGCGGTCTTCGAAAAGCTTCTGAGCGACGACACCCAGATGGGGCGAAGCAACTACGAGATGACGATCACGAACCTAGAAGCGGTGTTCCCCGTCGAAGACATCCACTACGCGTTCTACGAAGACCTGTTCAACGAGACATCGATCAAAAAGGTCACCGACTTCCTCGGCATCACCTACGAGAAACCCGACTTCGACGCTCGCCTCAACACCACCGAAAAAACATCGGACCTGCCCATCGAGTTGCTCGAGACGGCCCGCCGAGAGCTCGCTCCGGTGTATGACTTTGTGCAAGCACGCTTCCCCGACGTCGACCTCAAGACGCTCTGGCAGCACGCCTAACGCGAAACCGCTAGTCGCCGGGCTTTACCAGTCCGTGCTCGTAGGCAAACACGACGGCTTGCACGCGATCACGTAACGCCAGCTTGCTCAACACGTTCGAGACGTGCGTTTTGACCGTGGTCTCGCCAACGAAGAGCGCTTTGGCGATCTCGGCGTTGCTCAGGCCTTTGGCAAGCTGTTCGAGCACCTCGCGCTCTCGATCGGTGAGCGCATCGAGCCGCTCCGACCGTGCAACACCGGGGCCTGCCTGCGCGAACTTGCCAATGACTTGTCCGGTCACGGTCGGGTCGAGCAGCGAGTTCCCTGATGCAACAATGCGCACTGCATCGACCAGATCCTCGGGAGGCGCCGTCTTGAGAAGAAACCCGCTCGCACCCGCTCGCAACGCGTCAAAGACATAGTCGTCGCGCTGGAATGTCGTCACGATGAGCACTCTCGCCTCGACGTCCGCCGCGGCCACGATGTGCTCGGTCGCGGCAATGCCATCCATGTCGGGCATCTGCACGTCCATCAGTACAACGTCGGGATTCAGCTCGGCAACGAGCCTCACTGCTTCGGCCCCAGTCTCGGCTTCGCCGACAACAACGAGATCGGGCTGGTTGTCGATCAGCAGCTTGAATCCGGCACGGATCATCGACTGGTCGTCGGCCAACACCACTCGGATGCATGTGTCAGAGCTCATTGGGTTCTCCTGGGAAGGGAAGCGTTGCACACACGCTCCATCCGGTTCCAGATGCTGGCAGTCCAGCGGTGACTGTTCCCCCATGCAACGCTGCTCGCTCGCGCATGCCAACAATGCCATGTCCGCGGGAAGTTCGCTCGACGTGACGGGCCTCGCCTTGATCGAGCACCTCCACGATGAGCGCTCGATCGGTGACCTTGAGCGCGACGTGGACGGTTCGTGCCGTGCTGTGCTTGAACGTGTTGGTTAGCGACTCCTGAATAATGCGGTACGCCGACACCTCAACTGCACTCGGTACGCGTTCGAGATCGCCGACTATGTTGACGTCGCAGGTGAGTTTGGACCCGAACGATTCGTGCAACCCAGCCAAGTGGCGCAGCGACGGCGTGGGCGAGCGGTCCCCGCCACCAGCGCCCGCCGAATCGGTATTGCGGAGAAAGCCGAGAAGCTGGTGGAGCTCGCTGATCGCGTTTCGACCAGCCGATTCGATGTGGCGAAGCGACTCGGTCGCTTTCTGTGGGGAGGACTCAACGAGCTGGCGCGCAGCACCGGCATGCACGGTCATCGTCGTGACGTGGTGGGCAACGACATCGTGCAGCTCGCGCGAAATTCGCAGCCGTTCGTCGAGCACGGCGGCTTCGGATGCCTTTGCCCGCTCGGCAATAAGCTCGCGGTTTCGTTGTTCGAGCTCCATCCGCTGCGCAACAAATTGGCGAATGCCCAACCCGGCCAGGATCACCACGACAAAGAGCAGAACATCTTGCAACACCGCACTGACCGAGAGCGGGGTACTCGATGGGGCTGCGTTGAGCGCTGCGAACCTCGCATTGACCTGAAAGGTTCTGACACCGTTGGCCACCAGGAAGGGGACGACACCAATCAGCACCCACCACCAGCCCGGCACTTTCCACGTCACCCAAAACGCAACGATGCTCACGCTGAGGTGCACAACAATGGTGTTAAAGGGCAGCAGCGGAAAGAACCACTGAATAGCGACTCCGACTCCCCCGACGATCACCAGCGCACCCAACGGCGACCGGTGGCGCAGTGGCAACAACAGCACCATTGCAATGCCGAGAACTAACGGCACGGCGAGACGTTCGTTGGTTAACGAGTTCACGAGGTAGAGGGCCCGCCCTCCAGGTGACAGCTCGTCGAGCGAACCCCGGATAGACAGCCAGGTAACAAGCCACGTCCCGAGCAGGACAACAACAACTCCAACCTCGCCGAGACGCCCAAGCAACGCACGGCGTTGCGCAGTAACTCCAGCTTGCATCTCCACTACTCGGACTCCTGGACTCGTGCGTCGGCGGCGACTGTCTCGAGACGTTTGGCCGCAACGGTGACGAGTGCGGCCAGGTCGGGGGAATCGCCGATCAACCCTCCGAAGAACACACTCGTCGTGTACCGGCCTTCGAGCGCCATTGCGAACCCGAACTCGACATCGACAATCTGCGTCCCGACCGTTTGTGCCACATCGAGCCGCACGACGCCGACCTCGATACCGTCGATCTCGACCGTGTCGAACGCACGCCCATTCACCCGGAACTCCAACGGAAGAGCCAACGAATCGATCAGGCAGTCAACACCGAGGTCGATGAACTCGGCAAAGGCGTTCGTTGCTGCAGCGTTGGTTGGAAAGACCCGCGTCTCCTGTTGGAGCTGGCTGACTCCAGCACCCGGATTGACCACATTCCACGTCGGGCCGCCAAGCCGAGCATCGGCAGCCGGAGACTGGTAGCAACTGTCGGGATCTCGATCTTCACGAAACGTCAGTATGGGAAGCACCGAGTCCCAGAATTCGGGAATGTCGCCATCGACGAGCCGAGCCTGGCGAGCAACGTCGATTGCTCTGTCGAGCAAAGGATCGGCGACGAGTTCGGGAAGTGGCTCGGAGAGGATTGCCTCGGCCACCAGGTTGAGCAATTCCGCACTTCCGCCGTCGTCATTCTCACCGCTCGCAGTCCGATCTGACGCGGTGAGCGCAACGAAACGAATTGCGAAGCGCCCCAGCGCAACCGTCGACTCGATCTGCACCAGGTCACGAGTGATCGAGCCAGTGCCGAGCGTTCCGACATAGCGACGAGTCTCGGCCACAACCCCTTCGGGGATCGCCGTCGGGCTCCTCACAGGCACCCCAACACCATCGCCAAGATCGATATCTACACCAATATCGACACCCTGGTCTTCGAAGCGCTCCGCCAGCAACGCCCGGTCGCACTCAGCGGCATTGGGACCATTGGCCGCCTCGACCACCGCGACCGTCTGCGCCTCCGTTTCGTAGGCCAGCACCTCCGCGCCGATGAAATCGAAGAAGACCACCTCGGTTGGATCGACGAGGCTCAGCACGCTCCCCTGAGCAGCGAGCGGCTCATCGATGCCACACACCTCCGGGCGAGGCGTGTACGTGAACGGCTGCAGGCTCCGCCAATCGCCATCGACCGCTGAAAGGCGACGCGCAACCTCGCCCGCGGTCGCCGCCAACGAACCAGGACCGAAACCCGCCTCGCCGTCTCCAAGAAACACCGCGGTCCGTGCACCGTCCCCTCGCCCAGCAGTATCGGGCACGGCGCTATCGGGAACAGTCGAACTCGAACCACACGCCGCAGCGGCAAGCCCCACCACGACCAGCAGTACGGCGACCCGCAGCTTCGCTCTATCCCATATGCGAGCAATCATTGATCGAACGTAGCAAGCCATCGTCACGAGAGACATCCCATTACGGGATAAACAGCGCACAAGAACTGATAGTGAGCGTGTTCCCGTCGATAGTGACAGTCCGGTCGGTTGCGTGGACGGTTTCGCGCTCGGCCCACTCAGCGAAGAGCGCACGGAGTTCACCAAAGTCGGTTTCGGTGTCGGCAACGACCGAACCCGTCAAGCAGCTCCTCGTTTCGTCCCCAGCGAGCACGAAGTAGTCGCCGCCCCAACCCTCGGCTGCACGAATCGTGGTCAGCACGTCGACCTGACTGGGTTCAAGGTCGTCCCCAATCCCCAAGAGCAGCATTCCCTCTGCGCCGTGCACACCTTCAGAGAACACCTCCCCATCGACCGGCGGCCGAGGAACAACCACCGGCGCATCGGTGCCGATACGGCTCGGAAAGATCATCTGCTCGCTGCTCTCCGGCAGGTTCTCATACAGATCCCACGTCGCGGCCACACCGCCCTGCTCGACAATGCTCTGGGCGCCGAGCTGGTAGGGCAGGATCACCGAGTTGATCACCGACGCTGGAACCTGCTCGAACGATTCGGGGACCTCCTGTTGCGATGGCATGACGTTGTTTGCCATCATCCACTCGAACTGCGTGACCGATGCGCGGCCCTCGATGACAGCCGCAATCTGGAAGGCCGAATCGCTCGCGACCTCTTCGACTGCCAGTGCTTCCAGCCGTTCGATAAACCCACCCAAGTCGACGTATTGGCCGTCGAGCGCATGAAGGAGCTCGTGAACCAGAATTGCGTTGAAGTCATCGCCCTCGAGCACTCCCTCGGGGATGATGATTTTGTCATCGGCCGGGTCATATCGACCGCTGAAGAATTCTGTTGACGTTCCGAGATCAGCGAGTACTTCGGCGAGGGCGTCGACCCCGAGCGTCGTGGCTCCAAGCGCTTGGTGGAAACGAGCCGCGATCTCGTGGCCGTCTTCGATCTGGGCATGCAGATCGTCATCGGGCGCCAACCCCGCCTCAAATTCTTCCACCGACTGAATCTGGATCACCGGCGGGTCGAGAAAGACCCTGCCCGCAGACTCTTCAACGAACGCAACCATGTCGTTGATCTCGGCAGTGGTGAGGTCGAGATCTCCATCGAGCACAAAGTTGGGCTCAGGATCTGTGGACGTCGCAGACACTCGTGCGTCCTCAGCCAACGCAGTCGTCGTCGTGACGGCCGGGTCGGCATCGGGCGCACTCACCGCTGGTGTCTCAGACTCAACCATCGCTTCGGTGTCGAGTTGGCTTCCGCAGCCGACAACGACCAAGACCATGAACAACGCTGGCCAGCGTCGAGCGATCCGGGTCGAAACGGGTTGGATCATCGTCAGTATCTTCATTGCTTCTCCCTTGTCGCGAGACGTAGTCGATAGGCCTCCAACATACGGATCGCACCCTTCGCAGGTCATCGCTCTTGCGGGTGATCCCACCCCTCCTCCGCAAGGATGAGCCCGCCCTTAGAAGCAAGGTTCGCAGTGCAAGGGCCGACGAAGCTTGTTCAACGGACAGTGTTCGCAACGACGCAGCGACGGGCCGACTAGCGCCGGGAACCCCTTAGGCAATGATGTCGACAGGGGTGCCAAGCGGAACGGTCTCGGCGAGGAAACGAATCGTTTCTACGGGCACTCGCACACATCCGTTCGAACCAACGTTGTGGTCAGATTCTTGACCGGCGTTGAACGTTCGGTGGATCGCAATGACGGGAAGACCGCCGTCGAAGGTGTCGAGCGATTCTGAAAACGACGACAGCACCAGCGCTGGTTCGCCGAAATAGTTGTCGACACTGGCCGCCACAAAGAACCTCCCGAATGGAGTCGGCGTCGATGCCCCACCAACAACAGCGTCGCTCTCGGCAATAACATCGCCCTTTTCCCACACGACCACGTGCTGGGTCGTGAGGTTCACCTCTGCACGATGAAACACGGGAGCGATGCAATAGTCATCAGTCGAAACCCAGGCTTCTTGACCATTCGGGCGAATTGGTAGCTGGACCTTCACCCACTGGTCTCCGGGCTCGCCGCGTGTCACCATCAACGTGAGCGGTGTGCCGAACTGATGCGGGTTTGGCTGGAGCCACGGCATTTCGAACGCATCACCTTCGGGGGCAACCGCCGGCGCCAACGAGGTGACGTGGTCCTTTGCAGTCGCAATCCACGTGCGGTTGGGGTCCGGTGGAATCGTCGAAGTCGTCGTGGGCGCCGCAGTCGTTGTCGTCCGTGGAGCAACGGTCGTCGGCGCTGGCTTGTCAGCAAGCAACACCGAGCTTGGGACCTTCACCGCAGCTTCTGACTGTCCTGCGCAGGCAGTGGCGATGAACCCAACGAGAAAATAGCGCCTCTGCATAACTCTAGAGTCGGCCCGAAGACAGCAAATCTCAAATGGGAAGCCAAGTCATTCGCCAGTTCTTACCTCGCGGCTCGTACCTACAGACCGTCACTCAGTCGATAAGTGCATCGGTGCGAACCCGCGCATGTTCGGCGTCGATGTGTACTTGGAGTACCCGGCCAAAGAGTTGTTCGGTTCGTTCAAGACGCCCAATGACCCCCGGCTTTTCGGTGTAGGCAAAGATCGCTGCGTGGCGCGGCCTCGAGTTCTCGCCAACCCGACTGACCGAGTGCAGCGAATAGCGGCCGCGGAAAATCTGCATATCGCCAGGACGCAGATCGAGCGTGCGGACCCCATCTCGGCCGCCTTCGAGCACGTGCTGAATGTGGTCAAATCCTTCGTCATTGTGGGAACGAATGGCCGGCACATACTCAAATTCGCCACCCTCGTCGGCTTGCTCAACAAGGACCGTCACCGCAAACTCGTTGGTATCAAAGTGCCAGGTGAACTGCTGACCGGGATCGAGAATGTTGGCGGTAAGACCAGCGAGCGGATCGGCATACGGGTGGAGCTCGTCGATCTCGAGACAGTCAGCGAGGAACGAGGTGAGGTTGCGGTGTTCGAACAGCACTCGCATCGCCGTTGAGTCTTCCCACGAGTCGCCGGGGATAAAGCCGCTCGACCGTTCTCGGAACGTGTTCATTGGGTGACGGTCGGGCCATTCGTCGCTGCGATTAAAATGAAAGTAGGGGTTGATCACCTGGGTCGAATAGTGGGTGGTCGCCTTTCGATCCCAGATTTCCTGGCCCAAACGGGAACGCGCGTCGGGGCGGACGAGATCCTTGATGACCGCACAGCCTTCGGCACGCAGACCCTCGCGGGCGTGCTCGACCACAGCTCCGTACGCGTCGCTGTCGGGTCGATCGATTGGGTATCGATCAAGATCAATGAGTTCGTGGAGTTGAACCGCGGTCATGGGCTATGCCTCCCAGTGCGGGACCCAGTCCCCGTCGAGACGAAACGACAGTTGGGCATCGTCTTCGATGCGTTTGGCAACATGGAGCTCGCCGACGTTCTCTCCGTAACGTCCCGTTGCGCGGGCGAACGTTGCGTTGGCCTGTTCGGTCATTGGTAGATCGGTCCCCACATTGTTTGCGAGTTCCATCGTGAGCCCCAGATCCTTCATGCACAGGTCGAGCGTAAAACTGGGGTCGTAGTGCCCGGCAAAGATCGATGGCGCATCGTGGCGGGCGACGAAGCTGTCACCGACCGAGTCTTTGATTGCGTCCCACAACACGCTGAGCTCGACGCCGTTTGCCATCCCGAGGGCGAAGCCTTCTCCAATGGACGCGGCGTGAATAAACCACAACTGGTTGGTGACAAGTTTGGTGACGTTGCCCGTGCCCAGCGGGCCGCACCGAATCGCCCGTCCGAGTTGTTCAAGCACGGGGACAACCCGATCGAGGTCGTCGTTGCTCCCGCCAGCAAACAACGTCAGCGTGCCGTTTCGGGCGCCATCGACCGCACCGGTCACTGGTGAGTCAACCACGTGCACTCCCTCTGGTGCCTGCGCCGCCAGCTCGATAACGAACTCCTTGCGGTTGGTTGTGAGATCGACCCAGATCGATCCCGCTGAGAGGGCAGTGAGCACCCCACCGTCGATCATCACCGATTGCACGTGGTCGGGGCGCGGCAGCGACGTCATCAACAGGTCGACGCCGTGGGCGCACTCGAGGCCCGACGACGCTCGTCGACAGCCAGCCGCCTCGGCTCGTTCGAGTGCCTCGGGGTTCAGGTCATAGGCAATGACGTCGTGGCCGCCCGCGGCGAGGCGCGCAGCCATCGGCCCACCCATATTTCCGAGGCCGATGAATCCAACGGTTTCCACAAGGCTCCTTCACCTGGGCGCAACCACTCGATTGTCCCCCGCTCGCAACGTTAAGTCTTCGAACCATCCCGGTCCAACCCCTTCGCGATCAGCTGGCGACCGAGTGTTGCTAGCGGGCGGTTTGGCGATCTTTGAACGCCTGACCGAGAGGTACTCGGCTGCCGATGTTGAGCAAGGTGCTCTGGTAGATCTGGCCTGCCAGGCGCAACATCAACGGCGCTGATCCAGCCAAGATCGCAAGCGACAGCGCAACCTGCCACAGGGGCGGATCGGCCAACGCGACCCGGAAGGGCAGCACCACCGGCGAGGTAAACGGAATGAATGACGCGATCGACACGACGATCGAGTCTGGGTTCGCAATCGAACTCATCGCAATGCCGTATCCCAAGATCAGCGGCATGATCGCTGGGAGCTGCGCAGTTTGCGCATCTTCTTGACGAGACACGGTGGAACCAACCGCAGCAAAGAGCGCCGCATAGAACGCGTAACCCAGGATGAACGTGACCAGTAGCAGCGGGACAGAACTCCAAACGCCGCTCGGGATCTCGATGTCTTGAACAACGAGCAACCCGGCCGCAATTCCGGCCACGATGATCAGCAACTGTCCAAGGGCAAGCACTCCAAGTCCGATGATTTTGCCCGTCAACAAGGTGCGCGGGGTGATGTGACTGAGCAAGACCTCCACCACCCGCGTCGACTTCTCCTCGATCACGCCCATCATCAAGAACGAACCCCACACTTGCAGAAAGAAGAATGTGGCAAGGGTCGACGCCACGGCGGCAGCGATTCGAACGAGCTGCTCATCGTCCTCACCGTCGAGGAAACGCTCGTCAATGGGCACTTCCTCAAAGAGCAAACCGAGTTCGGTCGTTCCCAAATCGAGCGCTGACGCTCGCTCGCCAAAGGCCGCCTGTTGCACAGTCGTTCGGATGAACACATCGGTATCGCCGAACGGACGGCTCTCCCAAACCAATTCGTCTCCGGTGAAGAGCACCTCGATCTCTCCCGAGTCGATGAGCGTTACTCCTGCGGCTTCGTTCGCAACGTCGACGATGGTGACATCGAGGTCGTCTGTCCCGACATCTAACGCGTCGGCGAAGGCAACACCGTTGCTCGTCACGCCAATGCGTACTTGCTCTGCCTCATCGTTTCCGCCGGTCAGCGTCCCGATCGCAATCGACGAGCCAACGACAGCGAGAAGGAGAATGCTGGTCAGCACTTGAAAGGCTCGGGTTTGAATTCGGGTGAGAATTTCTCGTTTCGCAATGTGCCAAATCATGAAACGACCTCCGCCGCGTTCGACGCCTGCTCGGGATGCTCAGGAGACAAAGGATGCATGATCGAGTCCGAAAAGACACTCGCCAAGGTCGGAGGTTCGACAGCGAGGGTCACCACCGGGCCCGCAGCGAGCGCATGTGAGATGTGATTGCTGATGTCGTCAGTCGCCGAGATCGTCACCTCGGCCCGAGTGCCGGTGAACGCATCGACGCTGCCAGACAGCGGCTGCCAGTCACCAACATTGTTCGCCCACTCAACAATAAGGGTCCGATGCGGAGTGTCGAGACGCAGATCTATCGGCCGGCCGGCTGCGACCTGTTTGCCATGGGAGATGATGACGACCGAATCGCACAGACCTTCCACGAGGTCGAGCTGGTGAGACGAAAGCAGAATCGATGCACCGGCGGCACTCCGCTCGGCGAGGATCTCCTGCATTGACTCTGCCGCGATTGGGTCGAGCCCGGCGAATGGCTCGTCGAGCACCAACAGGTCGGGGTCGTGCACGAGCGATACGGCCAGCTGCACGCGCTGTTGGTTGCCGCCCGACAGTTCTTGGACGAGGTCCTTGCGACGGTCGCTAAGCCCAACCCGAGCAATCCAATAGTCGGCACGTTCCTTCGCGTCGTTCTTTGCAAGGCCAGCCAATCGCCCGAAGTACACCACCTGGTCGAGCACTCCCATGCGGGCATACAGGCCACGTTCTTGCGGCATATATCCAAAGGACTTTCGTACCTCGCCAGTCACTGGTTGACCATTCCACCGAATCGTCCCGGCGTCGGGGCCAACAATATTGAGGATCATCCGCATCGTCGTTGTCTTACCCGCCCCATTTGACCCGAGGAATCCAATCGTCTCCCCCGGTTTGACGGTCAGATCGATTCGGTCGACCGCTCGAAGATTGCCGAACGCCCGCTCAAGATTGCGTACTTCAAGTCCCTGCGCCATGGTCAGAACCTAACAAGGGAGACGAGGACGAGCATCGGCCACGAGTCCGATCTCGGCTCTCCTCCATACGGAGGACACCGGCGTATCCGGCTATTGGTGGAGTTTGAGAACGGTGGCGAAGAACTCGGCGGTCTGACGCCACGCGACTGCCTCGGCTTTGCCGTCGAAGCAGCGGTGGCCGTCTTCGGCAAACCCGTGGGCGGTGCCGTCGTGGTGCTCGAAGCGAAAGGTCAGGCCCGCCAACTGGAGGCTCAGTCCAAGGTCGGCGACCTCAAGATCATCAATGACGTCGTCGGTCTCAGCCCAGTGACACAGGTAGCTCGCAGTTGCGCTCTCCATGGGAATGTTCTGGCTGCCGTAGTAGGTGACGACTGCTCCGACTTCGTCGACGAGGCGAGCCGACAACCACAGCGCCCACGATGCCCCAGGGCCATAGCCAAGCACCCCAATGGGAGCGTTCTTGTCTCGCGATGCCCGACGCAAGATGCCCAAACTCGACTGCACGAGCGATGCACTGACGTTGACATCGACCTCGGCGAGGGCGGCCATGGCCGCATCGTCTTCGGTGTAGATCTCGCCACCTGCAAGATCTGGTGCAAGCACCGTGAACCCGGAGTCGGCGAGACGATTGGCGGTGTCTTTGATGTGACGATTCAAACCCCAGAACGAGTGCAACAGCAGCACACCGGGCCCAGGACCCTCTTCTGGCGAAATGAAATATCCTTGCCCTGCAACCCCACTCATGAATCTGTAGCCGGGGCGGAAGGAAACTTGGGGGTCTCGACAGGCGAGTCTGTGAAATGATCATCGTCCCCGGCCGCGACGCCAGCCGTTGGAAGGACGACGGCTTGGGCCACGACGGCACGCTCACCATCGTGAGCAATGGCGGGGCTACCGGCGAGCTCGTATCCATTGGCCAACGCCTGGGAAACTCGTTGACAGAACTCGACAGTGTCGGGTCCGGTCAGCAGCCGATAACGCAATCGCCCGTCGATCATCGGGTCGTTTCCGGTGTTCGTCATCTCCCCATCATGCCCTCGTGGTGACGAGATCACGCAGGCCGTCCAGTGACGATTGTCCGTGTCGATTTCCATCTTCGAGCACCGTGTCTAGGCTGACGACATGAGCTACGCAGGCGACCTATCCCCCACCGAAGCACACGCCCTCCTCAGCGAGCGCGACAACGCCGTGCTGATCGACTGTCGTACGCAAGCGGAGTGGACCTTCGTTGGAATTCCCGATGTTCCGGGTACCCGTCTGGTCGAGTGGAGCCGGTTTCCAGGTGGCATGGTCAACGAGAGTTTCGTTGATGATGCGTCGGCGGGCCTTTCTCGCGAGCAACCCCTTGTTGTGCTTTGTCGATCGGGAGCTCGCTCGATCGCTGGTGCTACGGCGCTGACCGCTGCCGGTTTTTCCGAGGTGTATAACGTGCTCGATGGCTTCGAAGGACACCTGAACGAGCATGATCATCGCACCGGAGGCTGGCGCGGCGCCGGCCTTCCTTGGAAGCAGCAGTAGAGCATCCAATGGCGAATCACAATCAAGGCGGCGCTGCCGACGCGCCACGTCCACTATCTGAAGCAACGGCATTAATACGGGGCGGGCTCAACCGCACGGCGTTCGACGAAACCGCCGAGGCAATCTTCATGACGTCGGGTTACGTCTATGCGAGCGCGGCCGACGCCGAGGCTGCATTTGCTGGCGAAACCGACCGGTTCATCTACTCGCGCTATGGCAACCCGACCGTTGCAATGTTCGAGGAGCGGCTGCGTCTTATCGAAGGTGCAGAATCGTGCAAGGCGACTGCGTCGGGAATGGCGGCGGTGTTTGCATCCTTGGCGTCGTTTCTCAGCGCAGGCGACCGAGTCGTTGCCTCCCAAGCGCTTTTTGGGTCGTGCAGTGTCATCTTGACCGAGATCCTTCCGCGCCTGGGTATCGAGACGGTGCTGGTCGATGGTTGCAAGCTCGACGAGTGGGAAGCTGCACTATCGGTGCAGACGAATGCGGTGTTCCTCGAGTCGCCATCAAACCCGGGCCTGCAGATCGTCGACCTTGCTGCGGTCAGCGAGATCGCTCACAGTGCGGGCGCCATCGTGATCGTCGACAATGTGTTCGCGACACCGGTGCTACAAAAGCCGATGGACCATGGCGCCGACGTCGTGGTGTACTCGGCAACCAAACACATCGATGGTCAAGGCCGAGCCTTGGGCGGCGCTGTTCTGAGCAGTACCCAGTTCCGCGACGATCACCTGATGCCGTTCCTACGCCATACCGGCCCCTCGCTGAGCCCGTTTAACGCGTGGACGTTACTGAAGGGCATGGAAACGTTGCGCTTGCGAGTCGATGCATCGTGTGAGACAGCAGCCATGCTGGCCGAGCAGTTGCAAGGGCACGACAAACTCACGAGCGCGCTCTACCCGGGGCATCGAGCGCATCCTCAATACGAACTTGCAATGGCGCAGATGGAAAAGGGCGGCACTGTTCTTGCCATCACCATCGATGGGGACAAAGCCGACACGTTTACGTTCCTCGACTCGCTGCGGTTATTCGATATCTCGAACAACCTCGGCGACTCGAAGAGCCTCGCAACCCACCCAGCCACAACAACGCACCGACGTCTCGGCCCCGAGGGCCGAGCGAAGGTCGGCATTGGTGAGTCGATGGTCCGTTTGTCGATCGGCCTGGAGGATGGAAACGAGCTTCTCGCCGATGTGATGGCAGCCCTCGACCACATCTAAAAGTGACTCTCGGGGTCAGACCCCGAGAGTCACGTTTTGGAGGAGAGCGGCGTTCGCGAACCCGGTCAGAACGCGGTTGCGCTACCTGTCGGCCAATGCGCCGGTATCATTTCCGACATGGCTCCGAAGCAACTCTCCCAAGAGACATACGATCGGCTGAAAGAAGAGCACACCGACCTCACCACCCGAGGCCGAATCGACATTGCTCGCAAGATCGAGGTTGCACGCGAACTCGGCGACCTCTCCGAGAACGGCGACTACCACGCAGCCAAAGAAGAACAGGGAAAGATGGAGGGACGAATCATGTTCCTCGCCAAGACCCTCGAAGAAGCCGAAATCGTCGAAGCCATCAACGACGGCACCGTGCAAACCGGATCGATCGTCGAACTTCGCTACGAAGGCGACGATGACACCGAGAAGTTTCTGTACGGCTCCATCGAGGAACGCCAGGAAGGCATGGACAACCTCTCCCCCGGGTCGCCACTCGGCAAAGCCCTCGCCGGAGCCACGGCCGGCGACACGGTCTTCTTCGAGACCCCCGCCGGCGGTTCGCTGTCGGTCGAGGTGGTCAGCGTCGGGTGAACCCAAGCTGGAAACCCAGCTACGACCTCCCCGAGTCGACCACGCTTTCGCTACCCGGGCGAGGCACGACCGTGCTCTGGGACTCCGGGCCGCCACCTCCAACGGATCCCTCAGATCCCGTTGATCCCCCGGTGCTCCTTATCCATGGATGGAACATCGACGCGCCGACGAACTACGGGTACATCTTCCCCCATATCCAATCGACGCAACGGGTGGTCATGTTCGACCAGCACGGTCACGGCAACGGACCCCGCCGCAGCGATCCGTACACCCTCGACGACGCTGCGGCTGACGCTGTCGCCGTCCTCGATGCCCTGAACATTCGAGACGCGATCATCGTTGGGTACAGCCTCGGCGGAGCCGTCGCTCAAACCCTCGCGCACCGCCACCCGCACCGATGCGCCGGAATCGTCTTGGCCGCTACCGCCGGCCGATTCTCCGAGACCCGAGGAGAGGCAGCACAGTTCGCTGCGCTCTCGGCCGGCGCCGCTGCCCTGCGCCGTATTCCAGCGAAGGCACAGAAGCGTACGTTCGAAAAGATCCTGGCAATTACCACGCGCAAATATCCCGATTGGATCGCGGACATCGTTAGCAACAGTGACCCGATCAATCTGCTTGAAGCAGGAGCATCCCTCGGGACGTTCGATTCTTCTGATTGGGCCGACCTCGCCACAATTCCATCGTCGTTCGTCATTACCGCAACCGATACCATCGTGGCGAAGAAACGCCAGGTCGAACTCGCGACGCGACTCGACGTTGGGTCGTTGCACACCATCGCTGCTGGACACGAGGTTCCGATCCTCAACGACGACATGTTCTGTGCTGCCCTCGGTCAAGCAATTCGTGAGGTCACCCTCCACGCTCGTGTCGCTCCCTAGAGGCCTGACGCTAAGTATCATGACCATGTGCATCGCCGGTACCTCCTCTCGATTCTGGTGTGCGTTCTGGTGCTCTCGAGCTGCGCACCTCGTGACGGCGATGACATTGGTTCCCCGATCTTCAATGGCACCACCCCCAATGGCGAGGTCATCGAGCCGCCGATCACGACGCTTCCAGCTCCCAGTGTCACCGCAATTCGGGTGCCCGCCGACGCGCTATCGATCCAAGAGGCCGTAGATACCGCCCAGCCCGGCGACCTCATACTTCTCGACCCCGGCGTATATACCGAAGAGGTCCTGATCACCACCGACGACATCGTGGTTCGCGGGCGCGATCGCAACACCGTATTCATCGACGGCATCCACTCGCTCAGCACCGGAATTCAGGTCAACGCGAATGGGGTCGCTATCGAAAACGTCACCGTCCGCAACTACCTCGCAGACGCCATCGCCGTTGGCAGCCCTGTGCTCGCCAATCAGGTCGATGGATTTCGCGCCTTTCACGTCACGACGTCGAACACTGCCCAGAACGGCATTGCGCTTCGCAACGTGGTCAATGCCGAGTTGCGGCAAGGCTGGCACTCGGGTCATGGAGAATCCGGGGTGCTGATCGACGGTTGTGTCCAATGCAACACGCTGGTCACCGCGACACTCGCCGAATTATCTGCCCGGGGTTTCTCGGTAATCAGCGCGCAAGAATCGGTCTCGATCACCGCCGTCACCGCCACGAACAATCGGGCGGGCATCGTCATCGAAGACGGCGAGATCAACCCAACGACCGGTGTAACGGTCGCGGCGTCCATCGTGCAAAACAACGGGTTCAGTCAATCGCCGGTTCGCAACACAGCCTTTGATGTCAGCTTTGGTGCCGGCATCCACGTTGGGGGCACGCAGCGAACCCTGGTCACCGCCAACCGGATCACGGGCAATACGACCGCCGCGGTGCTCTTGTCTCAGAACGTCAATGCAACATCGGGCAATCCTGTTGCAACGGTGGTCGATCGAAACGTGATCCTCGATAATCGTGACTTCGACATCGTTCTCGGCTTCCAGAACGCCACGATCGATGCCGATCTGTGCATTCGAGACAACGGGGCTGCGTCGATCAGCCCGGTAGGTGCAGCAGAGGCATCGTCATGTCGGGCAACCACCGCTGCGCCCGACTTTGCGCTTCCACTTGGCGATCATGTGTCGATCGAATATCAAAACGGCCCGGTACCGCCGACGATCGACGGGATGGCCCGCGCCGATTCGGCCGTTCCTATTCCCGCTGGCCCGGTCACGCTGCCAGATCCAGCGACCGCAATCGTCCCCGAGGCCTAGGTCTTCGGCGTCCTCTTTGGTCGTTTCTTCGGAGGCCCTTCCAGGGTCACGATCATGACCAGCACGCCAAGGAGTAGAACCGAGCTGGTCACCCACCACCACCAGCGTCGCGGTGGATCGGCCGTTGTGAACACGATGCGGAACTCTTCGGGCTCGTCTCCATCGATGTTCCAGATCACGATCCGACCGTTGACGTCGTCACCGTTGTGTTCGATCACGAGCTCGGGCGAGTTGATCCGGAATTGACCAGGGCTCCATCGCGAGTTCGCGAGTTCTCGAATGACGCCGGGGTCGGTGGAAGCTTGCAGGGCCTCAAAGGCCGTACCGAGCGACGAGAAGATGACCTCGGTGTCTTGGTCGTTGAGCTGGGTGACTCGACCTGGCCCCGCCAGTAACGAGGACATTTCGTCGACCGTTCCCGACCAACTCACGTCGATCGTGCGCCGGTCGGCCTCGCCTGTGCCGACCAAGGCCACGCGGTCGGGGTCAAGTTCGAAACCGAGGGGGAGATCACCAACCTCACCGGAGCGAACTGCTGTATCGATCTGCTCGCATGGATTGGCACCCCAGAGCTCTTGTTGCAGTGGGTCGGTGCACACCACGATGGCCTGTGCCGCGAACTCGACAGTGCCGTCTGCCTGGACTCGGAGTTCTTCGATGTAGCCATCGCACGCGCTCAGGAACAAGGCGGCAAGGAGAACGAAACCGAGGCGAAAACGCATTGGGCTGAGTGTTCCACGGCGG
>CALKGG010000027.1 GCA_938084885.1 uncultured Acidimicrobiales bacterium
CGCAGACAGCGAAACAGCAGAGACCGACGGTGGAGACGCCGAAGGTGAAGAGACAGAAGAAGTCACCGCAACCCAGGGTGGAACCCTTGCAGCCGTTCAGGCAGCAGGAACCCTGCAGTGTGGCGGCAACGACACGCTTCCTGGCTTCGGTATCACCGACGCTGACGGAAACTTCGGTGGCTTCGACATCGACTTCTGCCGCGTTGTTGCTGCAGCAGTCCTCGGTGACGCTGACCTTGTAGAGGTAACCCCACTCGAAGCAGCTGCACGTTTCCCAACGCTGCAGAGCGGCGACATCGACGTCCTCATTCGTAACACGACGTGGACGGCTTCCCGTGACGGTGATGAGCAGGCAAACTTCCTGCACACCACCTTCTTCGACGGCCAAGGCTTCATGGTCGCTGACGACAGCCCAATCCAGAGCATCCAGGACATGCAGGGCGCAACCATCTGCGTTCTTACCGGTACCACGACGCTTCTGAACCTCAACGCTGTCTTCGCCGATCAGGGCATCGACTTCACGCCTCTCGAGTTCGCGTCTGACGCCGAGCTCAACCCTGCCTTCCAGGAAGGTCAGTGCGAGGTATGGACCACGGACTCCTCAGGCCTCGCAGCCTTCTCGTCCGGTATCCCATTCGCAACCCGCATCCTCGGCGACATCATCTCGAAGGAGCCTCTCGGCCCCGTCGTAGCTGATGGCGACACCGAGTGGGCGCAGGTCGTCAACTGGGCAACCATGGCAACCGTTCAGGCGTGGGAGTTCGGCATCACGTCCGAAAACATCGACTCGTTCGCTGACTCCGAAGACTCCAACATCCGCCGCTTCCTCGGCCTTCCAATCGAAGACGAAGACGGCAACGAAGTTGTTGCCGAGGTCGGACTTGGACTGCCAGCTGACTTTGCTTCGAACATCATCTCCCAGGTCGGCAACTACCAGGAGATCTTCGAGCGCAACCTCAACCCAATCGGCCTTGAGCTCGCTGGAAGCCCGAACGACCTGTGGACCAACGGTGGCCTCCAGTACGTTCCACCATTCCGCTAAGCACGGAGCCCTGAATTCTGGGCTACTTCGCGTGTGACGAACGCGTGAATTAACACGAAATTGAAGGGACCGAGTTGGACATCCAACTCGGTCCCTTCTACTTTTCAGAAACGTTTACTGGCACATTCGCGTGCCTGGAGGGTAAATGATCACGTTTCTGTTGTGGGCGCTTGCAGTTTTTCTCGTCGCCCTCGTCGTGTTTGTGATCGGGCGACTGGTATTCGACGTCGTCCAACTCTTTCGTGAGCGAGCATCCCGCGATGACAGCGCCGTACTGTGGCGAGACGAAGGCGCAATCGCTATTGGTATTCAGGCGATCGCCCTCGTCGTGATCGCGGCGGTGATTGCGTTCCTGTGGGGCAATTTCACGACCCGAACAGAAGAGATCGGGCTCGACCTCACCTTTAATTTCCTCGATCAGCCCGGCGGCATCAGCATTGCGGACAATCCGCTCGGCCCCACCGACTCGGTGGGCTCGGCGATCACCGCCGCCTTCGGCAATACAATCCGCGTGATCCTCGTGGGTATTCCACTCGCCGTGATCCTCGGAACGCTCATTGGCGTCTCACGCTTCTCGTCCAACTACCTGCTTCGCAAGCTCGCCACCGGGTACGTCGAGTTCTTCCGAAACATCCCACCACTGCTGATCATCATCTTCGTCTGGGCCGCCGTATTCCTCCAGGCGTTCCCCCGCTCCCAAGAGGCATGGCGCCCGTTCGGCGGCTGGTTTATCTTCAGCAACAACCGATTTGCGTTCCCGTCGCTGATGCGGGCCAATGACAGCTTCGACACGTTCCGCATCATCGTGCTGGTCGCACTTCTGATCGCGTTCGCCGTTGGCTTCTGGCGCACGCAAGTGTTCAACAACACCGGTGCCCCTCATCGTCGCGTACTCTGGGGACTCGGTGCCTTCGTCGCCATCGTCGCGGTTGCGTTTTTCGCACTCGGCGGACCAATGACGACCTCCAAGCCTTCGCTCGACGAAGAGTTCGGGCGAGTTTGGGAAGGTGGCATCATCATGTTGATGCCGTACGCCGCGCTCACGACGGCACTGGTCATCTACACGGCGTCGCACATCTCTGAGATCGTGCGTGGGTCGATTCTTGCGGTGCACAAAGGCCAGGGGGAAGCCGGTGATGCTCTCGCCCTGTCCACCTTCCAGCGCTACCGCTTCGTCATCTTGCCCCAAGCATTCCGGGTTGGGTTCCCGCCGCTGATCTCTCAGTTCCTCAACTTCTCGAAGAACAGCTCGCTGGCCGCCGCTATTGGGTTCACCGAACTCACCAACGCAACGACGAACCTCTTTGGCCAGTCGCGACCAGCGCCACAGCTGTTGCTGATTCTGGCACTGCTGTACCTGACGCTGTCGCTGATCCTCTCGGCGTTCGGCAACGTCATCAACCGACGACTGCAATTGGTGGGGAGGTAGATCATGGTCGCAACAACCGATATCCCGATCGTCGTCGACGACTCGCCACCGAGCGACAAGCTGCCACCGGGTGAGTGGCTCAAGAAGAACCTCTTCTCATCGCCAGCGAACAGCCTGGTGACAATCGTCCTCGTGGCTTTCGCTGCGTTCGTACTGTTCCTCCTCGGCCGCTACATCATCGATTCGGAGTGGGAGATCGTCCGGGTCAACCTCGCCAACTTCATGGTGGGTCGATTCCCTCGTGACGAGCTGTGGCGCCAATGGGCATCGCTCTATTTTGTTGGCACCGCCATTGCGTTCACCTCGGCTGCGGTCGGCCGTTCGGCATACGAACTCGCCCTCGAGCAGGACCTTCCGGCCGAACGAGAGAGCCTTGCCGGCCTTCTCCGACGATTCTGGCCGGTCGTTGCTGTCTCGATCTTCTTTGTGAGCTTTGCCCGAACGGCGTTGCCATTCATCGGCCTCGCCATCGTGCCAATTGTGTTCATCGTTGCTCGTGAAATCGGATGGCGAGCACCGGTTCTGGTACGCCGCAACGCCGCCTTTATCGGTGGATTGTTGCTACTCACCTCGCTCTTCTTCCTCGCTGGCGCATCGAACCTCATGGGCCTCGCGGCCGGAGCGATCGTGTACCTGATGGTGTCCGCCGAGCTCGGCCGCACCTTCTTCGATCCGGGCATGGTCGGTATGGCCAAACGCCAACTCCCGGCGCTCGTTGCTGCGGTCATCGTGTGGGCGATCATTCGCTCGATTCCTTTTGAGGGATTCGGCTGGGAAGACTGGGGCGGCATCCACGTCACCTTCTTTGTGACCATCATCGGCATCGTGCTCGGTATGCCAATCGGCATTTTGCTCGCCGTCGCACGCCGATCCAAGCTCTCGGTGTTGCAGAGCGCGGCAGTGCTGTTTATCGAGTTCGTTCGCGGCGTGCCTCTCATCTCGCTGCTGCTGTTCTCGCAGATTCTGCTTCCGTTCTTCCTCCCGCAAGGGTTCGAACGGCCAGCCGACCTCACGCTCGCGATCATCGTGATCATGGGCTTCAGTGCCGCCTATATCGCCGAGATCGTCCGCGGTGGTCTTCAGGCCGTACCGAAGGGCCAAACCGAAGCTGGCCAAGCCGGTGGCATGTCGGCAGCGCAGATTCAGCGGATGATCGTCCTTCCTCAGGCGCTACGGGCATCGATTCCGGCCATGGTTGGACAATTCATTGCGCTCTTCAAGGACACGACCCTGTTGGTCATTATTGGAATTGGACCTGAACTGCTGGGCGTCGCTCAAGTATCGAACGCGCAGAACGATTTCGTTGGGCGGGGCCTTGCACCGCTCACCTACCTGTTCGTTGCGGCCGGGTACTGGGCATTTGCCTACACATTGTCGAAAGAGAGCCGCAGGCTCGAAGCCAAACTGGGAGTTGGAACGCGATGAGCGAACCCAAGATCAATTCAGACGCCACACAGGTCGGCGGCACCGGCAATGTCATGATCGACGTGCGGAACATGGACAAGTTCTACGGCGACTTCCAAGCGCTGCACAGCATTGACATGAAGGTCGGCGAACAGGAAGTGGTCGTTGTCATTGGGCCGTCTGGTTCGGGCAAATCGACGCTCATTCGATGCATCAACCGCCTCGAACGTCACGACCGCGGCACGATCGAGGTCGACGGAGTCGAACTCTCCGACGACGTCAAAGCAATTCAGAACATCCGTCGCGAGACCGGCATGGTGTTCCAGAGTTTCAACCTGTTCCCGCACATGACCGTGCTCGAGAACATTACGCTCGCTCCTCGCAATGTTCGCAATATCGCGAAGGCCGAAGCTGAGGCGACCGCGTTCGAACTGCTCGAGCGAGTCAAGATCCCCGACCAAGCGCATAAGTTCCCTGGTCAGCTTTCTGGCGGCCAGCAGCAGCGTGTGGCTATCGCCCGGTCGCTCGCAATGCGACCAAAGGTCATGCTTTTTGACGAGCCCACCTCAGCGCTCGACCCCGAGATGATCAA
>CALKGG010000028.1 GCA_938084885.1 uncultured Acidimicrobiales bacterium
TTCTTTACCGAGCGTGGTCACGAGGCGGTGCCATCGGCGAGCATCATCCCTCACGACGACACGCTGTTGTTCACCAACTCGGGGATGGTGCCGTTTAAGCCATTCTTCCAAGGGACCGAGAAGGCGCCGTACAACCGCGCCACCACCATCCAGAAGTGTGTTCGCGCCGGCGGCAAGCACAACGACCTCGACGAGGTAGGCCGTACTGCACGCCATCTGACGTTCTTTGAGATGATGGGCAACTTCAGCTTTGGCGACTACTTCAAAGAAGATGCGATTCCCTTTGCGTGGGATCTGTTGACCAACGGGCTTGGGCTCGACCCCGAGAAACTGTGGATCACCTGCCATCTCACCGATGACGAAGCCGAAGAGATTTGGGCGACCAAGGTCGGCGTGCCTCGAGAGCGTATCCAACGACTCGATGAGGACAACTGGTGGCGAATGGCCGACACCGGCCCCAACGGGCCCTGCTCGGAAATCTTCTACGACCTCGGCCCCGAATACGGCCCTGACGGCGGCCCAGAAAACCTCGACGCCGATGCGCGCTTCGTCGAGATCTGGAACCTCGTGTTCATGCAGTTCGACCAGCAGCCCGACGGTTCCCAAGTTCCCCTGCCAGCACCATCGATCGATACCGGCGCTGGCCTTGAACGCATCCTGACCGTCCTCCAGGGCGTGGGTTCGGTGTGGGAGACCGACGAGTTCGTTTCGCTTCTCGCCGCGGCGAGCACGCTGACCGGCGTTGCAGACGGAGCCGACGAAAAGTCCGACGTGTCGCTACGAATCCTCGCCGATCACGCCCGCTCAACCACGTTCATGATTAACGACGGGGTGTTCCCATCGAATGAAGATCGCGGCTTTGTGCTCCGGCGCATCATGCGCCGGGCCATCCGCCACGCGTACCTACTCGGCGTGAACGAACCCGTTCTGTCGTCGCTCGTCTCGACGGTCGTGGAGATCATGGGCGATGACTATCCCGAGATTCGCGAGAACGAAGCCAAGATCAAGACGCTTGTCGAGCGCGAAGAAATCAGCTTCCGCCAGACCATCGAAACCGGGCTCAACTTGCTCGACACCAAGATGGAGGCGTTGGACGCTGGTGCACCGCTCCCGGGCGCCGTCGCATTCAAGCTGCACGACACCTTCGGGTTCCCGCTCGAACTCACCCAAGAGATCGTCGAGGAGCGAGGTGGAAGCGTCGACCACGATGGGTTCGCCGCGGCAATGGACGAGCAGCGAGAACGCGCACGAGCAGATCAGAAATCCAAGAGCGTGACCGCTGATGTGTCGACGTTCGTTGCGCTGCGAGACAGCAACGGCGAGACCAACTTTGTTGGCCGTGACGAACTCGTCGATGTTGCTGCGACGGTTCTTTGGGTCGGCGACGAGGGCGTGGTCCTCGACACGACACCGTTCTATGCAGAGTCCGGCGGCCAGATCGGCGACACCGGCACCATCACCGGCCCGTCGGGTGCGGTCGTGGTCACCGACTGTACAAACGCAGTTCCAGGGATCAGCTTGCATCATGTCGACGACGCCGGTGCAGGACTTGTTGTTGGCGATCAGGTTGTTGCCTCAATCAATGTCGACCGGCGCGCAGCCATCCGGCGAAATCACACGGGGACACACCTGTTGCACAGCGCGCTTCGCACAGTCCTTGGCGACCATGTGCAACAGCAAGGCTCGATGGTCGGCCCCGAGCGTCTACGGTTCGACTTCAGCCACTTCGAGTCGGTGACGGCCGAACAGATCCAAGAGATCGAAGATCTCGTCAATGCCGATGTGCTCGACAACCCAGCCACCACCCATGTCGAGATGCCGATGGACGAGGCCAAAGAAAGGGGCGCAATTGCCTTCTTTGGCGATAAGTACGGCGATGTTGTGCGTGTACTCGAAGCAGGACCGAATTCGATCGAACTGTGCGGCGGCACCCACGTTGGTGCGCTTGGCGACATTGGCCTGCTCAAGATCGTCTCGGAAAGCTCGATTGGTTCGAACATTCGACGAGTCGAAGCCGTCACAGGAGATTCGATCGTCGCCCTGTTGCGCAAAGAGGAAAAGCAGACCACCGCCGTTGCCGAAGCCCTTGGCGTTCCCATCGATGATGTGGTCGCAGGCGTGCAGCGTCGGATGGGCGAACTCGCCGACCTCAAGAAGGAACTCGCCGCTGCAAAGCAACGGCATGCTGTTGGCCAAGCCGATGCGCTCGCCGCCTCGGCGGAGAACGGTCTGCTGGTCACCCGCATGGACGGGCTTGACCGGGACTCGCTGCGAGATCTTGCCGTGGCCATCCGAGACAAAGGCGTGCACAGCGTGGCATTGGCTGCGGCCCTCGACGGCGGCGGCGTTGCCCTTGTTAGCTGCGTCGCAGAAGACTCGCCGTTGCACGCCGGGGACTGGCTTGCACCAGCTGCCAAACTCGTTGGCGGGGGAGGCAAGAACGCTCCGGACCTTTCGGTAGCCGGAGGACGCGACCCAGAACAGATCGATGCTGCGTTGGCCCTGTTGGCATCTACGGCCACCACTTCGTGAACCCCGTCGCCCACGACGCGAGCACGGCGGGACGGGCCTTAGGGCTCGACCTCGGCACTGCACGCGTTGGGGTTGCGGTCAGCAACGATGCTCGTACCGTCGCGACGCCGCTGGAAGTGGTTCCGGGACGCGATTGGGCCGCGCTCGACCGACGTCTCGGTGAAATCGTGGACGAATGGGACGTGGCGATCGTCGTTATTGGCGCGCCGCTGTCATTGGATGGTTCTGAAGGTCCGGCGATGAAACGCACAAAAAAGGCAATTGCCCGTCTGCGTGCCACCCTCGCACCACCAATCGTGACCTACGATGAGCGTTTGACGACGGTGACGGCCCACTCGATGCTCGAGGAACAAGGGGTTCCGGGGAGATCGAGAAACGACATGGTCGACATGCTGGCGGCACAGATAATCCTCCAAAGTTGGATGGATGGAGAAGCACATGAGTGACGATTCAACAAAGTTGCCAAAACCAGGCCCCACGCCCATCGACCCCGACCACGAGGCGTCTGGTGTTGGCAAGCTGCTCAGCCGGTTCGGCCCGGTGCAGGAAAACAACGACCGGGTCTCTCCTGGACCTCGTTCGGTCGGCGGTACCATGCAGCGCCCGACGGCACACGCGAATCCGACCGCACAACATCCCGCAGGTTCTGAGCCCGCACACCCGGCCACCTCACACCCGGCCAACCCACAACCAGCGAACCGCAGCGCTGCCCAGCAAGGCACTGCAACTATCGATACCCCTTCGCCGCTGTTCGACGCACCACATGATTCGGTGTTCGACGAGGTTCCAGCCGGCGCCGGTACCTGGACCTCACCGGACGCTCCGCCTGCACACATTGCCGAGTCGATGCATGGGGTCGATGACATTCAGATCATTCCCGACGTCCAAGAGACCACGCCGGTCGAGGTCATTGACCGGCGCGACTGGGTTCGCATGCCGCGCCGCACCGGCCCGATCTTTCGATTTCTCGTGGTTGGTTTCGTTGGACTTCTCGCAGTAGCAACCGTCTACAACCAAGTCGAAGGTTGGTTGTCGAACCAGTTCGATCCACCCGGCGACCCCGGCTCGCTTGTCGAGTTCGAAATTGCTTCTGGAGCGACCGCAAACGAAGTCACCCAGCAGCTCTTTGCCCAAGACGTCATTGCGAACCCGACCCTGTTCCGTTACTGGATTAGCGACAACCTCGACGGCGACTTTCAAGCGGGCCAATACAACTGTCTGCAAGAAAACATGTCGTTCGAGGAGGCCCGTGATTGTCTCGTCGGCGAAGGGCCGGTGCCTCCGACGTTCTTCTCGGTGACCATTCCCGAAGGCTTGCGTCTCACCGAGATCCTCGACGTGCTCAACGCAGAGAACCCATCGTTCGAACTGGCGACACTCGAAGCGGATCTGTCGGCGACAATCGTCAACGTCGATCTCGAAGGGGTGCCGACAGAAGCAATCGAAGGGAGTCCCGATCCAACGGGCAGCGGTCGGGAAGGGCTCCTATTCCCCGCCACCTATCAAATCGACGAACGAGATCAAACGAATAGTCGTGCCATCCTCGCTCGAATGGCCGACCAGATGGAGATCGAGTTCGCGAACGCCGTGGCGCAGGTGGGACGTGCGCCAGTCGTGCAAGAACTCGAACTCACCGACTATGAGATTCTCATCGTGGCGTCGCTGATCGAAGAGGAGTACGGCGTCGAGGAAGATCTCGGCCGCATCTCCAGAGTGATCTACAACCGTCTCCAAGCGGGCAACTTCTCGCTCGGCATCGACGCCACGGCGTGCTACGCCGCGAACAAGGCGTGCGCCGACCTCACCTTGGAGGATCTCAACAGTGACTCGCCGTGGAACACCCGTAACACCAGCAACTTTGGCCTTCCGCCGACCCCGATTGCGTCGCCGGGCGCCGCAGCGATCCGCGCAGCGCTCAACCCAGAACCAGGCGAGTGGCTGTGGTACGTGCTCACCGAAGAGACCGGCGCACACACCTTTGCCAATACTGAGGGTGAGTTCGCCGCTGCCGTACAGATCTGCCGTGAGCGCGATCTCGGCTGCTAACGCAGTGAAACGGGTGGAACATGGGTGACGGGCCAATGCGCGCGGCGGTCATTGGTTGGCCGGTAGCCCACTCGCTCTCTCCAAGAATCCACACCGCTGCTGCGGCGGCCGCCGGGATCGACCTCGTCTACACCGCACAACCAGTCGAACCCGGACACGTACTCGCTGCCCTCGACACCATGCGAACCGAGGGGATTCGCGGGTATTCGGTGACGATGCCGCACAAGGAGGCGGTTATTGAAGGGCTGGACGAACTAACACCGGCGGCCGCCGCGCTCGGCGCGGTTAACCACATCACCAATACCAATGGGCATCTGGTTGGCAACAACACCGATGGTGATGGCTTCATTCTGGGGCTCCAGCATGCTGGTGCAACGGTGGTTGACGGACGCGTGATTGGTGTGCTCGGCTCGGGCGGCGCCGCCCGAGCAATCATCGAGGCCTGTTACCGCCACGGTGCTGGCGAGGTCGTGGTCGTCGCTCGCTCGACCGAGCGCGGCAACACCGCCGCGGCGCTCGCACACGAGCGTGGGCGGTTCGCAAACAGCGCCGATCGTTCGGTGTTCGAATCATGCGACATCATTGTCAATGCAACACCGCTCGGGATGGCGGGCACCGCGGGAGAGGGTGTTGAAGCAGTCGACGTTGCGTCGTTGTCTGTCGGAACCACGGTCGTCGACATTGTCTACAACCCGCGGCGCACGCCAATGCTCGCTGCCGCCCAAGCCCGTGGTCTACCTGCGGTCGAGGGCGTCACGATGCTCGTTGGACAAGCCGCCGAGCAGTTCACGGCGTGGACAGGACACGACGCGCCGCTATCGGCGATGTTCGAAGCTGTGGCAACAAGCGTTTAAGTCTTCAGTGCACGTGCCGACCTATGTAGTTACGCACAAGTACGGAGACATGTCATGTCACTTCAAGGCAACCTGAGCACCCTCGGAATTACTGAGCTGTTGGAATTCTTGGCGGGTCGTTCCTCGAGCGGACAGCTCGATGTCACCACCGCGTCTGGAACCACCAGCTATCTGCTGGTGGACGGCAAGGTTGGTGCAGCCGAGTTTGAGTTCACCCGCGGATCAGGAACCGATCCGGCCGAAGGCACCTACTATGTGCTGTCCGAGCTCGACGGCAGTTTCTTCTTCGAAGAGCTCGACGTCACCGCCGACAGCGACGGCGTCGATGTGCAGACATTGCTTGGCCGTACCGCAGGTATTGCCGAACAGTGGCACGAGGTCGAAGAGGTCATCTCGTCGACGTCGCAGGTTTTGTTCCGGAACAGCGAGCTCGATTCGTCTGTGACGATCAAGCCCGAGTGGTGGAAGACCCTTGAAGTTCTCGGTGAGGGTCAGAGCACAGCGCAGCTCGCATCGCACCTCGATCTCGGCATCCTCGATGCGTCGACCCAGGCGCTCGACATGGTGAACGCTGGTCTTCTCGTTGTGTCTGATGAGATGACCGAGTCGAATGATGGAGCATTGGCCGACAGTGCATTGGACGACAGTGCATTCGATGCGCCCGCGCCCGACGAGCACGACGCTGTGCCCGATGATGGCGTGATTGATGATGATCCCCACGCAGAAGTAACAACTACTGCTCTGGTCGAAGAATCAGCGTTTGGCGACGTCCAAGAGGAATCCGAGCCCGACCTTCCGAGCGAGTTCCTGACCCCCGACGAGCTCCTCATCGCCCAAGCACCAGCGCCTCCAATCCTCGCATCGGCAGAGCCAATTGCCGAGCAGGTCGAGGGAGAAGCGCCCGCTGCGTTTGATCAAGAACTCACCGCCGAGCCGTTCGCTGCAGCTCCGGCTGTCGAGGTCATGCCTGCCGCCGAAGAAGTTTCAGCGCCCGCACCTATCGTCGAGCCGGCACCGCTCGACGCTGCAATGCCCGAGCCACCCGAACTCGTTGACGTCACCCAAAGCGCTGCCGAGGAAAGCCCGGCACTTGGGTTTGGCAACGCCATCGACAGCGAGCCAGCTCAGCCGTTTGAGGCAGCGCTCGCCGATGACGACGGCTGGTCGACAAATCATTTCTACGAAGATCCAGCGCCAGCGAGTCTTCCAGACGTCGACCCAGCACCTGCCTTGTCGTTCGATGCTCCGGCACCGGCGTTCGACGCACCAGCGCCGGCCTCGTTCGACGCACCAGCACCGGCCTTCGACGCTCCAGCACCGGCCTTTGACGCACCAGCGGCCTCGTTCGACGCACCGGCACCGGCCTTTGACGCTCCAGCGGCCTCATTCGACGCACCGATCCCTGACACCCCCCAGGTGTACGAGCCCCCGGCCTACGATGCGCCAGCAGCACCAGAACCCAACAGCCTGTACGGCCTCGATGCACCCTTCGCTGAACCAAGCGCAGGCATCGAGAGCCCCGCTGTCGATAGCAGCGCGATGGCTGGTGAGGTTATGAATGACCTCGACTTCCTCAACAACGATCTCGATTCCCAACTCGCCGATCCTGTGGCCCCACTCGGCCAAGACTTTGGTCTGCCCGCACCAGAGATGGTTCCAGCGCAGGCGACCACAATGCCCGCACAGGCATCGCCGATGCCCCCACAGGCATCGCCAATTGGTGAGTCCGATCCTTTCGGCTCGCTGAGCGACCTCGTCGTCGACGACGACTCAACCGACGATGAACGCGGCAGCGTCCTGAAGTTCCTGCGTCGCGACTAGTGCAGTTTGCGCTCCTCTGCGCGGTAATTGGTTTGCTCGTCGGACCAGCGCTCGCGTTCATTGCCGAACTCGTTCCAGATCGCTCAGGAGGCGGCCAATCACCGCGGAACTGTCGAAACTGTCACGTGCACGTCTCGGCCTTTGCTGCGTATCTGCCGTTTCGGACAACGGCGTCGAGATGCCCCCACTGTGACCACCAGATATCTGCCGGACGGCTACCCATCGTTCTTGCCACCAGTGCGATCTTTGCTGCGGTAGGAAACGTGATCGGCGCCCGCTGGCAAGTGATTCCCGTGTTGTTCCTCGCCGCTGCAATCATTGCACTCTCCGCAGTCGACCTGGCCCGCTACCGGTTGCCCGACAAACTGCTCTTCCCGTCGCTTGGCACCGGCGTGGCGATGCTCGCGATCTTCGCCGTCGCCACCAACACCACCGATCACTTCGTTCGTGGCCTCGTAGCAATGTTGGCCTACGGCGTCGTGCTACTCATCCCGAACTTGATCATGCCCGCCGGTCTTGCCTTTGGCGACGTCAAGCTCGCACTACTCCTTGGACTCTTCCTTGGTTGGACCGCCGAAACAAGCATCGGTGCTGCTCGGCTCGTGATCTTTGCCATGTTGCTCGGAATGGTCTTTGGAGCATTCACTGGCCTCATTGTTGGACTCGGACGCCGCGCCTTTGGCCACGGGTTCGTGCCAGACCCCGACGTTCCACCGCCAGAAGACGGCTCGTTCGAACCACTCCTGCGAACCGCGGCGCCGTTTGGACCAGCGCTCGCGTTTGCCGCCCTCATCTTGATCTTGTTCTCCGAGCAGTTCCTGGCAGGCGCCAGCATCTTGTCGTAATCGATTCAACAGAAGTGCCGTACGATCTAGGGATGGAACGAAAGACCGTTACCGTCGCCCTCGGTGATCGCAGCTACCCGGTAGAGATTGGATTCGGCGTTCGTCATCACGTGCGCGACTACCTCCCCGAGCGCACCCGACGGGTCGCCGTGGTGACCCAAGAACGCATTGGCGTCCGCATCGACTGCGGCGACGTCGAAACGCGTGTCTTTACGATTGGCCAAGGCGAAGAGCACAAAACACTGTCGACGATCGAGTCGTTGTGCCGCGCCTTCGCCGACTGGGGTTTGAACCGCAACGACGTCGTTGTTGGGGTCGGTGGCGGCATCGTCACCGACGTGGCTGGCTTCGCTGCGTCGGTCTTTCATCGAGGTATGCCGGTCATTCATGTGGCCACGACACTGCTCGGCCAAATCGATGCGGCAATCGGCGGTAAAACCGGCGTCAACCTACCGGAGGGCAAGAACCTCGTCGGGACCTACTGGCAACCACTCGCTGTGTTGTGCGACGTCGAGACCCTCGACACACTTCCCGCACGCCACTACCGGGCGGGCCTTGGCGAACTTGCCAAATACCATTTCTTAGACGAGGCATCGACACGAGAACCCGCAATTCTCGACAACGGTCGCCTCGCTGGCGACGACCTCGTCGACCGTGTGGCATGGTCGGTGCAGATGAAGGCCGATGTGGTCAGTGCCGACGAGCGCGAAGGGGGACGGCGGGCGCTGCTCAACTACGGCCACACGCTGGGTCATTGCCTCGAGATTCTCTCTCATCACGACCTGCTTCACGGAGAGGCGGTCGGCATTGGGATCGCGTACGCCGCCGAAGTTGCCTTGGAGATGGGCCGAATCGATGATGCGCGCGTGGCCCACCACCGTGAGATCCTGGCCGGATATGACCTCGCCATGACCCCGCCTGGAAGTCCGAGCTTTGCTGACATCACCCCGCTGCTTGCCCGCGACAAGAAAGCGCTCGACGGCATCACATTTATCCTCGATGGCCAATCCGGTTGCGAAGTCGTCGAAAAGGTCGACCTTGACGTGCTGGCCCGCTCATACGAGCGGTTCATTTCATGAGCATTCCCGTTGCCCGAACCCGAATAGGTCAACTCCGCGAGCGGCTTGAAACCGCAGAGCTCGACGCTTTTGTCGTCACGAATGCAACCAACATTCGTTATCTCACCGGGTTCACCGGGAGCAACGGCACCGTCGTGATTCGAGACTCGAGCGCCGTGCTCATCACCGACAACCGCTACGGAGAACGAGCAGCCGACGAACTTTCCTCGGCACGAGAACACACTGGCCCAGAGGTCGAAGTCATCCTCGCTGCTGGCGCTGGCCACCAACACGTGGCCCGCCACGTCGCTGCGGCAAACGCCATTGGGCTCGAAGCCAACGATCTGTCGTGGGCACAGGCCAACAACCTCCAAGAGCGCCTCGGTGCGGATCGGGTGCGACCAACCTCGGGCATTGTCGAAGCGCTCCGCGAGTTCAAGAGCGCAATCGAGATCGAACACATGGGTCAGGCCGCAGCGATTGCCGATGGTGCGCTCGCCGAAGTTCTGGCAGAGGGGCTTGCTGGACGCAGCGAACGCGAAATCCAACGACACCTCGACCACACGGCCGCCACGCTGGGAGCAGATGGAGCAAGCTTCGACACCATTGTTGCCTCCGGACCCAACAGCTCGCGACCGCACCATGAAGCCGGCGACCGGGTTGTCACTACCGGCGACCTGGTCATCATCGACTTCGGCGCAGAGGTGAGCGGCTACCGCTCCGACATGACCCGTACGTTCATCGTCGGGACGCCGACAGGCCAACAGCAGCGAATGCTCGACGCCGTCGAGGCCGCCCAAGCCGCCGGCGTTTCCGCTGTCGCAGCGGGCGCTGCGACCTCGAGCGTCGATGCGGCGTGTCGAGAAGTTCTCGCGACCTACGACCTCGAGCAGTACTTCATCCACGGCACTGGCCACGGTGTTGGTTTGGATATCCACGAAGCGCCGTCGGTGAGTGCAACCTCGACTGCTACGCTCGCCCCTGGCCACGTGATCACCGTCGAACCAGGCGTGTACATCTCCAGTGTCGGAGGCGTTCGCGTCGAGGACACGGTGGTGGTCACGAACGTCGGTGTCGAAACGCTGACCTGTAGCCCGAAGCAACCAGTGATCGCCGTCTAGCGCGTTACTGAGACTGAAGACCGAAGGAAACCCATGCCGACTATCACCACGAACGATCTGAAGAACGGAATGCACCTCGACCTCGACGGCGACTTGGTGCAGGTCATGGCGTTCCAACACGTCAAGCCCGGAAAGGGCGGAGCGTTTGTTCGCAGCACGCTAAAGAACGTGCGCACTGGCTCGACCGTCGATCGAACCTTCCGCGCCGGCGAAAAGGTCGAACGGGCAATGATCGACAAGCGCGACATGCAATACCTCTACAAAGACGGCACGGACTTTGTGTTCATGGATACCGAGACCTACGACCAGCGCAACGTGCCGCCGGCAACGTTGGGCGACGCTGCTGACTATTTGATCGAAGGTCGTTCGGCGAACGTGCTCTTGTACGGCGAGGAAATTGTGGGCACCGACTTGCCTCCATCGGTCGAGCTGGCCATTGCCCAGACCGAACCAGGTGTGCAAGGCGACCGTTCGTCAGGCGGAACGAAACCCGCCACGCTCGAAACCGGGAAGGCCATTCAGGTGCCGTTGTTTGTCAACATTGGTGATGTGGTCAAGGTCGATACCCGTTCTGGCGACTACCTGTCGCGGGTCTGATCGTGGACCCACTTCAGCTCTCTCGACGCGAAGACCGCGAAACCTGTCTGGCGCTCCTCTACGAAGCCGATATGACGAGCGACTCGATTGCCGACGTGCTTGTTCGCAACCACGCCGACGAAGACGACTACGGCACGTCGATCGTGGTGGGAGTCGACGCGCATCTCCACCAGATCGACGCGTTGATCGATGACGTGGCCGAAGATTGGACCGTGTCTCGAATGAGCGGGATCGATCGTTCGATTCTGCGCATGGGCGTGTGGGAACTCGTCCACAGCCCCGAGGTGCCAACAACGGCGGTTGTGTCCGAAGCTGTTGCGCTCGCCGAGGACTATTCGACCGAAAAGTCAGCACCGTTCATCAACGGCATTCTCGTCAAGCTTGCCTCGACCCAACGCATGAACTGATCGTGATACGCGCTGACGCTCCGTTGACCATCGGGCGCCCCTAGCCACCGGGATTGGAATGGACGCTCGTTCGATCGCTGCGGTGTGTGATCAACTGACGACCACCGGCGGATTTCGGCTCGAACCCTGGCGCGAAGCCTGGGCCGGCACTCTCGTCGAGGCCTGGACCGACCCCGATATTGCTCGGTGGAATCCGGTGCCACCAGAACCATCGATCGAACGTGCGTCGTCGTGGATTCTCAGCACCGCGTCCCAAAATGAAGCCAGTGTCGGGATCGATGTGGTGCTCGTCGACGACCACAGCGACACTCCAGCTGGTGAGATTGGTTTGCAGATCGACCCAGCCCAGGCAATTGCTGAGATTGGGTTCTGGCTCGCTCGGCCATTCCGCGGTCGGGGAATTGGACAAACCCTGCTCAGCAGCGCCGAAGAACTTGCCAAGGTTCTCGAGCTTCGTGGATTGATAGCTCTTGTCGATCCCGCCAACAACGCGGCCATCTCGGTGTGTGCAGCACGAGGCTGGGTCGAGGTTCCCACTCGAAGCCATCGTCGGGCCTGGGCGTATCGAGCAGCCTGACCAAAAACTTCCAAATTCCCGTCCCTCAGTGGCGCGACTTGCGTGGCAAACCACTACGGTGACTTTCGTTCGTGAAGCGGGTCCCGTGAGGCCCGTACGAATGGAGGAATTGTGGCAGACGCGGATCTTCGGCGAACCCGAGCGGTCGCCTTTGGACGAAGTGGGTTGAGCAGATTTGTTCCCCAGACCACCGTTCTCAACGCTGACGATGTGGCCCGCGCCCTCAAACGCATGGCTCACGAGATCATCGAAGCAAACAGCGGTCTCGACGATGTCATCATCATTGGTATGGAACGGGGCGGAGTCCCGATCGCCACCGCAATTGCGAGCGCACTCGAGTCGATCGAAAACCACGCCATCGAGTTCGGGACGCTCGACGTGAGCTTCTACCGCGACGATATTTCCACCACATCGATCCTTCCCGAGGTCACAAAGATGCCCTACTCGGTGACGAACAAGCACGTGGTCCTCTGCGACGACGTGCTCTTCACAGGCCGCACCGTCCGCGCTGCACTCGACGCCGTAACCGACTTTGGTCGACCGAAGAGCATCCAGCTTGCCGTGATGGTCGACCGAGGACATCGCGAACTGCCAATCCGGCCAGACTTCGTTGGAAAGAACCTCCCAACATCGCGAAGCGAAAGCGTCCGGGTATCGATCGACGGCGTCGAACTTGGCACGACCGAACGAATCGAATCGGGCACTCGAGAGAGCGATTCGTGAACGACCTGCTCACCATTGAGGATCTCGGCGCCGACGGCATCAACGAGATCATGCTCACCGCCGACAGCATGGCCGAAGTCAGCGCTCGGCCCATCCCCAAAGTTCCCGCGCTACGTGGCAAGACCGTTGCGTCGATGTTCTTCGAAGACTCGACGAGAACGCGAACGTCGTTCGAAACCGCGGCCAAACGGCTGTCTGCCGATGTGCTCAACTTCAGCGCCTCATCATCGTCGGTTAACAAGGGCGAGTCCCTACGCGACACCGTCGAAACCATCGAAGCCATGGGCGTCGACGCCATCATTGTTCGGCATCGCTCCTCGGGTGCACCACGCCAAGTTGCCCAATGGGCCGAGGCGCCGGTGATCAACGCAGGCGATGGTTGGCACGCACACCCAACCCAGTCGCTTCTCGACGCCTACACAATCCGTGCCGAAGGCCGCGACTTCGAAGGGCTCAATATCGCCATCGTGGGCGACGTCTCCCATAGTCGGGTCGCCCGCAGCAACATCGAAGCCTTCTCGGTGCTCGGCGCCAACGTCACACTCGTCGCACCACCAACGCTGCTCCCGCCTCACGTCGAAGCACTCGGGGCAACGGTCTCGCACAGCCTCGACGCCGTGCTCGCCGAAACCGACGTGCTGTACCTGCTTCGAATGCAGCACGAACGCATGGACCAAGCGTTGGTGCCCTCGCTTGGTGAATATCACCGAACCTTCGGCCTGACCCCCGAACGGGCAAAGCAACTACCGTCGAACGCGTTGATCATGCACCCCGGCCCGATGAACCGAGGAATCGAGATCTCGCCCGAGGTCATCGATGATCCTCGGGTTCGGGTGCTCAACCAGGTCGCGAATGGTGTGGTTGTACGAATGGCCGTCCTCTATTTGGTCGTTGGATCGAACGGAGGGGTCATATGAGCACGTTCCTCCACGGTGGGTCGATCGTCGGCCCGAACGGGGTCGAAACCGCCGACGTCTTGATCACCGGCAACTCGATCGTCGCAGTGGGAACGAACCTGCCGGTCCCTGCATCTGCTCGCACGATCGACAGCACCGGAATGGTCATACTTCCCGGTCTCGTCGACATTCATTCGCACCTTCGCGAACCAGGCAACGAAGAAGCCGAGACCATCCAAACCGGGGCCCGTGGTGCCGCGCTCGGCGGGTTTACTGCCGTTGTTGCAATGCCCAACACAAACCCGACGATCGATTCCCCCTCGGTTGTGCGCGATGTGCTCGCCCTCGCCGAGGGCGTGGCGTGCGAGGTGCTTCCGGCGGCCGCGATGACCGTTGGTCGAAAGGGCGAACTGCTCACCCCAATGGGCGAACTCGCAGCAATGGGCGTGCGCATCTTCACCGACGACGGATCTGGCGTACAGAACCCGGCAATGATGCGCTCGATCATGGAATACGCCACAGGCCTTGAGGCAATCACCGACGGCGAACCCATCGTGCTCGCCCAGCATTGCGACGTGACGGCCCTGAGCGACCGTGGCCACATGCATGAAGGGGAGTGGTCGACCCGGCTCGGTATGGCGGGCCAACCCGTCATTGCCGAAACGCTCATGATGCAGCGCGACGTTGCCCTCGCCGAACTAACCGGGGCACGAATCCACTTCCAACACGTGTCATCAGCCCATGGGGTCGAGATCATTCGGTCAGCCAAGGCATCGGGTTTGGCCGTCACCGCCGAAGCAACCACGCACCACTTCACGCTCACCGATGCGGCATGCGCGGGATACGACCCGGTGTTCAAAGTGCACCCGCCACTGCGAACCAGCGACGATGTGGCAGCGATCCGCGAGGGGCTCGCCGACGGGACGATCGACGCGATTGCGACCGATCATGCGCCGCACGAGCCACATACGAAAGAATTTTCCTTCGATCATGCACCGCCGGGAATGCTTGGCTTCGAAACAGCGCTCAGCCTTGCACTGCACGAGCTCGGCCTACCTCTTGAACGGATCGTCGAGTTGATGAGCGTACGACCCGCCGAAATCGCCGGCATTGGCGATAGGCATGGACGCCTGATCGAAACGGGAAATCGGGCCAACCTGGCCATCGTCGACGTCGACGAAACGTGGACGGTGGCCGGCACTGCCATGGCGAGCAGAAGTCAGAACACCCCCTATGAGGGAAGAGAGCTGAAGGGCAAAGTGAAATACACGATCGTTGAAGGCGAGATCACTGTGGACCAAGGAGTAGCGACTCGATGACCGGACCAACACAAGCAGCACTCGTTCTCGCCGACGGGACCGTCTTTGAGGGCGAGGCATTCGGAGCGATCGCCGAAAATGGCGTGAGCAGCGGTGAGGTCGTGTTCAACACCGTCATGACCGGATACCAAGAGGTGATCACCGACCCCAGCTATGCCGGGCAGATCATCACCTTCACCTACCCCCACATTGGCAACTACGGAACGAACGCCGTCGACCACGAGTCTCGGGCGTCGTTCTGTCGTGGCGTGATTATTCGCGACCCAGCCCGCCGGGCGAGCAACTACCGCAGCGAAGACGAGTTCTCGACATACCTGCTCGCCAACAACATCTCTGGCATTGCGGGCCTCGATACCCGTCGCCTCACCCGTCACATTCGTGACCTCGGAGCAATGCCTGGTGCCTTTGGCACCGCCGATGAAGCCACCCTCCTCGCTGCGGCAAAAGCCGAACCCGGAACCGACGGCATCGATCTCGTCTCGACGGTCACCTGCGCCGAGCCGTACACGGTGAATGGTGACGGTCCTCGCACGATCGTCGCGCTCGACTTCGGTATCAAGACGTCGATCCTGACGCAGCTGAAACGTCTTGGCACGGTCGAGGTTGTGCCTGCGAGCACCACCGCAGCAGACATTCTCAGCCGGCATCCCGACGGAGTGTTTTTGTCGAACGGGCCCGGCGACCCCGAACCGCTCGGTTATATCCGCGAAACGATTTCCGAGCTGCTCGGTCAGGTCCCGATCTTTGGCATTTGCCTCGGCCATCAGCTGCTCGCAGCCACGCTTGGGGCAACCACCTACAAGCTGCCCTTCGGCCATCACGGCGGCAACCATCCAGTGATGCGGCTGCGGGACCGCAAGGTCGAGATCACCTCGCAGAACCACAACTTTGCGGTCGAAGAATCGTCGCTCGTCGGCGCCGAACTCACCCACATCAACCTGAACGACCACACCGTCCAAGGCCTCGCCTGCACCGACGTCGCCGCGTTCAGTGTCCAATACCACCCAGAGGCGGGCCCCGGCCCGCACGACAGCCGCTATCTCTTCGATGACTTCGAAGCACTCATGGAGTCCACGAACTCCACGAACGGAGCGCTCTAATGCCGAAACGCACAGACATTTCTTCGATCATGGTGATCGGCTCAGGCCCGATCGTCATTGGCCAGGCATGCGAGTTCGACTACTCGGGCACCCAAGCCTGTCGCATCCTTCGAGACGAGGGATATCGCATCATCTTGGCGAACTCGAACCCCGCCACGATCATGACCGACCCGGACTTCGCCGACGCCACCTACATCGAGCCGCTCGACGTGGCGGTCCTTGAGGCAATCATTGCCAAAGAGAACCCCGACGCGCTCCTGCCGACCCTCGGCGGTCAAACAGCGCTAAACCTGGCCATGGAGCTCGAAGAGGCCGGCATCTTGGCCACATACGACGTTGAACTCATCGGCGCCGACGCCGAGGCCATCGACACTGCCGAGAACCGTGATTCGTTCAAGAAGGCCATGATCGAAATCGGCCTCGATGTTCCAAAGTCGGGGATTGCCCACGACATGGAAACCGCCCGCACCATCGCCGGTGAACTCGGACTCCCCGTGATCATCCGCCCCGCCTACATCCTCGGCGGCAAAGGAACCGGCATTGCCGAGACCGCCGAAGAGTTTGAACATGTCGCGTCGTCGGGCATCACGGCAAGCCCTATTGGCGAGATCCTCATCGAGGAGTCGATCAAGGGATGGAAAGAATACGAACTTGAGGTCATGCGAGACCACAAGGACAACCAAGTCGTTGTCTGTTCTATCGAGAACATCGACCCAATGGGTGTGCACACCGGCGACTCGATAACCGTTGCCCCAGCCCAGACGCTGAGCGATGTGGAGCTGCAACAAATGCGCGACGCCGCGTTTGCGGTGATGCGCCGGGTCGGCGTGGAAACCGGCGGTTCGAATGTCCAGTTCGCCGTCGACCCGGCGACCGGCCGTCAAGTCGTCATCGAGATGAACCCCCGGGTGTCTCGCTCGTCGGCGTTGGCATCGAAGGCCACAGGCTTTCCAATCGCCAAGATCGCCGCCCGGTTGGCTGTTGGCTACACACTCGACGAGATCCCGAACGACATCACCAAGCAGACCCCGGCCAGCTTTGAACCAACCATCGATTACGTCGTTACCAAAGTGCCACGGTGGGCCTTTGAGAAATTCCCCGGCACGTCGGGCATCCTCGGCACACAAATGCAATCTGTGGGCGAGGCCATGGCCATTGGACGGACATTCCCCGAGTCGTTGCAGAAGGGTTTGCGCAGCCTCGAACTCGGCCGCGATGGGCTCAACGGCGACTCCGCTGAGGTCGCACTCGACGCGCTCAGCATGGACGAACTTATGGTCCAGGCAAACACCCCAACGCCCGATCGCATCTTCAAGCTTGAAGCCTTGCTGCGTCGCGGCAAGACGGTCGACGAGGTGCATGAACTGACCAAGGTCGACCCCTGGTTCCTCGACCAGATGCTGCGGATCACCGAAGAGCGTGAGGCACTCGAAGGCGAGTCGATCGCGTCGATGACCACACGGGGTTGGAAGCGGGCCAAACAACTCGGGTTCTCCGATGCACAGCTTTCCTACCTGTGGTCGGTTCCCGTTTCCGAGGTGCGCACTGCACGCAAAGCCGCTGGAGTCGAGCCAACATACAAAACTGTCGACACCTGCGGTGCCGAGTTCGACGCCGAAACCCCCTATCACTACTCGACGTGGGAAGACACGACCGAGGTTCGTCCATCAGATCGCGAGAAGGTCATGATCCTTGGATCGGGCCCAAACCGGATCGGGCAGGGAATCGAGTTCGACTACTGCTGTGTGCATGCGAGTTTCGCGCTTTCCGATGCTGGTTATGAGACAATCATGGTCAACTGCAACCCCGAGACCGTCTCGACCGACTACGACACAAGCGACCGGCTCTACTTCGAACCGCTCACGCTCGAAGACGTACACAACATCATCGAGGCCGAAAAGCCCATGGGAATCGTTGTGTCGCTCGGGGGCCAGACGCCGCTAAAGCTGGCGAACGATCTTCCAGCCGAACTCGTTGTTGGCACGTCGCCAAAATCCATCGACCTCGCCGAGGACCGCGAACAATGGAACGCCCTGTGCGAACGGCTGGCCATCCCACAACCTCCCGGCGGCACCGCAACCACGACCGAACAAGCGCTCGAGATCATCTCGGGTATTGGCTATCCCGCACTCGTGCGGCCGTCATATGTGCTCGGCGGTCGGGCGATGGAAATCGTCTATGACGACGCGGGCCTGCGCTCGGCAATGGACCAGCTCGCAACGTTTGGTTCGCTCGGACGCGAGGGGGGCCTGTCGGCCGAACGCCCCGTGCTCATCGATCGATTCCTCGAAGACGCAATAGAAGTCGACGTCGACGCCATCCGTGATAGCTCAGGCAATTCGATGATCGGCGCCGTCATGGAACACGTCGAAGAAGCCGGCGTGCACTCCGGAGACAGCGCCTGTGTCATCCCCCCACCAACGCTTTCCGCCGCCGTCATTGCAACGCTTGAGCAACATGCGATCACGATTGCGAACGAGCTCGAAGTTGTTGGTCTAATCAACGTGCAATTCGCCGTCAAGGACGAGCAGGTCTATGTCATCGAGGCAAACCCTCGGGCATCACGCACCGTGCCATTTGTCGCCAAGGCAACCGGAGTTCCGCTCGCCAAGATCGCAGCTCGAGTCATGCTTGGCGCCACGCTCGACGAGCTACGCACCGAAGGCCTCGTCAGAGAACCAATCACTGGACATGTGTCGGTAAAGGAAGCCGTGCTGCCCTTCAACCGGTTCCCCGACGCCGACCCGTTGCTCGGCCCCGAGATGCGGTCGACCGGCGAGGTCATGGGCATCGACTCGACGACCGGACGTGCCTTCACCAAGAGCCAAATGGCAGCTGGCGGCACGCTTCCAGAGTCGGGAACGGTCTTTTTCTCACTCGCCGACCGAGACAAGGCCGTGGGAACAGAGGCTGCAAAACAGTTCGTCGAGCTGGGGTTCAGCATCGTTGCCACGCCCGGCACCGCAGACGTGTTCGAAGCCGCTGGTGTCAGCGTGCAACAACGGCTAAGCAAGCTCACCAACACGACCCAAACAGCACCGCCCGAAGGGCGAACAGCAGTCGACCTCATCGAAGCTGGCGAAATCGTGCTCGTCGTCAACAGCCCGGCCGGACGTGGCCCACGAGCCGACGGCGCATACATCCGGGCCGCTGCCGGCGCCCACAGCATCCCACTGCTCACCACCGGGTCTGCAGCGCGTGCAGCAGCCCGAGGCATGGCCGACTGGCTCGAGTCGCCGTTGAGCGTGAAATCATTGCAGGAGTACCACGCCAGCGGGGCATCCAGCTAATGGTCGACATGTCGACACGGGTCGGGAACGTGCTGCTTCCAAACCCCGTCATGACCGCGTCTGGCACCGCAGGCCACGGCAGCGAGCTCGGCCGGTATGTGCCCCTCGATTCGCTCGGGGCGCTCGTAGTCAAGTCGTTGTCGATCATGGAATGGGAAGGCAATCCTGGACCTCGCGTCGTCCAGCTTCCGGGCGCCATGATGAATAGTGTCGGGCTTCAAGGGCCGGGCGTTGCCGGATGGATTGCCGATGAGCTGCCCGCACTGCGAGCGTCGGGGGCGCGAATCGTCGCCAGCATCTGGGGTCGCACGGTCGAGGAATACCGTCAGGCCGCCGAAGCGCTGGTTCCCGTCCAAGACGACCTGATCGCCGTCGAGATCAACGTGTCATGTCCCAACATCGAAGACCGGCGCAAGATGTTCGCCCATAGTTGCGAGAGCGCAGCGACGGTTATTTTGGCAACGAACGCACTCGACGTTCCGCGTTGGGCAAAGCTCAGCCCGAATGTCTCCGATATTGCCGAGATCGCCGGTGCTGCTGGCGAGGCCGGAGCCGCCGCGGTAACACTCACGAATACGCTGCTGGGGCTCGTACTCGACCCAGCGACTGGTCAGCCCGTGCTCGGCGGGGGAGGCGGCGGGGTCTCCGGGCCGGCAATGCGTCCGGTTGCACTTCGCGCCGTATTCGATGTGGCAGCGGCCTATCCAGAGCTTCCAATCGTTGGGGTTGGGGGTATCGCAGACGCCGAAGATGCCGTGCAGTACCTTCGAGCCGGAGCGAGTGCGGTACAGGTCGGAACAGCGACGTTTGCTGATCCCCGATCCACCGCACGAGTCACCAAAGCACTCGAGACATGGTGCAACAAGGCCAGGGTTCCTCGCGTTGCCGATCTGATCGGTACCGCGCACTCCCGCTGACTTCGATCGCCACAACCGCAACATCTGAGAATCACAGAGGATCACATCATCATGGAAAGCATGGACACCGTAGACATCGAACTTCGCAGCAAGTTGTGTGTCGCCCTCGACGTCGACGACATGGTCGAAGCAGTCCGCATCGCACGCGAATTATCGCCGTGGTTCGGCGTTGCCAAAGTTGGGCTCGAACTGTTCACCGCCGCAGGAACCGACGCCATTGGCATCCTGACCGGCCTCGGATACGACGTCTTCCTCGACCTCAAGATGTACGACATTCCAACAACGGTCGAGAAGGCCTCTCGTGTGCTTGGTGCACTCGGCGTTACGTATGCGACCTACCACGCGCAAGGCGGAATGGACGTGCTTGCGGCCGGTGCGAACGGTCTGCGCCAAGGTGCAGCCGACGCTGGTCTCGATGAGCCCGTTCCACTGGCCATCACTGTGCTCACGTCCGATGCGAACGCTCCCGAACACATCATGCCCGCACGTGTCCGCCTCGCCGTCGAAGCAGGCATGGGCGGTTTGGTGTGTGGACCAAACGATGTCAAGGAAGCAAAGCAGTACGCGCCTCGGCTGTTCGGTGTCACCCCGGGTATTCGCCCCGAGGGCGCCGATCACCACGACCAAGTTCGTGTGGCGACGCCAAAGGCCGCACTCGACAACGGATCGGACCTTCTCGTCATTGGCCGCGCCGTCACCCTTGCCGAAGATCGTGCAGCTGCAGCGGAAGCAATCGTCAACAGCTGTTTAAGCTAGGACCATGTTCGATAGTGCTGCATACGACGACCTGTTCGCTTCGATCGACGAGGTGAAAGCGCACCGTGCGGCCTTCGTCAGCGAACTCAAAACCGGTTCGGTGGTGCTCGCCGAGGTGTTCGCGAGGGCGAGCGTCGATCCGGTGCTTTCGGCAATGAAGGTGCTTCCCGCTATCGAAGCGCTACCCGAGACAGGCAAAGTGTCGACTCGACGGGCCTTTGGCGAGCTCGGCATCGACGAAGCAGCCCTCATTTCGGACGTGCCAGCCACGGCCATCGATGCCTTACCAAGCGCAATTGTGCGGCACGCGCTGTAATGGCTGGTCACATCATCGTCGTTTCCGGTCCAGGTGGGGTTGGCAAAGGCACGGTCGTCTCTCAACTGCTCCTCGACAACGCCGAGCTCGCGGTTTCGCGATCGTGGACAACCCGAGATCAGCGCCCCGGCGAAGCCGATGATGCCTACACGTTCGTGTCCGAGGACGCCTTCGAGTCAGCGATTGATGCCGGCGAGTTTCTCGAGTGGGACCACCATTTCGGGAACTATTACGGGTCGCCGGTTCCTGCCGCTAACGATGCACGCGACCTCATCTTGGAGATCGACGTCAACGGTGCTCGCCAGATTCACGAAAACGGCCACGCCGCCCTCTACATCTTCATCGACACACCGTCGCTCGAGATCCAACGAGAACGGCTTTCGGGCCGCGGCGACCCACCCGAGAAGGTCGACGAACGTATGGCTGGGGGAGCCGTCGAGCGAGAACTTGCGTCAGAACTTCCCTATGTGCACGTTGCGAACGATGACGTTGCCCGTTGTGCCGCCGAAATTGCCTCGATCATTGCTGACTACCGTGACTCACGTTCAGTCTGAACGCTGGTATCCTCAGCTGCGCTAGTGCTGTTCGTTTGACAGTGCCCGTTACCCCTTCAGGAGTCAGCCATGAGTGACAACGCATCGATGATCGAGCCACAGGTCGAAACACTGCTCGACGCGGCCGGATCAAAGTTTCGCCTCGTGACCCTCGGAGCCCGTCGCGCTCGCCAGATCAACGCCTATTTCGGACAGCTCGGTGAAGGTCTTGGTTCGAGCGTTCCACCGCAGGTGACCTCGACTGCGCGCAAGCCGCTGTCGATCGCCTTCGAAGAGATCGCAGCCGAAAAGATTGTTCCTGTCGAACGCGATTTCGAAGCCGAAGCGCTCGCCGAAGCTCAAGCAAAGGCCGACGCCGAGGCCCTCGCAGCAGAACTCGCTAAGCAAAGCGACTGATCCGTTCCGTGGCCGCGCTTGATGGTGCCCGGGTAGTCCTCGGCGTCACGGGCGGGATCGCGGCCTACAAGGCCGTCGAGGTCAGCCGTCGACTCGTCGACGCTGGAGCACACGTCATTCCGGTACTGACCGAGGGTGCCGAGCATTTCGTTGGACGCACGACCTTTGATGCGCTCGCATCAGAAAAAGTGCAGACGAGCCTGTGGGATGAGCAGAGTCCAATTCCGCACACGTTGCTCGGTCAAAGCGCCGACCTGATTGTGGTGGCACCAGCCACCGCCAGGCTGCTGTCGGACTACCGAACCGGACGATCGGCCGACCTGCTCACCACGACGCTCATCGCAACGGCCGCACCGGTCCTTCTCGCACCGGCAATGCACACCGAAATGTGGGAGCATCCCGCCGTGCAAGAGAACCTCGATGTTCTTGCGAGCCGTGGTGTGCACATCGTGCCCGCCGAACCGGGCCGCCTCGCCGGTGGCGACATTGGCTTTGGACGCCTCGCAGCTCCGCGAACAATCGTGGCCCACGCCGAACGGGTGCTCGCCGGAGGAGACTTATTGGATCGTCACGTCGTCGTCACTGCCGGTGGCACGTCCGAACCCATCGACGCTGTTCGCGTGATCTCGAACCGGTCGACGGGCAAGCAGGGCTATGCCCTGGCCGAAGCGGCCTGGGCTCGTGGCGCCAACGTCACGCTCATCAGCACCGTCGACCGTGAAGCGCCGGTCGGCGTTACTGTGGTGCCGGTCGAAACAGCCGCCGACATGCAGCGGGCGGTCATGGCCGTCGACGACGCCGACGTCATCATCATGGCCGCGGCCGTGGCCGACTTCAGGCCGAAGGACCCGGCTGCGGTGAAGATCAAGAAGGACGGCGATGCCGTGCCCGAGATCGAGCTCGAAAAGACCCACGATTTCCTTGTCGACTTGGGCAACAACAAGCCAACTGGGCAGGTGCTCGTTGGGTTCGCAGCCGAGACCGACAACCTCATCGACAACGCAAAAGGCAAGCTCGCTCGCAAAAAGCTCGACCTGATCGTCGCAAATGATGTCTCGGCCCCCGACGTCGGCTTTGCTCACGACACAAACCAAGTGACGATCCTGATTAGCGATGGCAGTCAAATTGAGGTACCACTGAACTCGAAACGGGTGATCGCTGACGCGATCTTCGATGCTGTCGTCCGGGTTCAAACAACCCTCCCGTAATCGATATATGACAACGGTGCGTCCCTCTAGAATGAGGGCCGCGCTTGCAGCAACGATCAGCCAGAAAAGGTAACCCGTGCCAGAGAACTTCAGCTTTACGTCCGAGTCGGTGACCGAAGGTCATCCCGACAAGATGTCGGATCAGATTTCCGACGCCATCCTCGATGCGTTTCTCGAGCAGGATCCGCTCGCGCGTGTTGCCTGCGAGACGCTAGTGACCACTGGCCTTGCAATGGTCGCGGGCGAGATTACGACAAGCGGCGATTATGTCGACATTCCGTCTATTGTTCGCAAGACCATCAACGGCATTGGATATGACCGCGAGTCGTTCGGTTTTGATGGCAATACCTGCGGCGTGATGGTTGCGATCGATGAACAGTCTGTCGACATTGCTCAAGGCGTTGACGATTCCGAAGAAACTCGTGGCGGCAGCGCCGAGGACGACCTCGACAAGCAGGGCGCTGGCGACCAGGGCATGATGTTTGGTTACGCAAGTGACGAGACCGATGTCCTCATGCCAATGCCCATTCACGTCGCGCATCGCATGGCCGAGCAACTCGCTGCGGTCCGCAAGAGCGGCAAGGTGCCCTACCTTCGCCCCGATGGCAAGACGCAGGTGACCTTCGAGTACGAGAACAACGTTCCCGTTCGCCTGAGCACCGTGTTGGTGTCAACCCAGCACAACGACGGCATCGACCGTGATTCGATGATCCGGCCTGACCTCATCGAGAACGTGATCAAGCCTGTGATCCCCGAGCAGTTTCGGGACGACGACTACGAGGTGCACGTCAACCCGACCGGTCGTTTCGTGATCGGTGGACCCGTTGGCGATGCTGGCCTTACCGGCCGCAAGATCATCGTCGACACCTACGGCGGCATGGGTCGTCACGGTGGCGGTGCGTTCTCGGGCAAGGATCCTTCGAAGGTCGACCGTTCCGCTGCGTACGCCACCCGTTGGGTTGCAAAGAACGTGGTTGCATCGGGTGCGGCAAAGCGGTGTGAGGTGCAGGTTGCGTATGCGATCGGCATGGCTCGCCCAATGTCGGTGCTCGTCGAAACGTTCGGTACTGAAACTGTCGATCCAGCCGCGATTGCTGATGCGGTCAACGAGGTGTTCGACCTGCGTCCTGGGGCAATTCTTCGGGACCTCGATCTGCGTCGTCCCGTTTACGGGCCAACAGCGGCATACGGTCACTTCGGCCGCAGCGGCGACGGCTTCACCTGGGAAAACACCGACCGCGCCGCCGACCTCAAGTCCGCCCTAGGCCTCTAATCCCTACGGTGGCGCCTCATGCCCCACCGCGATCCACCGATTTGGGGTCAGACCCCAAATCCACCGGTAGCAGCCCAGATCGTCAACTTTGAACCCTTTTGGGGTCAGACCCCAAATCCACCGGTAGCAGCCCAGATCGTTGACGTTGCTGCCGCGAAGTGAGGGTTTCGGCGAGGAAACTCTGGCTTACCGGCACATTTGGGGTCTGACCCCAAATCTACCGGTAGCGGGTGGTGGCCAGATTCTTGACTGTCGGGGATGGCCGCTAGGTTCTTGCCGTGACCGAACGGCTTCCTGGGTTTGAAACTGCGGGTGGAGCGCAGTTTTCGCGCCCGGAAGGCCGGTTGGTTTCGGTGCAACCCGACATCACCTCGGTCTCCCGTTCGTTCACCTACGAGATTCCCAAAGCGTGGGAAGACGATGGCCGCGCCGACCAGGTCGCCGTTGGCTCGATGGTACGCGTTGACTTCAGCGGCCGTCGTACCGCTGGCTGGGTGACCGCAGTCGATGTTCCACACGACCCCTCGGTCGAGGTTCGTTCGCTGTCGAAGTGGTCGAGCGTTGGACCGCCAGCGCACGTCATCGACCTTGCGGAGTGGGCGGCGTGGCGATGGGCGGGGCGCCTCGCTCACTTCTTGCGGGCAGCGTCGCCTCCGAAAATGGTCCCGATGGTGCGCCACGCACCTCCACCGGCCGACGTCGACGTTGAAGAGGCGTACCGGTCAACATTTATTGAGGGCGTCACCACTGTTCGGACAAACCCCACCGACACCGGACTAGGGCTCGCACTGGCGGCAACGGCGAAGGGGCGAGCACTCATTCTGGTCCCGACGATTTCATGGCGACGCCGCCTTGCTCGCCAACTGCGAGATGCCGGAGTCGGAGTCGCCGAATACGACGACCAATGGGAACGCTCGGCATCTGGCGCAGTCACGATCGGCACTCGAATCGCCGCGTTCTCTCCAATGCCAGAGCTCGACGCGGTGCTCGTGCTCGACGAGCACGACTCGGCCTACAAGTCTGAACGCACACCGAGTTGGAACGGCCGGGATGTTGCGGTCGAACGAGCACGCCGCTCCGGGGCGCCCTGCGTACTGGCATCGCCGTCGCCGTCGCTCGAGGGGCTTCGTGCGGGAAATCGTTCGCTGGTGCCCGGTAAAGCCGCATCACGGGCAGCCTGGCCACACGTCAAGGTCATCAACCTTCGCATGCAGGACACGCCGGGACTGCTCACCGAGTCGATCGTCGACGTCATCAGGAGCCCAGGGCCGATTGCATGCGTCCTCAATCGCAAGGGACGAGCGCGCATGCTCGCCTGTGCCTATTGCGGGGCGCTCGCTGCCTGTGAAACGTGCGGTGGCTCGTTGGCTGAGACCGACGCGGGTGGCCTAATCTGTCGCCGAGATAGCACCACGCGGCCCAAGGTGTGTAGTGAGTGCAACGGGACCCACATGAAACACCTTCGTCCCGGCATCTCTCGACTTGCCGAGGACCTGGCAGTGTTGGCCAAGCGTGAGGTCACCGAAGTATCCGCCGATAGCGCTGGAGTCGATCTCTCGAGCAACGGCCTGTACATCGGGACCGAGGCCATCCTTCATCGCATGGACAAGGCCCGCGCAGTCGTCTTTCTCGATTTCGATCAAGAACTCGCAATGCCCCGATATCGAGCCGCAGAAGACGCCTTTGCGCTGTTGGCGCTCGCTGCCCGGCTGACCGGCCCGCGGGCCAATGGCGGCGAAATCTACATTCAGACTCGCCGACCCGACGATGTCGTGGTTCAGGCGGCGGCCCAAGGCGACCCTGGCAGCGTCGCCACGGCACAACGAGACGTCCGTCAGGTGTTTCAGCAGCCACCGTACGGCGCATGGGCGCTCGTGTCTGGTCCTGGCGCCCCGGAGTTCATCGACGACGCGCAGACGCGCTCGGGCGTCGACAGCGGTGTGCAGTTCCGCCGTCAAGACGATCGTTGGCGTGTCAGTGCGGCGACCCATGATGTTTTACTCGATGTGCTGAACGCCACCATTCGTCCCGCCGAGCGGATTCGGATCGAGGTCGACCCGCTCGACATCTAGAAAATTTGGTGCGCTAGTCAGAAGCGGATTCGCCCTTGTCGCGAAAGCGAACCATCAACTGCGGGATTGCGACAGTAAAGACGCAGAAGAGTCCGACAACGATCACGATGATCAACAACGGCGCCAGATCGGGAAATAGAAGGTTCAAGACAACGAGCGATGCGCCGTATGGCAGGACCGACGTCGCGAACCATTTCCACGCTGGCTGCGATGATTGCGCACGGATAGATTTGGGGATCTCCTTCGGGGCCATGGCTTCCAGTATGGCAAAGAGCCGCAGTTGCACCCATGGGAGCAGCGGACGATAGCGCCCGAGCTAGGTCTCGTCGGGAGCGAAGTCGTCCCAGGTGGGCTGTTCTTCGAGGTCGGCGTTGGCAGCGGCGGTGGGCGGCAGGATCGATGCGGCGAGTGCAGTGGTCAGCGGGACCGCCCCGATGAGGCCGATCGAACCCGTTAGCGTCCGGACGATCTCGATGGCGATGACCTCAGAGTTCGCTACCTGCGACAGTGTTTGCTCCGACGCCGCGAACAACAGCAGCAAAGGCAGGCTCGCACCGGCGTACGCCAACAACAGTGTGTTGACGGTGGCGGCGATGTGATCGCGGCCAACGGACAGCCCTGCGGCTATGAGACGGCTCGAGGACATCTCGGGGTTGCTGCGGCGAAGCTCGCTCACAAGCGACACCTGGGTGACCGTGACATCGTCGAGTGCACCCAACGCGCCGATGATGGCGCCACCCAAAAGGACCGAGCTGAGGCGAATGTCTTGACTGAGGATCGGAAGTACGAGCGCCTCGCTGCTCGCGAATCCGGTGAAGTTGGCGAGCTCGAAAAACACCGCTGACAGCACGAATGTCAACAACAGCGCGGAGATGGTTCCAGTAAGTGCAATCGCTGTCGTCGGGGTGAACCCGTGGGTGAGAAAAAGGCTGACGAACGCGATGATCGTCGCGGCCACGAGCGCGACGGCGACCGGGTCGTTGCCATCGAGGACCGAGGGCGCGACGTAGCCAACGAGCACGAGGAGCGTGATGGACATTGCAAGCAGTGCCAGGAGGCCGCGGACCCGTCCGAAGACGACGACGATGATGGCGAACATGACCGCGAGGATGGCGAGCGGCGCTTGCCGTGCCTGATCTTCGTAGAAGTAGGTGTTTGTGCCGGGGATGAATCCGAGGACGACCTCATCGCCTGGGTCGAATTCTGGGACGTTGCGCTGGATTTCTAGGTTGATCTCCGGTAGCGCGAGCACCGTTCCGGCGTCGGGGCCTTCGAGCACGTCGAGCACGAGTGAACGGCAGTCCTGGGGAAACTCGTTGGTTGCAAAACTGCATGGAGCGGTTTCAGACGAGACCACAGTAGCTGCAATACGCTGCGTGGACAGGCCAATCTCTTCGGCGGCGGCGATTGCCTCGGCCGTGCCCTCGCCCGTCGGCCATGTGAACGCAAGGCCAGTGAGAGCGCCGAACAGCGACACGCCAAGGAGCGCGAGAACGAGACGAAGTCGCGTCGATTGCAACCAGTCGCCCCACCCGCCGTGGACGTCATCTCCATGTCCGTGGCCGTGCGCGTGGCTGTGTCCGTGTCCCATTCCGGCCATTGTTATGCAGTGCGCTATCGGCGGGACGGAATCAGGTCTGCTATTTCTTCGCCTAGCATTCGTTGATGGCAACGATTGAAGTCCTCGGAACGTGTCACCATGACTGCCCTGACAGCTGCGGCTGGGTCGCGACCGCGGTCGATGGGAAACTGACACAGCTTCGAGGGAACCCCGACCACCCGTTTTCTCAGGGCGAATTGTGCCCGAAGGTGTCGAAGTTCGTTGGCCGAGTGAACCACAACGATCGTGTGCTCCACCCGCTCATCCGCACCGGTGCCAAGGGATCGGGTGAGTTTCGTGAGGCCAGCTGGGACGAAGCGCTCGACATCGTCGTCACCGAGTTCAACCGAATTCGCAACGAACACGGGGGAGAGGCCATCCTTCCGTGGTGGTCTGCGGGTACACAGGGCCTTATCCAAAACCAGGGCGCGGCCCCGTTGCTCTTTGGGCTTCTCGGGACGAGCACACAACACGGAAGTGTCTGTGGCGTCGTTGCTGGTTCAGGTATGGCGACCGTGTATGGCGACGGTCTGGGCACCGATCCGCTCCAAGCCGAGCATTCGAACCACATCATCTTGTGGGGTACCAATACCAGACTGACGAACCGCCACTATTGGCCAACGGTCGTTGCAGCACAACAGCGCGGAGCGAAGGTCACGGTGATCGATCCAATTCGCACGATCACCGCGGACAAGGCCGATGTGCACCTGCAGCCGTTGCCGGGCACCGATGTGGCGTTACTGCTGGCGATCATCCATGTGTTGATCGCCGACGGCTTGGTCGATGACGACTACGTGGCGGCGCATGCGTTGGGCTTCGACGAGCTAGCCAACCACGTTTCTGACAAGACGCCCGCTTGGGCCGAGCCGCTGTGCGGACTTGAGGCGTCGGTGATTACCGAACTTGCTCGCTCTATCGGCACCGAGCCGGCCACGATGCTGCGGGCCCTCATTGGAGCAGAGCACCACTATTCGGGAAGCACGGTGTTCCGGCTGCTGTCGATGATTCCTGTGCTGACTGGTTCTCACAACGTGCTGGGTGGAGGGTTCGCGCGCAGCGTTGGCTCGTGGTCTGAACGCAACGATGTCGACGTTTCGGCCATGGGTTCGATCTTGGCCGAGGTCGCGCCAGCGTCTGCGTCGAGGCGCAGCTTTCGCCAACCTGACCTCGGCGTGACTTTGACTGAACTCAACGATCCAATCCACGGGCTCTTTATCTGGAATGGCAACCCGGTGCTGTCGATCCCGAATTCGGCGGCGATTCGCAGCGGGCTCGAACGCGACGACCTGTTCACTGTGGTGAGCGAACAGTTCATCACCGATACTGCGGCCTACGCGGACGTGATCTTTCCAGCGGCGATGGAAACCGAGATGATCGATGTGATGCCGTCGTGGGGTCATCTCTGGTTGGGATGGAACGAACCTGCCACCGAGCCGTTGGGCGAAGCGGTTTCGAACACCGAACTGTTCCGTCGACTGGCGACCGCATTCGAGCTCGAACAACGCGAGCTGCACTTCAGTGATCTCGAACTGGTCGAGCTGATGGTCGGCGACCATGTAGACCTCGAACAGATGCGTCACGATGGTTTCGTTCGGGTAAGCGACTTCCCGGTCGACTATCTCCCCTATGCGAATGGCGGGTTTCATACGCCGTCGGGCAAGGCCGAGCTCGTCGCTGAGTCCTTTGCCAACCTGGGTGTGAGCTATTTACCGGAGTGGATTGCTCCAGACGCCGTGGAAGGCTCGAAGCGATCCGACGGATTTGGTCTGTTCTTGCAGACGCCGAAGAAGGCAACTCGTTTCCTCAACACGTCATATTCGGGGCTCGCGGCCCACGCGGACAGAGAAACCTCGCCGCACCTCGAACTCGACCCAACAGATGCCGCCGACCGTGGCTTAGTCGCTGGCGACCTGGCCAAGATCTTCAACGACCGTGGTGCTCTCGTGCTGCCCGTTGCAATCTCGGACCGGCTCCGACCCGGTGTCGTGAGCGTGCCTTGGGGATACGTGGACTCGGCGTACGGCGACGGCGTCGGGTCGATCAACGACCTGACGAACGCATCGAACAGCGAGTTTGGAAACGGCTCCTGCTACGGCGACACCCTGGTCGAAGTGGTCGCTCTCAGCTAGCAGTCGGCCAGCGGCCAGCCGCGGCCGTATGGGGGCCTGTTGCCAGTGCGCGTGTGCGCTGGGTCAGGCGCTAGTCCAGCCTTGGCGGCGTGCTTCTGAGATCGCGATCGAGGTGGCGACTCCGACGTTGAGCGAACCCACCTTGCCGACCTGTGGAATATATCCCGCACTGTCGAGGAGCGCCAGCGCCTCCTTGCTAAGGCCCCGATCTTCGTGTCCAACAACGAGGCAAACGTTTCCCGAGAGATCGACATCATGGAGCGGCGACGCGTCGTCAGCCAGTTCGATGCCGACGATCTCGTAGCCCTGTGCCCGAGCAGCGGTGATTGCCTCGGTCGGCGTTTCGACCGTGGTCCATTCGACGTATCGCTGCGTGCCGAGCGCTGTTTTGTTGGTCTTGTTGTGGGTGGGGGACTCGGTCGCGCCGACGAGCCACAGGTGGTCAACACCGAGCGCCGCGCTGGTTCGAATGATCGTTCCCACGTTGTACGGCGTCTGCACACTGTCGAGAATCAGCGAGATCTTCTGCGTTGTGGTCCGGCGCCAGTCTCGGTGGAGGCGTTTGAGTCCGGTCGGGTCCAGGTTCTTCATCGATCGTCAGCATTCGTGTTGGTCTGGCGGGGGAGCGTTTCGAGGATACGAAAGCCCTTGCGGCTACCGAGCTTGGTGGTTGCCCACCCGTTGGCGGTCAGCCAGGTGGTGAGCGAGTCCGAGCCGAGGTGTTTCTGCACGACCATCCATGCTCGACCATCGGGGGTGAGCCGGTCGAGCCACAGCGTCAAGAGCTCGTGCAGCGCCTCTTTGCCGATGCGGATCGGCGGGTTTGAGAGAATCACGTCGAAACACACATTGGTGGGAAGGTCGTCCGGAGTCGCGAAGGTGACGTTGGTGATCCCATTGTCGCGAGCGTTTGTGCGGGCGAGTTCGAGAGCACGGGTGTTCACATCGACGCCCCACACAGCCGCCTGGGGCGCTCGCCTCGCCGCGGTGAGTGCAATCGGGCCGTAGCCGCAGCCGAGGTCGAGAATGTTCGCTGCACCGGCGGGAATCGGCGGGTGCGTTTGCAGGAGGTAGCGGCTTCCCGAATCGACCTTCTGGTTCGAAAAAACGCCGCTGTCGGTGCCGAGCGTCAAGAACACATCGGGAAGGACCAGTTCGATCGTGCGGGGATTCGACGCGGCCGACGGTTCGGCATCGAAATATTGGCCGCCCGCAGCGTGAGCGCTGTTGCTCGCAGCGTGAGCGCTGTCACCCGCAGAGTTTTCGTTCGCATCGGTCGAAGGCACCCCGCAACGGTATCGTGGAAGGTGATGAGCGCTCCGTATCGCATTCGCCATTACGGCGACCCAGTCCTGAAACAGGTAGCCAACGAGGTCACCGACATCGATGGGTCCCTCGTCCGTCTCGTCAACGACATGCTCGAAACGATGTACGACGAGCCGGGCCTCGGGCTGGCAGCTCCACAAGTTGGTGTTCGCAAGCGACTATTTGTCTATGACCTGGCCGAAGAAGACTACGACCCCCACGCCCTCATCAACCCCGAGATCGTCGAATCCGATGGCGAATGGGAGTTCAACGAAGGATGCCTCTCTGTCCCCGGACTTTCATGGCATATCGTGCGTCCAAAGACCGTCCATATTCGCGGCTACGACCTCGACGGCAACGAAGTTAACATCGAAGCCGACGAACTCGAAGCGCGGCTTTTCCAACACGAACTCGACCACCTCAATGGTGTACTGCTCGTCGAACATCTCGACGACGATCAGATGAAGGAAGCAAAGAAGATCCTTCGCGAGCGAGCCGAACAGGGCGACGGAACCGCCGAGGCCATGAGCGCCGAGCTCGGGCTGACGCTGCCAAAGCCCGGCGGGCTTTCGCTGCCGTAAGGCAACCCGTGTCCTCGTCCCCAATGCTGCCGCTCCCACCGTCGAGCCCCGATGACATCGGCCGTATCGCATTCCTTGGCACACCCAGCATTGCGGTGCCGACGCTCCAAGCAATCATCGATGCTGACTACGACGTGGCGCTGGTGGTATCAGGCGCCGACAAACGTCGGGGCCGGGGCAAAGAAACATCGCCGACCCCGGTGAAAGCACTGGCACTCGAATACGACATTGCCACCTCAGCCAACGTCGACGATCTGCTCGCCGTGCACGAATCAGACCCGATCGACCTCGCCGTCGTCGTGGCCTTTGGGCAAATCATTCGGACCAATGTGTTGATGCAGATCCCGATGATCAACCTGCACTTCTCTGCGCTGCCTCGATGGCGCGGTGCAGCCCCGGTCGAACGAGCCATCCTCGAAGGCGATAACGCAACGGCGATCGACGTGATCACCGTGGCCGAAGGCCTCGACGAAGGCGACATTTGGGCAGAGCTTCCGTGGCCGATTTCGCCCGATGCCACGCTGCTCGAGACGTGGAACGACATGGCCCACGCCGGTGCCCAACTCATCGTCGGCACAATGCAGGCCGGTTTCACAAACCCGAGGGCACAAACGGGTGACCCCGTCTATGCAAAGAAGATCCAAAACCACGACCTTCGACTCGACTGGACCAAAACCGCAGTCGAACTCCACCGGCTCATTCGCATCGGCAACGCGTGGACCGAATACGACGGGCAGCGGTTCAAGATCCACGACGCCACCGTCGAGCCTGAGTCAAACCTCACCGCTGGCGAGATTGGCGACCTCGTTGCTGGGACCGGCGATGGCGGTCTGCGGCTCGTGACTGTTCAACCGGCCGGAAAACCCCGAATGGACGCCGAGGCGTGGGTACATGGGGCCCAGCCGAATGGGCAATTCTTCGATACCGAAAGCACTTGTGACGAACGCTCCTGAACCATCCAAGACGAACGGCGTCATTGCGCGCCGTCTCGCCATCGACGCGTTGGAACGGATCGAGGTCGATGGGGCATACGCCAACTTGTTGGTCCCAAAGCTGCTCGAAGAGTCGAACCTCGACGATCGCGATCGCGGGTTCATAACCCAGATTGTCTACGGCGCAACCCGGATGAAACGGGCACTCGATTACCTCGTCGACCGTTACGTCGATCGTGATGACGTCGACTCTCGGGCCCGTGCGGCTCTTCGAGTCGGTGCATACCAGCTGGCCTATATGCGAACGCCTTCTCATGCTGCGGTCGACGCAACCGTCGCCGCAACGCCCAAGCGGGCACGCGGATTCGTTAACGCCGTGCTTCGTAAGGTCGCAACGGCGGGTTCTGCCGACGACACGACGTGGCCCAACGACAGCCTCCGGCTCAGCTATCCGGACTGGCTCGTGAAGCGTCTCGATGTCGATCTCGGCGCGCGCTCCCATGGGGTGCTCGCGGCGATGAACGAGGCCGCGACCACCCATGTTCGCCTCGACGGCTATCGACAAGACCTCGCGTCTCAAGAAGTGGCGTCGCTCATCTCAGTCGACCCCGGCGGGTTGGTGTACGACCTCTGCGCTGCCCCTGGAGGCAAAGCCACCTTTATTGCGGGCGCCAATAACGGAAGCATCGTGATTGGCTCCGACCTTCACGAACACCGTGCGGGTCTGGTGCAAACCGCAGCCGAAGACACCTCGGTGCCCGGCGCTGAACCAAACGTGCACGCCCTCGTCGCCGATGCCACCAATGCGCCCTACCGTGCAGCGAGCGCGCAGGCAGTGCTCATCGACGCGCCGTGCTCGGGGCTTGGCTCGCTTCGGCGCCGTCCCGACGCCCGTTGGCGAATCAAGCCCGCCGACATCGACAACTTGGCCAGTCTGCAATTCGAACTCATTGCCGCAGCAGCCAAACTCGTCGCGCCATCCGGACAGGTGCTGTTTTCGGTGTGCACGCTCACCGCGGCCGAATCAATAGCCGTCGACGAACGCGTCGCGACCGAGCTTCCCGAGCTCGAGCCCCAGCCGCTCACCGAACCGTGGGAACAGTTCGGCCGAGGTGGCCGCTTACTCCCCGACACCTTCGAGGGTGACGGAATGGCGGCGTTCAACTATCGGCGCGTGCCCTAGTTACACATAGCTACGTTTGGCGACCTCTTCGAGCATGACCTCGGTTGCGCCGCCGCCAATCGGCAGGATTCGAGCGTCGCGGGCCATGCGATCGATCGCTGACTCGCTCATGTAGCCCATTCCACCATGGAATTGCACGCAGTCGTACATGACCTCGTTGATTGCTTCGCAACCCCACGCCTTGATCGCCGACATTTCCTTGACGTTGTCCTCTCCCTGATCGCCAAGCCACGCCGCGTGATACATCGCTGCACGAGCAGCATCGATCTTTGCTTGGTTCATGCCCATCCGTTGACGGATAGCGCCAAGGTCGAACAACTTGCCGCCAAAGGCTCCACGCTCTTGGCAGTATTCGTTCGTGAGATCGATCGCTGCCTGCGCGGCTCCGACGCCCATACCAACGAGCACCATTCGCTCGTTCTGGAAGTTCTTCATTGTCTCGTAGAAACCCCGGTGCTCGGTGCCGAGCAAGTTCTCTTGGGGAACCCACACATCGTCGAAGATCAGCTCGGCAGTATCGCTCGAAAGCCAGCCGTGCTTCTTCAGTTTCTTGCCGACCGTGAACCCTTCGGTGCCTTGGTCGACGAGGAACATCGAGATGCCGTACTTATTTGTTTCGTCGGTGCGGGCAGCAACGATGACGGTGTCCCCGTATACGCCGTTGGTGATGTACAGCTTCGTGCCGTTGAGGCGCCACCCATCGCCATCTTTGACCGCGGTGGTGCGAATGCCTGCCACGTCAGAGCCTGCATCGGGTTCGCTCACGCCGACGGCCATGATGTGGGTGCCGGCCATGATGCCGGGAAGGTATCGGTCGAACTGTTCTTGGTTGCCCGAGTTGATCAGATGGGGCGACGACATGTCGGTGTGCACAAGGCAGGTGACGTCGAAACCTGCAAAGGTCGACGACCCCAACGCCTCGGAGAACACCGCACTCGCCACATAGCCCATGCCCAAACCGCCGTGCTCCTCGGGCACTCGCAACGAGAACATGCCGAGCGAACCCATCGTGGCGAGAACGTCGCGCGGTACCTTGCCCGCCTCCTCCCACGCCTCACCGTGCGGCGTCACTTCTTTTTGGACGAACTCGACGGTTTGGTCGTAGATGGCTTCGAGTTCGTTGGTCATATAGGCGTTGCGCAGTGTCATGTGGGGCCTCGTACGTTAGCTAACGGGTTGGTTTGGTGGGGAGAACGCGATCAGCACGGCGTTGCTTTCGACCTGATCGCCCGGTGTTACGTTGACGCTCTCGATCGTGGCGTTACCCGCTGCGGTTATTGGGTGGAGCATCTTCATAGCCTCGATAGTCATCAGTACCTGTCCAGCGGAGACCTCGTCTCCTTCCGCAACCAAAACCTCGGTGATCAGTCCGGGAAACGGTGCGGTGACTTCGGTCCCTGCGTCGGCGGCGTGTCCTGTGCCGTGCCAGCGCTCGTCTCGACTCGGGCTGTCAAAGGCAGCGGCGGACGTGTGTGGGGTTAGCCGTTGCCCCGTTGCCGTCGACCACGGCGAGTGCGGTTCATTCAGGTACGGCGATGACCTTGGTGTTGGGGTTTCGTCGAGGAACCGGGTCGTGACCGTGCCAGCTCGAACTTCGGTTCTGCTCGCCAGCCATCGGAGGAAATCAACGTTCGTGATCACACCGTCGACGGATAGATCACCGAGTGCCGAAGCGAGCTGATCGAGCGCAGCGATTCGGTCAGATGCCGTGACGATGAGCTTGCCGATCATCGAGTCATAGTGTGGCGAGATGTTCGACCCGCTCACGATGGCTGCGTCCCAGCGGATGTGGTCGGCTTCGGGCACGGCAAGCTCGGTAACGGTACCGGTTTGGGGGAGGTGCCCGGCCCAGGCATCTTCGGCGGTGATCCGGGCCTCGATCGCGTGGGTCGGGTTTGCGGCGAGCGCATCGTCGAAGCAGGTTGCGGGCAGAGTAATCTTCTGCCCGCTCGCAATGGCGAGCTGAACAGCGATGAGGTCGATGCCGGTGACTTGTTCGGTCACGGTGTGTTCGACCTGAATGCGCGTGTTCATTTCTAGGAAGAAGAAGTCGTTGGACGCCGCGTCGACGATGAACTCGATCGTGCCGACCGAGTCGTAGCCAATCGCTTTCGATAGTGAAACCGCAGCGGCGCGCATGGCGACCGCAACGTGGTTGGGAAGGTTCGGCGCCGGTGCCTCCTCGATGACTTTCTGATACCGGCGTTGAACCGAGCACTCGCGTGTTCCGAGATCGATGACGTTTCCGTGCGTGTCGCCAGCGACCTGCACCTCGATGTGACGGGGCCGGGTGATGTAGCGCTCGACGATCACATCGTCGTTGCCGAACGACCTGAGCGCTTCACTTCGGGCGTCGGTCAGGGCCTGGTCGAAGTCGTCGGGAGCGTGCGCGATTCGAATGCCTTTGCCCCCGCCTCCGGCCGATGCTTTGACCAAAATCGGATATCCAATGCTCTCGGCAGCTGCCTTGAGGTCGGCTGGGTCTTGGCTTTCGTTAAAGCCCGGGATCACCGGCACACCGGCGGCGACGGCGACGTTGCGGGCCTCGATCTTTGCGCCCATCGATGTGACCGAGGCAGGCGATGGACCAACCCACGTCAAACCTGCGTTGATTACTGCCGTCGCGAACTCGGTTCGCTCCGACAAAAAGCCATAGCCGGGGTGCACGTGCGTGGCCTCGGACCGGTTCGCTGCATCGAGGATCGCGTCGATCGACAAGTAGCTTTCGTCGAGGGCGGCTGGGCCAATCCGTTCACTGCGGGTCGCTTCGGTCACATGGGGTGCATGCTCGTCGGGATCGGCATATACCGCCACGCTGTCGACGCCCCACGCTCTGCAGGTGCGGATCACGCGGCGCGCGATCTCGCCACGGTTGGCGACGAGCACGACCATGTTGGTGTCTGGGCAGGGGATTGGTTCAGCCACGTCAGGTCACATCCGGTAGACGATGCGGTCGCCGGTGACGGGAGCATCTTGTCGGGCGGCGAGCGCGAGGCACATGCCGAGGGCGTCGCGGGTGTCGAGAGGGCTGATCAGCCCGTCGTCCCACAGTCTGGAGGTGGCGTAGTACGGGTTCGATTGTTCCTCGTATTGGCTTCGAATCGTCGAGCGAATCTCGGCGATCTCTTCGCTCGTTGTTTGGGCGCCCGACATGCCGCCGAGCCGGATGTCGGTGAGCACGGTTTCGGCGGTGTCGGCGGCCATCGTGGCGATTCGGCTGTTCGGCCAGGCAAAAAGGAACCGTGGGTTGAAGCCGCGGCCACACATGCCGTAGTTGCCAGCACCGTATGAGCCGCCGATGAGCACCGTGAATTTAGGGACTCGGCAGTTCGCGACGGCGGCGACCATTTTGGCGCCGTTCTTTGCGATGCCACCGATCTCGGAGTCTCTGCCGACCATGTAGCCCGTCGTGTTCTGCAAGAACAGCAGCGGAATCGAACGTTGGTTGCACAACTCGATGAAGTGGGTGGCCTTTAAGGCGTCTTCAGAAAAGATGATCCCGTTGTTCGAGATGATGCCGACCTGGTGACCCCAGATGCGGGCGAAGCCAACCGCGATTGAGGTGCCCCACTCGGGTTTGAATTCGGCGAACTCGCTCGCATCGACCAGGCGGCTGATGATTTGGCGGGAGTCGAACGGGATGCGGGTGTCGGCGTTGACGATGCCAAGGATGTCTTCGGCTGGGTGTGCGGGCGCTTTGGGCTCGGTCCAGTCCAACCATCCGTGTCGTTCGTCGATGCGCTTCTGGTTGGTATTCTCGCACAGCTCGCGAAGTAACCCATAGGCTTCGGCTTCGGTCTGGACCATGTAGTCCGACACCCCGGATTGGCGAGTGTGGAGCGCAGCACCGCCGAGGTCATCGGGTTCGACGACTTCACCAAGTGCGGCCTTCACAATGGGCGGCCCGCCAAGGAAGATTCGGCCAATGCCTTCGACCATGATCACTTCGTCGGATAGTGCCGGGACGTAGGCGCCGCCGGCGGTGCAGCCGCCGAGCACGACCGATAGCTGGGGGAGTCCGGCCGCCGACATTCGCGCTTGGCGGTAGAAGGTGCCGCCGAAGTGGTCCTTGTCGGGGAACACCTCGTCTTGCATGGGCAAGAACGCGCCGCCCGAGTCGACGAGGTAGATGCAGCCGAGCTCGTTCTCGAGCGCAATGTCTTGGGCTCGGACCTGTTTCTTAATACCGGCGGGGAAGAGGGAACCGCCTTTGACAGTGGCGTCGTTGGCGATAAACATCCACGGCACGCCGTGGATTAGCCCAATACCGGTCACGATGCCAGCGCCGGGGAATTCGTCATCTGCCTGGCCGAATCCAGCGAGGGTCGAGAGCTCCATGAACGGGGCGCCCTCGTCGGAGACCATGTCGATCCGGTCTCGTGCCATCACCTTGCCTCGGTCGTGATGACGTGCAATCGAACGGGCGCGTCCTCGCCCGCCGTCGATGGCGAATCGCAGCCGCTCGGTGAGGGTGGCGAGGTCGGCTCGATAGGCGGCGGTGTTCTCTTTGAACAGGTCGCTCTGGCGGTCGATCGGGTTTGGGATTGGTCGCATCAGCTATTCGCCAGTCCGTTCCAGAGCGGGCCGACGATCGCTGCCGCGAGGTCGCTGGTTGAGCCGTTCGCCGGATCGAACCACTGCACGGTCGAGTTCATTGCGCCAAAGAGCGCGAGTCGGGCAATGCTGACCCCATCGTCGTCAAGACCGGGCGCAATAGCTGATAAGAGCGCGGTCCAGTTCGCTTCGTAGGCGTCGCGTTTGGGAACCGTAGCTGCTCGTACCTCGGCTGGAGCAAACGGGAACACGGTCACGTGAGCTGCGGTAAAGGCATGGTGTGAAAACAATGCTTCGAGGTGTGCAGCGACGTGGGCGTGGAGTCGATCTGGCGCCGATGCATTTGGCGGTAGCTCGGCGGCGGCCGCCGCGAACGCCGTGGTGACTGCTTCCATACCAATCTCGAGGATCTCGGTCAGCAGTGCGTCTTTCGATTCGAAGTGGTGGTAGATGGAGGCTGGTTGCATGTCGACGGCGTCGGCGATCGTGCGAAGCGAGGTTTCGGCATAGCCGCGGGTTAAGAAGAGCTCGGCTGCTTCGCGCAGGATTCTGTCTCGTCCAGTTTCGGGGTTCGTCGTCTTGCGAGCCGCTGTTGTCATAGCCACCATTCGGACACTACCGAACGATCGTTAGGTTGGCAAGGGTCGACATTGGATGCCCAACCGCGTGCCGCCAGCGAACCTCGCCCCGCTCGTCCTAGATAGCGATCCGAATCCACTCAATCGACGAACCCTGACCAAAGAATTCCTCCAGCGCGGCCTCTTCTTCTGGTGTTGGATCACGACCCTCTTCTTCGAAGGCAAACAACGCCTCGGGCGCCACGACGAATACCTCGCGGCGCAGCAGTACTTCGTCATCGCCAACAGCGCCAACGGAGGTAAACGAACCCTCGTCCTCGCTTGGGAACGTATTGAGCAACGTCCACGTTTCGCCGTCTGGGGAGAACCACAGCTCGTTCACGAACGCAGCTCCGATTCCGGAGCCACCATTTTCTTCGAACGAGCGATCGATCTCGGCAACGATGTCATCGACGAGGAACACGATAAGGACATCGCCCGTGTCAGGGTCGAGCCAAACAGCGTCCTCGGCCTCGTTGATGCGGAGGACCCCAGGGACCTCTCCAGACTCGAAGGCCTCCTCGTAGGAGACGTTGTCGTGGATGACGACGCCGTCGGTCGTGCGGAGGGCGCCCAATTCTCCATCGAGCGGTACCTCCATCACGAAGCCGTCTTGTTCGATCTCGACGACCTCGAAATCAAACGGGATCAACGGCTCGACCGTGCCGGTGATCAGCGTCGCAAATCCCGCTGGCCCGGCGAAGGTCGTTTGTGACACGGCGAACAGTTCGGTCGGGATCTCGCTGTCAGACCACGAATCGCCGAGGTCGGTGGTCGCGAGCACAACAGGGGCGCCAGTCTCACCGGTGTCGACGTCGAACTCGACCTCGATCGCAACCGCACGATCGTTGTTGGCCGCGAGCTCTATAGCGACCGGCGCCTCGTCCTGTGGGCTGAATTCTTCGACGACGGTCCAGGCAAGGCCATCGCGTGAGCGAAGGACTCGTGAGAATCCCTCGGCGTCGAACACGGTCGCCATGAAGCCCTCGTTTGTGCCGACAATCGTGGCGGGGAAGCCGTCGACGGGAAGCTCGGCCACCGTAAATTCACCACCGAATTCACCACCGATGCTGCCCACAAGCACGATCGGGGTACCAGCGGGAGGTTCGCCAAATGCCTCGACGAGTTGATCGTAGAACTCGTCGCCAGGCACGAGGCGAAGGATCTCGACCTCTTCTATGTCGCCCTCATCGGTGTCGCCCTCATCGCCCTCATTGGTGGCGACGTCGAAGTTGCACGTGCTGATCACGATTGGATCGCCACGACCGCCACTCTCGATACTGCAGATCGAATCAATGGTTTCTTCGGGTATGACGCCCGCGGTAACGAGAGCTTCGAATGGATCGGTGAAGCCCTGCTCGACGCTCATCAGGAGCGCCAGCTTGTCGCCCGACACCGCAACAGAATTGACAAAGGTGAAGCCTCCATCTGCTGACGGGATGTTGGGGAGCTCGGCGGTTGACCAGTCGATGCCGTCAGCCGACGTCGCGACAATTTGGACGGGCCCGTCAAACTCGACCTCTCGGGCAAAGAAGGCATCGACAATCACGTCGTACAATTCGTCGCCAGGCTCGATGCGAAGTATCTCGACGCCTTCGAAGAATTGGGATTCGAACTCGTTGAACTCGGTCTCGATCTGCGCCCGTTCTTCGTCTGTCGACGCGTTCTCGAGCGCGTCCTCGAGGTCGGCGAACGCCGCATCGAGCTCTTCGAAATCACATGAGGTGACGATGATTGGCTCGCCCGGAGCGTCAACGCTGACGTCGCAGAGATTGTTGATCTCGGTATCTGTTAGGAGGCCAGAATCGAAGAGGATCTCGAATGGGTCCGTGATATCTGGGACGAGTTCGATGATTGCAACGAGCCCGTCGGCGGCTGGGACGATGTTGAGCACGAACGCGTCTTGCGGAAGTCCGCTCGTTGGTGCAACCTCCCACTCGCTGCCGGTGGGTGATGACGCGAACGCAATGCCGTCACGTGTCGTGTCGAGGCGGACGAACTCGCCGTTGAAGAACGCGACCTGGCCGGTGCCTGGTGCTGGGAGTGCCGAGTCGGCAATGGCCTCCTCGCTGCCGTTGTTGCCAGCAGTGTCTGTGTCGGGCCCGGGCGTAGTGGTTGCGGCTTCATCGTCTTCGCTGGCTTCGCCTTCGGCGTTAGATTCGTCATCGTTGGTGTCGGGAGCGGCCTGCGTTGGTGGTGAAGTCGTTGGCGGTGACGTCGCTGGAGGTGAAGCCGCTGGAGGTGCGGTGGTTGCTGGAGGTGCGACAGGAGTTGTCGCCGCGTCGTTGTTGGCCGCGTCGTTGTTGGCCGCATCGTTGTTGGATGACGGAGCCGAAGATGTCGTGGTCGTCGACGTTGTTGTTGTTGTTGTTGTTGGCGCAACCGATGTCGTGGTCGTCGACGCTGCTGGCTCTACGGCGAGAGGTTCCTCGTCGGGTGTGGTCTCGGACTCGGAAGGTTCGGACGCATCGGAAGTGGTGTCCGCGTCCTCTGTCGACGCGGCAGTCTCGGTCTCCTCGGCGCGTTCGGTAACGCCCGCGACCTCGGCGTCGACACCGTTGGTTGCGCCTTCGGTACCGTCGCCGCCGCTGAGCGCAGCCACGATGCCGATCACTGCCAGCCCCAACACCATGAGCAGCGCAATGCCCTTACCAGCCATGCCATTGTCCACGTTGCACTCCAGTCGCCTAGCCAACGTCCAACCCGGCCGCCGGTGTGGCAACAGTAACACCGCGCGCTCATGCTGGCGGCCCGGAGGCGGTGAACTCGTCACATTCGACGAAGACTGCCAACTAGCTATCGGCCTGCTTGTGGTGCTGGATGACTTCGTCGACGATGAAGCGCAGGAATTTCTCGCTGAAGACCGGATCGAGCCCAGCAGTTTGCGCAAGCGCTCGGAGGCGTGCGACTTGGACAGCTTCGCGATCAGGGTCGGCAGCAGCGAAGCCGACTTTTGCCTTGTGCTGCCCGACGCGTTTGGTGATCTTGAACCGCTCGGCGAGCAGATGGATCAGTGCAGCGTCGATGTTGTCGATACTGCTGCGACATTCTTCGAGTACCGGGTCGTTATCCACGATGAGCACAGTACACCGCAACCACCCCGTCGCCGCAAAGAGGTATGGAGGCGGATCGGTGGTCGCGGAGCCAGAAATACAGGGGCTGGCGGACCACAGATTTTCCGGTGGCGGGCCGTGGTGGGGTACGTTGTCCTTGATGGCAGATTCACATGCTCCCAACGACCACGGTGCAACGCCCGCAAAGATCGTGACCGTCTCTGACGGCGTGGTCTATGGAACTCGTGAGGACCGCAGCGGCGACACGCTCGAGGCGCACTTGCGCAACGCGGGATACGACGTGGTCGAACGGGCACTCACCGAGGATGGCACCGAGCCAGTTCGCAACACGCTCCTTGGACTGGCCGACGGGTTCAACGGCGTGATCGTCACGACCGGGGGCACCGGATTTGGCCCACGCGACCTCACGCCAGAAGGCACACGGGCAGCGATCGACCGCGAGGCGCCCGGCTTGGCCGAAGCCATGCGACTCGTGAACCCGCTCGGCAGGTTAAGCCGCGGCATCTGCGGCACGATCGGCGAAGCGCTCGTCATCAACACTCCCGGCTCAACGAAGGGCTGCGTCGAGACCTTCGACGCTATCTCCGACGTCATTCCACACGCAGTTCGCCTCATGGTCGACAACGCCGACCCGCACCCCCACGCCGAAACGCCATCTGACCCAAACGCCTCGTGAGCCAATGAGTCGCCCAGAACCCGCCCAACTCGGCCCGAACAACACCGCTGCCTACCAAGAGTCGATGATGCGGCGCGCAATGGCGAACGCCCAAACCGCTCGCCTTCGCGCTCGGCCGAATCCCTGGGTGGGAGCAGTGCTTGTCGATACCTACGGCGTGGTCTACGACGGTGCCACCCACGCTCCCGGTGGTCCGCACGCCGAACGTGAAGCGCTCGACGCTGCGGGCAACAACGCCCAAGGAGCGACCGTGTTTACCACGCTCGAACCGTGCAGCCACACGGGTCGAACTGGGCCGTGTACCGAGGCGCTCATCGACGCTGGCGTGGCCCGAGTGGTCATTGGGGTGACCGACCCGGATGCGAACGTGTCTGGCCGAGGAATTGAACGCCTGGTCGCTGCGGGCATCGACGTTGTGACCAGCGTGCTGATCAAAGAGGTCGAACAACAGTTGGCGTCATATCTCACCCAACGCCGCACCGGCCGTCCGCACGTCATTTGCAAGCTGGCCCAAACCCTTGACGGCGCAATCGCTGCCCCCGACGGCACCAGCAAGTGGATCACCGGCGAGAGTGCCCGACGAGACGTGCATCGCCTACGAGCCGAATCCAGTGCGATCATCGTTGGTACGGGAACGGTCGTGGCAGACGACCCATCGCTCACCGTTCGCGACTACACACCACCCGAACACGACGACGAACTTGGGCCCCTTGACCCGTGGCGCATCGTGGTCGGCAGCACTGCGTCATCGCTGCACGACCACGCAACGACCGCCCCGTTCGAATCGTGGGATGGTCCACTCGACGGGCTGCTCGATGAGCTCGGCGAACGCGGCCTGCTGCAAGTACTCGTCGAAGGTGGGGCGACACTTGCCGGCGCGTTCCATTCGTTGGGACTTATCGATGAGTATTGGCTCTATCTTGCCCCGGCGATCATGGGCGGTAGCGATGCAAAGTCGACGTTCGCCGGTCCCGGAGCGACCACAATGGCCGAGGTCCAGCGCGGCACCTTTGTGAGCGCGACGCCCCTTGGCGACGACCTGCGCATCATCTATCGCCCCAACTCGCCGAGAAGCTGAGCTCGCCGGAGCTGAACTACAGCGGAATAGTGAGCTCGATCGGGACGTGGTTCGGATCCTCGAAGTTCACCAACGTCAACCCCATGTCGGGGCGAGGGTTCACCTGGTGAGCAACGTTGGCGGACACGAGTGATGCCACTGTGGCGTCGAGGTCGGTCGCCCGAAACGCCACATGGTTGATATTTGATACCGCCCGGTCTCTTGGGGACTGGCGCAGTGACGAAGGCCCCTCGACGACATTGACGTGCACGACGGCAGTATCGCCGCTGTATAGCCACACGCCCGGCGAGCCCGAGGGCTTCGGCCGTGGGTCGAGGTCGAGTACGCCCTGATAGAACGCAATGGTGCCGTCGAGGTCGTCGGTGTCGATGTTGACGTGATCCAGCCCGGTGATCATGGGTTACACGATGGCGTCGGTGTTGAGCGCGACAATGCCCGTGGCACCAATGTCTTGAAGCACGCCGAGTTTGGACCAAAGCTGTGACTTCTTCACCACGATGTGGGCTGCCACGAGATCGTCGCGTCCAGAAAGCGGAAGAATGGTCGGTGCAGCGAGCCCTGGGAACACGGTGCCGAGCTCGTCGAGCTTGTCTTTCGGCACGTGCAACATGACGTACTGGGTTTGGCGAGCCTCGATTGCGGCGTTGATGCGAAGCAAGAGTTCGGCGATCGTTGGACAATCCGGGTCGCCCCAGCTGAACGTCGCCTGGCAGCTATACCCCTCGGCGAGAACACGGAGGCGGTTACGTTGCAGGCTGCCGCCGGTCTCTCGCAAGTCCACAATGGCATCGGCGAGCCCTACTGCACAGACGCCTTCGAGCGAGCCGCCCATGTTGACCACCGTGGCGTCGACGCCCTCGTCCTTCAACCACCGGCTCGTCCAGCTCGGAAGGTGCGTCGCGACCGTGTGGCCCGACAAGTCGGACAAACGTTCAAATGGGGAGTCTTCTTTGACCGCAACGATGAGATCGGATCGCGAGAATCCCAAATCGATGCTCGACCAGTCTTCGATACCGTTTTCGAGCGCAGTGTCGGTGGAGATGAACGCAGCGTCGAGTTTGCCTTGTGCAAGCCACGCCGCAGCGTCGCGTGGGCGCATTTCGATGAACTCGATACTTTCGACCTCGGCCGAGGCGTTCATCCGGTCGAAGGATCGACGCGAATAACCAGCGTGGGCCAACAGCTCGAGCACGGACTCGCGCAGGCGGCCCTTCGATGGAATGGCGATTCGGGTTTGCTCACCCATGTCAGTTTTGCTCGACGGCGCTGCTCACTCCGACAAACGCTTGCTGCAGCTGTGCACGGGCATTGCGCAGGGTTGCTTCGTTTTCGCCGAGCCGGCCTTCGAGGCCGTCGACCATCGAGCTCATTGCGTCGATCGCCAGCGATGCTTCGTTGAGGTTTGGCGGGTTCTGTCGAAGGTGGATCGCTGCCAGTTCGTACAAGCCCATGACGTGGTTCGCAATAACCACGTCGGGTGGGGTGGTGGCGAGTTGGCGCTCTTGTTCAGCCATCTGTGCCATCGCTTCTTCGAGCTGGGCGCGTTCTTCGTCACTCAGCTCGTCGAGCGACGGAATGCCAAGCGCCTCTGCGAGCGCGTCTTCGTCCATTTCGACACCGCCGACCTCAGCGGACCCTGCTGGGTCATGGCGTGTTGGGTCTGCTGGGGGCTGCTGGGTTGGTTGCTGGGGCTTGTCGCGGGGAACTTCATGTTCGCCGCCCGGTGTCCACAAACTCATTCGACTCATCCAATCTGGGGATAGTGCTGCTTTTCGCAGTCCGTAGCCTATGCTGATCGGCAGACAAATTGTTCTGAAGCGGACCGCTGGATTGTTACCGAGCCGGACGGACCCGCCCAGCCACTTGAGGGTGCGCTGGGTCTCACAGAGACACAACGTAGAGCGGGCGGTTTTTTCTGCCGTCTGCCCACTGTGATGAGTTTTTGTGTGTCCCGACGTTTCTCGTCTGGCTACAGAGCCCGATGAAAGGATCTGCCCTTGCGCAGTGAGCAGTCATAGCTGATAAAGCCGAAGCCAGAATCAACGAGCGAATTCGTGCACGCGAAGTTCTTCTTGTTGGTGCCGATGGCGAGAAGCTGGGCGTACGCCCCACACCCGAGGCCCTCCGCATGGCGGGCGATCTTGACCTCGACCTCGTCGAGGTCGCAAGCAAGGCAAACCCCCCGGTTTGTAGGATTATGGACTACGGCAAGTGGAAGTACGAACAATCACAGCGAGAGAAGGAATCTCGTAAGAAGAGCACCAACGTCACCGTCAAGGAGATGAAGTACCGGCCAAAGATTGGCCAAGGCGACTTCGATACCAAGACGCGTAAGGTTGAAAAGTTCCTCGGCGAAGGTTCCAAAGTCAAGGTCACGATCATGTTCCGTGGCCGAGAAATGCAGCATCCGGAACTCGGACGCCGCATTCTCGATGACATTGCGGACGTGGTCGACAACATTGCAAACGTGGAATTCGGACCAAACCTCGAAGGCCGCAACATGGTCATGGTGCTTGGGCCGGACAAGAAGAAGATTGCAGCGTTGAAGAAGGCACAGGACGCAGCAGCCGCAGAGGCCGCACTCGCCGAGCAAGACAGCGACAGCACCGAATCATCTGGTTCTGAAGAAGAGTAGTTCCAAAACAAATGACGACAACCGAAAGAGGTCCTCATGCCAAAGATGAAGACACACCGGGGTGCTGCAAAGCGCTTCAAGAAGACCGGCTCGGGCAAATTGCGCCGCAACAAGCCAGGTCGTAACCACATGCTCGAAAAGAAGAGCGCAAAGCACAAGGCACGGTTCCTCGGCGACGCCGACGTAGCCAAGGCCGACGCCAAGAACATCGAAAAGATGCTCGGACACTGAGCGAAGACACGTAGAAGGGATTCTGTTATGGCACGCGTCAAGCGTTCGGTAAACGGCCGTAAGAGCCGCAAAGCAACACTCAAGAAGGCCAAGGGGTATTACGGAAATAAGAGCCGTTCATACCGTGCGGCAAATGAACAGGTCATGCACTCAGGCAACTATGCCTTTCGTGACCGTCGTGCTCGCAAGGGCGAAATGCGTCGCCTCTGGGTGCAGCGCATCAATGCTGCATGTCGTCTCAACGACACGACCTACAGCAAGTTCATCTTTGGGTTGAAAGAAGCGGGCATCGAAGTCGACCGTAAGGTCCTCTCCGAGCTCGCAATCCAAGATCCAGCGGCGTTCACGGCGCTCGTCGAGGCGGCGTCTGCTGCTGCAGCTGCGAGCAACAGCGAAGCTGCGAGTAACAGCGAAGCTGCGAGTGACGGGGCAGCCGCCTGATCCTCGAGCTTTCTGCTCGTAACCCACGGGTCGCCGACGTCCGACGTCTGCTGCGTCAAAAAGCGCAGCGGCGTCGGTCGTCTCGTTTTGTCGTGGAAACCCCAAAGCTCGTCCTCGAAGCGCTCGAGAGCGGGCTCGTTGTCGACCACGTGATCGTGCCCGGTGATCAGCATCCAGATCCCGATATTGCCGAACGTTGCGAGGCCGACAAGGTTCGCTTGTTCGGCCTCGAACCCGACGCGTTCACCAAGCTTTCCGATGCCCGGACCCCTCAGCCTGCGTTGGCGGTGGTGGAGAGCCCTTTGCTTGCACTCGATGAACGCTTCGTACGGGGCGGCAACTATCTGGTGCTCGTCGACGTTGCTGATCCGGGCAATGTCGGCACCTTGATCCGCACGGCCGAAGCGTCTGGTTGCGCGGGAGTGATCGTCACATCGCAAACCGCTGACGTGCTTTCGCCAAAGGTGGTGCGTTCATCGTCGGGGTCGGTGCTGCGGGTGCCGATTGGCGAGGTTGAGAGCTCTGAACTGCTCGAGTCGCTGCAGTCGTTGAACGTTCAAAGCGTGGCGAGCGCTATGGATGGTCCCAGCTATGGCGACGTTGAGTTGGGCGGGGGAACCGGGGTTGCGATTCTGCTCGGTAACGAAGCGCACGGCCTTCGCCCCGAGCTGATCGACAACTGTGACCACATCGTGTCGATCCCCATGCATGGAAAGGTCGAGTCGCTTAACGTGGCAACCGCCGGCGCGGTGCTTGCGTTCGGGCTCTTTGCGTAACGTTTGCCCGACAGTTGCAGCTAGCCGCAAATCTCGAAGTTGTTTTGTAGCGGGGTGAGTCCTGCAGCGTCGGCTCGTTCGCGGAACTCTGCGAGTCCGGGCTGGTCACTTATCCACGCAATCTTTTCGGCCTGCCCGTCGGTTGCGGGTTCAAGTCCGTAGACGTAGGCGGAGAACGCCTCGGCGAAGTCCTCTTCGGGGTCGCTTGCGGCGTACTGGCCAAAGAACGAGTTGTCGAGCGAGCAGCGCTGTTCGCCTCCGTCGACCGATGCTTCGGCGGCGAGGGTTTCGAGCTCGCGTGCATTCCAGAACTCGGTGACCCACGCAAACATCAGCGAGTCCTCAGCAAAGCAGCCGTTGCCGTTCCAGTAGGTCTCGCAGTCGTCGGGATCGCCGGCGGTGTCGAGTTCGGCTTGGGTTTGGGTAAAGACGTGTGCGAACTCGTGGGCGTTGGTCAGGCTGGCCTCGTCGCGGTCGTTGGCGAATTCGTTGACCTCGATAGCGAGGAGGAACTGGCTGTGGTCGTCGTCGACGGGTGACACGAAAGCCAACGTGACTTCCTCTTCGTTCCCTTCCCAGACAAAGCCAGCGAAGAGACCGAGGTCGGTCATCTGCGCAGGCGGCGTGATGATTGAGAGCTCTTCGAACGCTTCGATCACCGCATTGTTTGCTTCGCCGAAACAGAGTTCGCCGAGTTCACCGTCGATGACCAAGTGTCCGCTCACGACCGTCGTGTCCTCGTCGCCGCCGAGGTCTTCAGCAGTACATGTCGTGTTCGATGATCCAGTGGGTTCTTCGGTCCCGAAGTCGTCAGCTTCGCCATCGATGCCGCATGCTGCCAACGCAACGGCGAGAGCGATGAGTAACCCGTTACGCCTGATGTGAGCGTTCATGAATGTTCCAACCAATTCTCGAGATAGCGGGCCACGCCATCGTCATGATGTGCGCTGGTAATGACGTCTGCGGCGTCGAGCACCGCGGGGTTCGCGTTTGCAACAGCAACTGCAGTGCCCGCAACTGCAAACGCAGGGAGGTCGTTGAAGTTATCGCCAAAGACGTGCACATCACGCATCTCCACGCCGAGCTCGGCGGCAGCGACCAATACGCCATCGCCCTTGGATACGGCGCTGTTGGCAATCTCGAGGTACGTGTCTTTGGCCCGGTAGGTGACCACTGCGTCATTCGAGCTGAGCATCGTCTCGAGGTCATTGATCAGGTTGGCGTTTCCCATGCACATGATCTTGTGTGGTGGTGCCTCGGTGACCTGATCAGACTCGACATACTCACTCGCCCGTCGACTGTTGGGAGCGACCATAGTGTTATTGGATTCGCGTTCGGACCAGCGATCGTTGCCCCAGGCAAACCAATCGTTCCCTGCATAGAAGCTGGCATGGAGGTCGCGCTCCCAACACGCTTCATAGATCAGTAGGGCCGAATCGGCATCGATTGGCGTGTCGAGCACAGCCGTGCCAGCACTGTTGAGCACAAGGCCACCGTTGTATGCAACGAGCGGGACCCCGCTCCCTTCGTAGATGGCTTCGAGAATGCGCATCGACGTTGGGGGACGGCTCGAACACAGCACGAAATGGTGCCCTGCGCCGACGACCCGGCGAATGGCGGCCTCGGTGGCTCTGGAGAGTGATCGCTGCGGATTGAGCAACGTTCCGTCGATGTCGGAGATGAACAACGCCATTGCGCCACCACTATGGCACAGCGTCCGTCGACAGATCTGGACCCTGAATACCTGCACTTTCCCTCCAGAAAACGTAGAGAAGGCCGCGGCATCGGGCAGACTGGGCCGATGGAATTGGACGCACTGGTCGAACGCGCAACGACCGAAATTGCCGCCGCATCCGACCTCGATGCCCTCGCCGAGGTCGAACGCACGGTGCTGGGCAAAAAGGGCGAGCTTGTCAGTCTCAAGAAGACCCTTGGTCAACTCGAACCAGACGAGCGAAAGGTCGCCGGACAGGCCCTGAACGAGGCAATGTCGAAGGTCGCTGGCGTCGCGGGAGCCCGACGCGACGTGCTCGCAGCGGCCGCCGAAGCTGAGCAGCTCGCGGCTGAACGCCTCGATCTCACCGAGGTCATGGATGCGGTGAACAGAGGGCACCTCCACTTGGTCACTCAGGCCCGCGACCGTCTCGAAGATGTGTTTGTGGGGATGGGTTTCACCGTGGCCGAAGGCCCAGAGGTCGAATCGGCCTGGTACAACTTCGAAGCGTTGAACATCCCCGAATGGCATCCTGCCCGGGGCAGCTTCGACACGATTTTCGTCGATCTCGGCGAGCCCGAAACCACTATGCTTCGCAGCCATACCTCGCCGGTACAGGTGCGCACGATGGAGAACCAAGAGCCACCGATTTACATCGTTGCGCCCGGGCGAACGTTCCGCACCGACACCGCCGATGCCACCCACCTGCCGGCGTTCAACCAAATCGAAGGGCTCGTTATCGACAAGGGCATTGGTCTCGGCGACTTGGCCGGAACGATCGAGAGCTTTGTCGGCGCGTTCTTTGGCCACGAGGTCACGACCCGTCTCCGTCCGAGCTACTTCCCGTTCACCGAACCATCGGCCGAGTTCGACATCAGTACCCCGTCGGGCGACTGGCTCGAACTCGGCGGCTGTGGAGTGGTTCAACCAAAAGTGCTCGAGAACTGTGGCATCGACCCCGAGGTGTGGCAGGGCTTTGCCTTTGGGTTCGGTATCGACCGTTTGGCGGTCATGCGCTACCAACTCGATGACATTCGCGAGCTCGTCAACAACGACGTGCGCTTCCTGCGCCAGTTCTAACCAGTAGTTCTACGAGGTATTCGAAATGAAGGTTCTTCTTTCCTGGTTGCAGGAGTTCGCCCCCGGTATCGACGGTGATCCAATCGAGCTTGGCGAAACGCTCAGCGCGCTCGGTCTGGCCGTCGAGGAAATGACCATCACTGGCCAAGGCCTCGACGGTATTGTGTTGGCGAAGGTCCTCGACCTTTCGCCGCATCCCGATGCCGACAAGATCCAGGTGGTTCAGGTCGACTCGGGCGATGGGCAGCCGTTGCAGGTCTGTTGCGGTGCGTTCAATATGCGCGTCGGTGACCTCATCCCGTTTGCGACGGTCGGAACAACAATGCCCAACGGCATGGAGATCGGCGTTCGCAAAATGCGAGGGTTGGCGAGCAACGGCATGTGCTGTTCGGCCGAAGAGATTGGCTTGGGCGACGACTCAAACGGCATCATGTTGCTGACCGATTCCGCCGACGAGTCGCTCGTTGGTCAGCCAATCACGACCGCACTCGGCATGGAAACCGATGTCTTGTACGACTTAGAAGTCAACGCAAACCGTCCCGATGCGCTATCGGTGGCTGGTGTCGCGAGGGATCTCGCCGCGGCCTTGGGCGTGCCGTTCAGCTTCCCTAAGGCACACGTCGAGCGCAGCGGTGAGCCGGTCGAAACCACAGCGACGGTAACCGTCCACGACCCATCCCTGTGCGGTCGGTTCGCAGCCCGCGTCTTGCGGAACGTAACTGTCGGCGAAAGCCCTCGCTGGATGCAGAACCGGCTCATTGCCCTCGGCATGCGGCCAATCAACTCTGTTGTCGACACGAGCAACTATGTGATGCTCGAACTCGGCCAACCAAATCACGTCTTCGACCTCGACACGTTGCCCGACGGTGTGCTCAACGTGCGTCGGGCCCGCGACGGCGAGACGCTCATCACCCTCGACGAGGCCGAGCGCCAGCTGATCGCCGGCGACGGTGGGATTTCCAACAGCGCCGATGAGCTGGTCAGCTTGGCCGGTGTCATGGGAGGGCTCAGCACCGAGGTCACCGAGCAAACAGCGAACGTTCTCCTCGAGATGGCGTGGTGGGATCCGCCGTCAATCTCGCGAACGGTCAAGCGATTGAACCTGCCGAGCGAAGCGTCGACCCGCTTCCGGCGAGGCTGCGACTGGGGCGAGAACATCGATCGAGCCATGGACCGCTTCTGCGAGCTGATGGCTGACATGGGGGCCACGATTGCGCCGGGCCAGATCGACGTATCTGGAGATGTTCCAGACGTGTCGGCCCAGAGGGCTCGTGTTCGCAAGATCAATAGCATTCTCGGCACCGACATGACCGCACAGGACATGAGTAATCGCCTGACTGCGATCGGGTTTGGCGTCACGGTGGTAGAAGACGATCTCTCGATTTCGGTGCCGACGTTCCGTTGGGATGTGGTGAGTTCCCACAGCGCCGAGTTCGAAGCTAATATCGCCGAAGAGGTCGGCCGCATGTACGGCTTCGAACGCATCGAAAAGACCGTGCCGAAGGGCGAACAGGCTGGTCACCTTAGCCAGTACCAACAGGACCGGCGCTTGGTGCGTCAGGTACTCGTCGGCTCCGGCTGCGACGAAACCCAACCAATGCCGTTCCTCGCTCCAGGCGATTTGGCCAAGGTCGGGCTCGCCGAGGACGCCATCAGCTTGGCAAACCCGCTCGACGCATCCGAGAGCGTGCTTCGGACGTCGCTGCTGCCGGGCCAACTCAAATCGATTGCCTATAACCAATCGCACCGCACCCCATCCCCACGCTTCTTCGAACTGGGAACGGTCTTTCTCGCCCCAAAGGAGAACGACCGCGGCGAGATGCTTCCTGATGAACACGAATACCTTTGTGTGGCGCTCGCCGGAGAGGACGCTACGGCGGCGGTAGCGGTGGTGAACGTGCTCGCCAATGCGTTGGCACTTCCCAACGTGCAGGTCCGAAACTCTGCATCGTTGCCTGGCATGCATCCCACCCGATCTGGCGAGGTGGTCATTGCGGGTCGCGCCCGTGGCGTCGTTGGCGAGGTGGCCCCGTCGGTGCTTCGCTCCTTCGATGTTGATGGACGTGTGGCGTGGCTCCAGCTCGACTTGACCGAAATCCTCAACGGACCGCACGGCAAGCGTTCGTATCGCCGGGTGAGCAAGTTCCCATCGAGCGACATGGACCTCGCCTTCGTCGTTCCCGACGACACCGGAGCCGACCGAGTGCGGAACACCATCTCTAAGGCGGGCGGAGATCTTCTCGTCGACCTGTCGCTCGTCGACACCTACCGTGGTCCAGGGGTTGTTGAGGGAAGCCGGTCATTGGCATTCCGGTTGCGTTTCCAAGCCAACGACCGCACCTTGACCGATGAGGAAATCACGAGCACCCGTGAGGCGATTATTGCGGCGGTTGCGAAGCAAAATTCAGGAACGCTGCGATAGACGCGAAATGGCCGGCGTCCAAAGACGCCGGCCACTTTTCATTGCTGATACCGACCGACATATCGCGGTCGCTGACGTAGTGGATTAGCTGTTGCGGGTAATCGTGACGGTGACGATCGACGAGTTGTTGTCCCAGTCGCGTGCGTCGGGGATGGTGCCGATGCCTTGGAGCGTTGGGTGCACGCGGATCACACCGTTTTCTGCGAGCGATGGGTTGGACTCGCCGGTTCCTTCGCCGGTTCCGCCGCAGAATGGTGCGGGGACGATGTCGGCGAGGTTCTCGGTGTTGATCTCGGTTCCTGCGTCATACCCACGAAGGTCATAGGTGAAGGTTTGACCAACGTCATGTGGTAGACGCTTGGAGTCGGCGCCGGTGAAGCCGTCGTTGGTGCAGATGATCATCGACACGAGGCTGAACTTGCGTTCGTCGCTGGTGACGTCGAAGCTGACGGTTGCGCCTGGGGCGATTGGTGCGTCTGCGCCAACTCCCGAGACGCCGAGGCCGGCGTCGTCGACTGCGCCAGCGAGTTCTGCGGCGAGTACTGGTACGGCACCGTTTTCAGCAACTGCCTGAACGCCTGGGCTTGCAGGCTCCTTGATGTCGAAGACATCGACGGCGTTGCTATGGACCGCGAAGTTCGGTGGCGTGAAGTACTGGCCACTCGTGTTGTTCGTAAACGTCACTCGGTAGGTCGGTACCTCCGATGCGCCGGCGATTGTTTGTGTTGCCACTGTTGGCAAGAGCACGGCGACTAGGCCGAGCAGGGCGACGAAGGCCCCTCGAAAAATGCCTCTCCTCATGAATGTTCTCCCAAGTTCCGCCCACCACCGAGCGTGGTGGAACAAGCCCAGGAATACGCCACGGAGTGGGTGAACTCAAGATGAGTGTCCCACGTTTTGTTCGATTTAAGATTGGTGAACTGGACGGTGGTAGGGGCGGTGGAGTGCCGACGGGGCGTGATTATGCGGCAAGTGACTGGTTGCGGCCCCGCTTCTTTGCAAGGTACAGGTTTGTGTCGGCTCGCGAAATTGCCTTGTTCAAGTCGGCCGTATCCGGTGACACACAGTGCGAGATTCCCACCGAGATGGTGGCGACGAGGGGGCCGGTCGGGGTAGCGATTGGTGTGGTACCCACGGCAAGGCGCAAGCGCTCTGCGGCGGCAAATGCACGCTCGGTCGTACAGTCTGGGATGACCGCGACGAATTCCTCGCCGCCGTAGCGGGCGAGCAGGCTGTTGTTGGGAAGTGCGGTTCGTGTGCGCTCGGCCAATGTGGTGAGCACGTGGTCGCCGGTCTCGTGGCCGTACGTGTCGTTCACGGCTTTGAACTTGTCGACGTCGATCATCAACACGGCCGCGCCCGTCTCGGGCACGATTTGTTGCTGCCATTGTTCAAGGAGTGCTCGCCTCGTCAAGCAACCGGTGAGCGAATCGGTATTGGCCAACAGCTCAAGCGCAGCGGACTTTTCGTGCAGGAGTTCGTTCACCCGAGTGATCTCGGTAATGTCGTGCATGATGCCGACCAGGTAGATCGATCCATCCGCTTCCAGACGGCGTTTTCGGGTCAGTGTCTCTCGCTGCTCACCCGACGAATTCACCACTGTTTCGGTCGCCTCGTCGATCTCTCCCGATGCCAAGACTCGGAGGTCGCCGCCATTGCATTGCGCGGCCTGGCGATGGGTAAATACGTCTTTGTCGGTCCTTCCGACAAGCGAGTTCGTGTCGACATTGAACAGTTCTTCGAAGGCGTGGTTGACCCAGACGTACCGAAGGTCTTTGTCCTTGACCAAGACCGGGTTCGGTAGCGTGCCCAAGATCGCGAGGGGCAATTCAGAGCGGTTGTCCATGGGTCTCCATTCGAGAGAAGGGCTTTCGAAATACGTATCGGCGATTAGTCAAAAATTCTTGAACGCGCCTCGCTCAACCCAACGAAATTTGGTGGCGGTACCACTTATTCGACCCAGGTAGCGGCGGCGCTGCGGAGGGGTTGGGGCGGCCTGCTGGGGGTTCCGCCAGTCGGTTTCGCGAATTGGACGGTGCCAAACGCCGACTCCATAGACACGAGGTGTTGCGGATCGGGCTCGACGGTAGCTGGAACGAACTCGCGCGGTCCACCGAGTGAGGTCAACCAGTTGCGAGTGCGCAACAGCGAGACTCGAACACGCCACGTGCCGCCCTCTCGGCGTTGGCGCTGCCGGGCCTTCTCGGCAGCGCCAGCAGCGAGTAAGCCAGTCATGTAGTCCAATGCCTGGACTGGGAGTGGGGTAGGGGCTGACGCGTTCGCTGCGCGAGTACCTGCGTCGACGATTCCGGTCGTGGACTGCACGATCGAATCGAAGCCACGACGGCCCGCCCATGGCCCCTCCCAGTCAAAGGCACTGAGCTGCACCATGACGCATCCTTCGGGGATCGAATCGGCATCGAAACCGTGGCCTCCGAGCGCACCCGGGCGGTAGGCGTCGATCCACACGTCGGCCGAGGAAAGCAGTCGGCGCATCTGTTCGGCATCGGCTGGCGAACGTAGATCGAGTGACGCATTCCGTTTGCCTGAACCGGTGGTAATCACACAAATTGGCACGCTGGGAAGGTGCGGCGCATCGATGCGAAGTACATCGGCGCCGAATGCAGCAAAGAGTTGGCCGGCGACGGGCCCGGCGAGGACCCGGCTGCAGTCGAGGACTCGGGTTTGGGCTTCGCCAATCCGTGGATCGCCATCGCCAATGCGCTCGATAGATACAAGCGGGAGGTGGGTGGTTGCCACCGCATGGGGATGCGTTTGCCACTCCGCAAGGGTTCGCACGTGCGCCGCGATCATGCCCGCGTCGATGAGCGCAGTCTCCAACTCGATCGGGTCGTGGTCGAGTATCGCTTCTTGTACTGCTTGGCGAGAATCCTCACAGCCGAGGTATTGGACAACGCCTTCGTGGTGGTGAGGAAAGTTGCAGTGCAATTGGAGGTGTCGGCCGTTTGCCGTGTTGTAGTAACCCGACAGTGTCGACCATTTCGGCAGTGATTCGCCATTCACCTCGACGGGCGTTGCAAAGTAGGTGGAGAGCGCAGAGCCGCTCACCTCGGTCGCGCCAAACACGACGTTCGCATACCCAGCAGCGGCCAGAGCAGCCGTGTCGAGGTCGAACGCCGACGCAAAGTTCGGCGAGCCCAGAACCGTCAAATCCGAGGTTTCAACCGCTCTGCCGCCGACAAGAGCATCGATCTCGGCGATCTTCGCGAGTACGGCGTCCACCTCCTTGATCGTATTGGGCCGAATCGCTTAGGGGCTTCCCCGCATCGAGATTTCGGCGCGCTTGGTTATGTCGCAATGATTCCGTCGATGTCCCACAGGTCGGTCCATGACTGGCCGTCCTTCCAAAGGAATACCTGCCCCTTGATCATTCGGCAGTCTCGATCGGCGGCAACGAGCATCGCTTGCTCGTCGGCGGTGAGTGGGTCCGCGGTCGCAGCGGCTAGGTTCGCTGCCAGGTTGTGTTCCGTCGTAGAGAACGGAATCGGCGTGTGCCCCTGATCGATCGCCCACATCAGACACACCGCAGCTGGATGGACGCCACGAGCCTCGGCAAGGGCACGGATCCCACGATCGTCAATGGGGGAGGTGTCGTTAGGTGTGCGATCGCGTTCGGGTCGGTTTGGTGAGCCCAGCGGACAGAAACCAATGGGTTGGATCGACCGCTCGCGCAAGTACGACCGAAAGGCGCTCTGTTGGAAGTGGGGATGGAGTTCCATCTGGTTCACCGAGGGCGTGATTGTCATGTCTGCGAACACCGCGTCGAACTTTGCCGGAGTCATATTTGAGGTTCCGATGTGTCGCACGAGGCCCCGCTCGACCAGCGACTCCATCTGCGCCCACGCCTCCAGATACGCATCCGGATTGAACGCGACAGCTCTCGGGTTTCGCTCATCGACATTCGCGTGTGCGGCGTGCGAATTGGGAAACGGCCAGTGGACAAGGAAGTTGTCGAGATAGTCGATCCCGAGATCGCGTAACGTCTGCTCGCACGACTCGCCAACCGCGTGGTGTGAATCGTTCCAGACCTTTGAGCTGATCCACAGTTCGTCACGCGGTATCGCGGTAGAACCGAGTACCGCTCCAATCTCGGCTTCATTGCCATACACCGACGCACAGTCGATGTGTCGATACCCGAGCGCCAGGCCAAGCCGCACAGTGTTTGCCACCGTTGCGGCGTCGACGTGGTCAGAACCAAACGTACCAAGCCCAATGCCAGGCATTTTCGCACCTGAATACAACGTTCGCATTGGAATGTTTGCCGTGGGTTCTGTCATGGCTGCGAAGCCTAGCGGCCTTCAAATATGCATGAATATGCATTATTGTGAATAACCCGCTAAGGTGCTGCGAATGTCTTCTCAAACGAACGGCACCGCTGCGCCCAAACGTGTGGGCGTGGTTGGAGCGTCAGGTTACACCGGCACAGAACTGCTCCGGTTAATCCACGGCCACCCGAGCCTAGAACTCGCAGTGGCCACTGGCGACTCCAAAGCTGGAACAAGAATCGCCGACCTCTACCCAAGCTTGGCCGCTGCGTATGGAGACCGAAAGTACGAGCCATTTTCTCCAGAGTTGGTCGATGGACTCGATCTTGTCTTTATCGGCCTCCCACACGGCATCTCAATGTCGGTCGTGCCCCAAATACGGGGCAAGGTGGGCCACATTGTCGACCTCGGCTCAGATTTCCGCTTGCACGACAAAGCCCTCTACCCCGAGTGGTACAACGCCGAACACACCGCCCCCGACCTGCTCGACGAATTCGTGTACGGCCTGCCAGAGCTGTTTCGGGAGAAGATTTCGGGCGCAGAACTCATTGCGGCCACCGGATGCAATGCTGGAGCGTCGATCTTTGCGCTTGCGCCGCTGCTTACGGCAGGCGCCATCGAGGGTGATGGCATAATCATCGATCTGATCACCGGGGTCAGCGGCGCTGGTCGCCCACCGAAGGAGAACACGACGTTCTGCACGGTCGACGAGAACGTCACTGCATATGCACTGTTGTCGCACCGGCACACCCCCGAGATCGAACAGGCGCTTCACGAGCGGACCGGAGTCGACACCACCGTGTTGTTCACGCCGCACCTTGCACCAATGAACCGAGGAATTATCTCGACGTGTTATGGCCGCCCGGCAAAGGATGGGTTGACGAGTGACGATGCGCTCCAGATTCTCGCCGACTTCTACGAGAACGAACCGTTCATGGTCGTCGACGAACGCAGTCCGTCAACAAAGGCAGTCACCGGATCCAACAGCGTGCACCTCACAGCACGCGTCGACCCACGAACAGGCCATGTCATGGTGATCTCGGTGCTCGACAACCTCATGAAGGGCGCCTCGGGCATGGCCGTACAGAACGCCAACCTCGCGCTTGGCCTCGACGAAACGCTTGGGCTGTCCTCGATTGGGGTCTACCCATGAGCGCTGTGTCCCCGCTCGCCCCAGCGAGCTTTCCCGAGCTTCCCCCGGTCGCTGGAGTGCAGCTGGCCACCTTCGAGGCTGGCCTTCGTTACCAGAATCGGGCCGATCTGATGCTCGCTCTGGTCGATGACGCCACCACTGTGGCTGGCGTGTTCACCACGTCGCTCTGTCCATCGGCACCGGTCGACTGGAGCCGGTCGATCCTCCAACGCGGCACTGCCCGGGCAATCGTCTGTAACAGCGGGAACGCAAACGCGTTTACCGGCAAAGCAGGCGCAACATCGGCCGAGCTCACCGCCAAAACAATCGCCGCAGCCTTCGACATCGAACCCACGTCGGTGCACCTCGCATCGACTGGCGTCATTGGTGAAACCCTGCCCGACGATCGCCTTGTTGGCGGCCTCGAGAACCTCGCCAACCAACTCGCTCCAGCAACAGCAGCGGGCTGGGAAGCCGCAGCCAACGCCATCCGAACAACCGATACCTTCGCGAAAGGAGCGTCGGCGACCGTCGACCTCGATGGCACGGCAATCACCGTAGTCGGCATTGCGAAGGGGAGCGGCATGATTGCTCCAGACATGGCGACCATGCTCGGCTTTGTCTTTACCGATGCCGCCGTTGCCCCCAACGTGCTGCAAACAATGCTGAGTGGAGCCGCAACCGCGTCGTACAACCGGATCACGGTCGATTCTGACACGTCGACGAGCGACTCGGTGTGGCTATTCGCCACCGGTGCGAGTGGCGCAGCGCCCATTACGTCGGTCGATGACCAGCGCTACGGTCCACTCGCCGAAGCGGTCAGCGCAGTGAACCTCGACCTTGCCCATCAGATTGTTCGCGACGGTGAAGGCGCAACCAAGTTCGTCGAGATCACCGTGTCGGGAGCCGAGCACGATGAGGCTGCGTCGGCGATAGCCCTGTCCATTGCAAACTCGCCCCTCGTCAAGACCGCACTCGCTGCCGAAGACGCCAACTGGGGTCGCATTGTCATGGCTGTTGGAAAGGCTGGACAACGAGCGAATCGTGATGCCCTCAAGATTTGGATCGGCGACGAGCTTGTTGCCGACCAAGGCGTACAGGTGCGTGGCTACTCGGAGGACCGAGCGACCGAGCACTTGAAGAACGATGAGGTCAAGATCAGCGTCGACGTCGGCATCGCAGATGGCACCGCAACCGTATGGACCTGCGACCTCACCCACGGATACATCGAAATCAACGCTGGATACCGATCATGATAACTCTCAGAGCACTGCACGTTTGGCGGAGCCAAAGGTGGTTAGTGAGCGAAGCGAACGGCGGATACATCGAAATCAACGGCGGGTACCGATCATGAATGAACCGACCGCTCTAGATGTTGCCGACCGCGGATTTGAACCGTCCCGTCGCGCCCAGTCGCTGATCGAAGCGCTGCCGTATATCGAGCGCTTTCGGGGTGCGATCGTCGTCGTGAAATTCGGGGGCAACGCCATGGTCGACCCCGACCTCAGCCGCACGTTTGCTGAAGACATTGTCCTCTTACGCTCGGTTGGCTTGAAGCCCGTTGTCGTCCACGGTGGCGGCCCGCAGATCGGTGAGATGCTCGACAAGCTCGGCAAAGAAACCGAGTTTCGAGAAGGTCTGCGAGTGACCGACGCCGAAACCCTCGACGTTGCCCGCATGGTGCTCGTTGGCAAGGTCGGCCGTGACATCGTCGGCGCAATCAATGTGCACGGCGCCTACGCCGTTGGCTTGTCGGGCGAAGACGGCGGCCTTATCCGAGCATCGGCGCGCGATCCCGAGCTTGGTTTTGTCGGCAACATCGAGTCGGTCAACCCGAACATTGTCGAACGCCTCCTCGCCGAAGAGCTGATCCCGGTCATCTCGACGATTGGGTCCGACGCATTTGGGCAGGCCTACAACATCAACGCCGACACTGTCGCCGGTGCGCTCGCCGGTGCGCTGCGTGCCGAAAAGGCCGTCTATCTCACCGATGTTCCGGGTCTGCTCGCCGACGTTGATGATCCAGCAAGCCTCATTGCGCAGTCGACAGTGCCCGAACTCAACGCACTCATCGACGACGGAACGATCGCCGGGGGGATGATCCCGAAGGTCGGCGCGTGCATCCACGCCGTCGAATCGGGCGCGACCGCCGCACATATGCTCGACGGGCGAGTACCGCACGTCCTGCTGCTTGAACTCTTCACCGATGCGGGCATCGGAACAAAGATCACCCTTGGAGTCACATGAGTACCACCGTCCACACCGAAGCAGTGAATGCCGGACCGGCACTCAGTTTCTGTCCAATGATGTCGAACTACGGCGCGCCATCACTCACTCTTGTCAAAGGCGAAGGTACCGAGGTCTGGGATGACCAAGGCCGTCGATACCTCGATTTCTTGTGCGGGCTTGCGGTCACAAGCCTGGGGCACAGCCACCCGGTAGTCACCGAAGCAATTCGTAACCAAGCAGGCACGCTCATGCACGTGAGCAACCTGTACAACACGCTTCCGGGGCCAGAAGTGGCGATCACACTCGATCGGCTGTTGCAAACCTTCAGCAGCGCTGCTGTTACACGGGCCGCCGACCCGACCGTGGTGACCGAGTCGCCGCGCAGCCAACGCGGCCAGGTCTTGTTCCAGAACTCGGGCGCCGAAGCCAACGAAGCAGCCATCAAGATTGCTCGCAAATACAACGGTCGAGGTCGCCACGTGGTGCTGTCGGCGTTGCGCAGTTTCCACGGTCGGACGCTTGCCACGCTGCACGCCACCGGCCAACCCGAAAAGCACGAGGCGTTCGCTCCGCTTCCAGAGGGATTTCGCCACGCGGCCTACAACGATGTCGAGGCGATGGAAGCAGCGCTCGATCCGAGCGTCGGCGCAATCATCGTGGAGGCCATCCAAGGCGAAGGCGGCGTAAACACTCCCGATGCTGGCTATCTCAACGACCTGCGGGCGCTCTGCGACGACCGGCAGCTGCTCTTGATCCTCGACGAGATCCAGACCGGCGTTGCTCGGACCGGCGAGTGGTTCGCGTTTCAACACGACGCGGTCATGCCCGACATTGTCACCATGGCCAAGGGCCTCGGAAACGGCATGCCGATTGGTGCAGTGTGGGCCAAACGAGAGGTTGCTGAAGCCCTCAAGCCCGGCGACCACGGCTCGACGTTCGCGGGAGGCCCGCTTGCAGCGGCTGCAGCACGAGCAACACTTTCGGTGATGGAGCAGATGGATGCGCCTGCGGTTGCGACCCAAAAGGGAGCCGAGCTCACCAGTGCGCTTCTGGCCCTCGACGGCGTTGCGACAGTCCGGGGTAAGGGGATGCTGCTCGCGGCAGAACTGACTACCGATGGCCTTCGTGGTCGTACCGGCGGTGAAGTGTCGGCGGCGATCGCCGCGAACGGCGTTCTCACCAACGGCGTGACGGCGACATCGATCCGGTTCGCCCCACCGCTCACCGTGTCGTCGGGCGAGATCGAAGAAGCGATCCACAAGATCGACGCCGCCTTGAAGGGAGCGCAACTATGAGACACCTGCTCGAAATCGATGATCTGACCGGCGACGAACTCGTACACGTGCTCGAACTCGCGCAAACGAGCACCCCACCGCAGGTCTTGTCGGGCAAAGGCATGGCGCTCGTGTTCGAAAAGCCGAGCCTGCGCACTCGCAACAGTATGGAGATGGCCGTCTTTCAGCTCGGCGGGCACCCCGTGTACATCCAAAGCAATGAAATTGGACTCGATACCCGAGAGTCGGTCGAGGACGTCACCAACACACTCGCCGGATTCCACGCTGCGATTGGGGCTCGCGTGTTCGAACATTCAAAGGTTGAACGTATGGCAGCGGTCGACAGAATCCCGATCGTCAACTTGCTCAGCGACGCAGCACATCCAATGCAGGCGTTGGCCGACGTGCTCACCATCATCGATGAGTTCGGGTCGGTTGAAGGACGAGTCGTCACCTACGTTGGCGATTCGAACAATGTCACCCGGTCACTGGGCCTTGCTGTTGGCATGCTCGGTGGCATCTTTCGGATTGCATCGCCGATCGACTACAGCTTTGGCGAGGATGACCTCGCTCGACTGCGTTCTGCGGGGGGAGTGGTCGAGACGATGACCAACCCATACGAAGCAGTCGAGGGATGCGACGTTGTGTACAGCGATGTCTTTACCTCGATGGGCCAAGAGGCCGAAACCGACATTCGGTTGCGAGCGTTTGCCGACTATCAGATCAACGAATCGCTAATGGCGGCCGCTGGAGACGCTGTGTTCTTACATTGTTTGCCTGCGCACCGTGGCGAAGAGGTCACGAGCAACGTCGTCGACAGCCCCGCGAGCCGGGTCTGGAAGCTGGCCGAAAACCGTATGCACGCCGCCCGCGGCTATCTCGCGTTTGTTATCGGAGAATCAGAACTGTGACCTTGGGTAGCCCGGAGGGACCGAGGGCGGAAATGGGCCTCTGGCCAGCAGCGGAGCATCGAGGAGCGCAGCGACAGATTGTGAACGCTGGAGCGACGAAGGAGCGGGACGTATGAGCAAGACATCGCGTCAACATCGGATAGTGCAACTTTTGGGGGATGTGGCGGTCACTTCACAGACGCAGCTTGTTGAGCTGCTGCAAGCCGAGAACATCGAAGCGACCCAGGCCACGGTGTCTCGCGACCTCGAAGACATTGGAGCTATCAAAGTTCGGGTTCCCGGCGGCGACCTTGTGTATGCGCTTCCAGAGCACACCAACGACCAAGTCGCTCCGCCCGATCATCTCCGCCGTGTCCTGAGCGATTGGGTTGCAGAGGTTGCCCATTCGCACAATATCGTTGTTATCCGGACCCCTCCTGGGTCCGCGCATGTCGTTGCGTCCGCGCTCGACCGTTCAGGCCTTGACGGCGTGATCGGCACGGTCGCCGGCGACGACTCCATCATGATCGTCGCGTCAGAAGAAACCACCGGCAAAGACCTTGCCGCTCATATTGCAGATCTCGCAGGAATCTAGGAGTTCACCAATCCCATGGCAGCAAACGCCGCACACCAATCCATCGACAAGGTTGTCCTCGCGTATTCGGGCGGCCTCGACACCTCGATTATTCTCAAATGGCTCCAGGAGACCTACGAGTGCGAGGTCGTCACCTTTACCGCCGACCTTGGTCAGGGCGAAGAGGTCGAACCAGCTCGCACAAAGGCCCTCGAAATGGGTGTTCCCGCCGAGCAGATCTACATCGATGATCTTCGCGAAGAGTTCGTTCGCGACTTCGTGTTTCCAATGTTCCGGGCCAACACGATCTACGAAGGCGAATACTTGCTCGGGACGTCGATCGCCCGTCCCCTGATCGCAAAGCGTCTCGTCGAGATCGCTGTCGAGCAGAACGCCGACGCAATCAGCCATGGTGCCACCGGCAAAGGAAACGACCAGGTCCGCTTCGAGCTGGGTGCCTATGCGCTCAAGCCCGACATCAAGGTGATCGCCCCGTGGCGCGACTGGGATCTTGGGTCCCGCGAGTCGCTGATGGCCTATGCCGCCGAGCATCAGATTCCAATTGAGATGAAGCGGGGCAAGGAGTCGCCATTTTCCATGGACGCCAACTTGTTGCACATCAGCTTCGAGGGCGGCCCACTCGAGAACCCGTGGACCGAACCTCCCGAGGAGATGTGGCGCTGGTCGGTCAGCCCCGAGACTGCTCCCGATACCCCCACCTATCTCGAACTCACCTACGACGCCGGTGACATCACCGCGATCGACGGTGTGGCAATGTCCCCGGCCACGGTGCTCACCGAACTCAACCGCCTCGGCGGCGACAACGGCATTGGACGACTCGACATCGTCGAGAATCGCTTTGTTGGCATGAAGAGCCGCGGCGCCTACGAAACACCGGGTGGCACGATCATGATGCGCGCCCATCGCGCGATTGAGTCGATCACGCTCGACCGTGAGGTGGCGCACTTAAAGGACGAGTTGATGCCTCGTTACGCGAAGCTCATCTACAACGGGTTCTGGTTTAGCCCCGAGCGCGAGATGCTCCAGACCGCCATCGACCATAGCCAGGCTGCCGTCAGCGGTGTGGTTCGGCTCAAGCTGTACAAGGGCAACATCACCGTTGTTGGACGCAAGAGCGACAACTCGCTGTTCGACGAGAAGATCGCCACGTTCGAAGAGGACGACGGCGCATACGACCAGTCCGATGCCGAGGGCTTTATCAAGCTCAACGCCCTCCGTCTCCGGACCCTCGCGTTCAAGAGGGGTAACGGATGACTCTCGAGGGGAGCGGCGCGAACCAAGCCAGCAGCGTAGGCAGCGTTGGGTCGTCGGGCGGAGGTCCCGAAAGGTTGCAGCTCTGGCAGGGACGGTTCGAGGGTGGGCCGTCGGAAGCGTTGCAGCAGCTGAACGACAGCTTGCCATTCGATCAGCGCATGTTTCGCGAGGATATTGCGGGGTCTCGCGCCCATGTCGTGATGCTCGAAGCGGTCGCCATCTTGACCACCGCTGAGCGAGACGGTGTGCTCGCAGCTCTAAACCGGGTCGAAGAAGAGCTGGTGGCGGGTGATTTTGAATTCGCCGCAAGTGATGAGGACATTCATACCGCAGTCGAACGGCGGGTCACCGAACTCGAACCCGCCGGCGCAAAAATGCATACGGGGCGGTCCCGCAACGATCAGGTCGCAACCGATGTCCGGTTGTGGACGCTCGCGGCGATCGACGAGATCACCGATCTGGTGCGCCGGTTGCAGCGCACGCTGTTGGGCAAGGCCGAAGCAGCCGGCGATGCCTACCTGCCCGGGTATACCCATCTTCAGCAGGCCCAGCCGGTGGCGTTGGCCCACCATTTGTTGGCGCACGGCTGGATGCTCAATCGCGATGTTGATCGTTTGGCCGATGCCCGGCGGCGAACCGATGTGTCGGTGCTTGGCGCTGGCGCTCTCGCCGGCTCGTCCCTTCCGCTCGATCCATCGATTTCTCAGAACGAACTTGGATTTTCCGGCCTCTTCGACAACAGCCTCGATGCCGTTGCCGACCGAGATTTCGTGGCCGACACGCTCTACGCACTGACCATGATCGGCGTGCACCTCAGCCGTATTGGCGAAGAGCTCATCATTTGGGCCAGCACCGAGTTTGGATTTATTACGCTCGACGACGCGTTCAGCACTGGTTCGTCGATGATGCCGCAGAAGAAGAACCCCGATATTGCCGAACTCGCTCGGGGCAAGGGCGGCCGGCTGATCGGCAACCTCACCGGGTTCTTGGCCAGCGTGAAAGGCTTGCCGCTCACGTACAACAAGGACATGCAGGAAGACAAAGAGCCGTTGTTCGATGCGGTCGACACGGTTCGTCTCACGCTGCTCGCGCTCGACGGCATGATTGGTTCGACCACGTTCAATACCGACGTGATGGCTGCCCAAGCAAACTCTCCCTATGCGGCCGCAACCGACCTGGCTGAGTATCTGGTTACGAACGGAACGCCATTCCGTGAAGCACACGCCATTGTCGGCGAGGCGGTCCGCAACGCCCTTGCAGGTGAGGGCACGCTGGCAGAACTGGTAATGGCCGACGAACGCCTCGGACCAGAAGCTGCAGCGATCCTCGAACCTGGAGTCTCGGTGACGCGTCGCACAACCCATGGTGGCGGCAGCCCACACGCTGTTGCATCCCAGCTCGAGCGCTTCCGGCAGGCAATCAGCCCACACGGCAGCTAAGTCACGCGAGCGCGACTGCCCGAAAAACGCAAAAACTGCGGCCGAGCATTCGCTCAGCCGCAGTTTCAGCGTCCACTACACATCGCCAGTGTTTACTCGTCGGTGTTGAGTTCGATCCAACGCTCGCCCCACGCCACAGCGTCGTCGTAGTACGAGGCTGCGGGGTTGATTGTGTTGTCCAAGTTCGGGTGGTTGCGTCGTTTGAGCAGTGCCTCGCCGATTGCCTTTGCCTCGCCCGGGGTCACCGGCTCAAGGTGAATGGATTCGCGAGGGTTGATGTTTGCAGTCGCCGCTGGTTCGAGGACAAAGTCGGCGCCGCCGAGCATGACCTGGGCTCCGTCGACCATAAAGACGATGCTGTTTCGGGTGCCGTCACGGCCCATGTGGACGTACACGTTGCGGGTGCCGCCGGCGAGTTCGCTTGGAAGCGCTTGTGCTGGCAGGAGAGGATTGTCGGCGGCGGTCACGTATGCGCCTTCGCAGCTGGCAAATGTGGCACTGGCGTTGGTTACCGAGGCGCAATGGTCAAATCCGCCACCGGCCTTGACGAGCAAATCGATTCGGTCGGCGGACAGAATGTCTTCACCCTTGCCGCCAAGGAGCCGGTCCTTGCCCTTGTGGCCAACGAGGATGTCGCGGCCCGGGCCGCCGTTGATCTTGTCGCGGCCGTTGTAACCGAGGAGCTTGTCGTTGCCCTTGCCACCAATGATGACGTCGGAACGGTTGGTTCCAATAATGGTGTCTGAACCATTACCGCCGTAGGCGACCAGGCGACCAGTGTCTTCAAGGAGATCTTGTGGAATCAGCGTGTTTTCGGTGTCCCAGTTGCCTGCGATGAGGTCGTGTCCGCCGTTGCCGTAGATGGTGTCGGCGCCGAGGTTGCCAAAGAGCAGGTCGTTGCCGGTTCCTCCGCAGATGATGTCGTTTCCGGCACCGGCGAAGACCTTGTCGTGACCACCGAGGGCGACGATGACATCGTCACCGTCGGTTCCAAAGAGGTTATCGTTGGACTCGGTGCCAACAATAGTGGCTTCCTCGCCACCGCAGAAGACCGTTGGGGTCTGTGCTCCTGCGAGGGAAGTAGTCGTGGCGAGTAGGGCAATGGCCGCTGCAATAGCGGTCCCGACGTGGTGCTTCTTAACGTTCATAGCTCAATGCTGGCTCACGCAGAGTGGTGTGGTAAGGGTCTTCTGGACCATCCCGTGAAAAGAGATGGGTGTCACATCTCGTTGCTTGTTCGGTGGTCGAGACCGGCGGGCCAGTCGGGTGGTACCGTCTGCACCATGCGTGAATACATGCGATTCGGTTGGGACGATCCAGCAATGGTCGGTAGTTCAGAGCCGCGCGCAGCATGGCATCATGTTGCGCCCGTGCACGTCCACGAGCTCGAGGAGGTCAAGCGGAAGTTCTTCGAGCTGACCGCCCTCGAGCCAGGTGCGCTCGATCGTATGACCACTCCAGGGCATCTCACTGGCTCGGCGCTTGTGTTCAATCACGATGCCACCGAAACATTGCTCCTGTTTCACACGAAGCTTCAGCGATGGCTCCAGCCCGGTGGGCACGCCGATGGCGAGGCCAACCTTGCGCGGGTGGCTCTCAAAGAGGCGATCGAGGAAAGTGGTATTGACGAACTCGAGATCGTCGATCCGGCAATCGACCTCGACATCCACAACGTTGCGCCCGCCGGTGCTGAACCTGTGTGGCACTATGACGTTCGTTTCGTTGTCTTTGCCCCCGCTGGCGCTCAACCTGTTGGCAATCACGAGTCCCAAGACATTCGGTGGGTGCCCCTTGGTGAGCTCGACGGCTATGACCTCGACGACGGTCATCATCGGATGATCGCCGCTGGAAAGATCGTCGCCGATCAACTCATCAGCGAGAGCGCCTAACCCGAACGAGCACCGTTTCGGTCCATTGGGTCAATACCGGAGACGCTTCTTCCAGCGTTCGATCGTTGGGTTAAACGTGTCGATTGTGCGAAACGCCTCGCCGCGCACGGCGCTTCGCGCCGTTGCCATCTCGGCCATTCGTTCTTGGGGAATAAGCAAGTAGTCCCAGTAGTAGGTTCCGGCGACCTCGACGAATTCATCGGCACCCAACTCGTTGCCGAAGAGGTCGACGATTGCGAGACCGTGGACGTCAGCGAACTCCAACAGTTCCGCTGTGCCATAGCCATAGACCGCTGCAGCTCGATGGCCGAACTCGATGCTGATGATCGGCCGATCGAGGCGAATGCGGCGCTGCGCCCCTCGGAGCACATCGAGTTCACCGCCTTCAACATCGATTTTGATGAACGAGATTCCCGGTGGGATCTTTTGGTTGTCCAACCGGTCGAGGGCGACCTCGATACTGGTTGTCTGCGGCCGGTGGAGCTTCTGGTCGTCATTGCCGTAACGGTCACGAAGTCCCGATTCGCCCGGTGATGCGCCATGCAGGACAAAGGTGTCAGTACCCGACCGGTTCGAAAGGGCCACCTCACGCACTTCGGTGTTGTCGGCACGACGAAACTCTCGCGCAAGGCCCGCTGCGAGCGCAGGAATGGGCTCAAAGAGCACCATCGTGGCTGGCCGGAGGTAGCGCTGAAAGCGACGGCTGTGCATCCCGTTGTGTGCGCCAACGTCGATGACGACACCGCCGCGCTGAACGTAGTGGCGGTAACTGATCGTGAGCAACCGTTCCCAATCGATCGCCGATGGCTGCAACCCACGGTCGTGTCGCAACGAATAGATATCTGCAGCGCCGCAGAACGCAGCGTGGACGGTGGAGTTCGTGCCAGACATTTCTCCCAATCGGCATCGGGAAGGTGATGCTGAGTGGTTTCTATTGTCGTTACAGGTCGCCGGGAGGCAGACAGCTCCTGAACTCATTCACCCGCGCAAATCCGCTCATTCGCTCGGCAATGAAGATGCCATCACTCTCGGTATTGAGGAACCGAACGTCTCCCTCGGTGCGGAGACGTTCGACGTGGGTCATCCGGTCGCTGATCAAAATGTCCCAGTCCTCCAACCACCGGCTGACGAGGTCCCGATCCTCGGGTGTTCCGCCTTCGAGTTCGGCGAGCGCCATCCGCATTGCGGTCAAGGCCACATTGCTGTTCTCGACGATGTTGGCCCGGCTCTCGGGGCCGTCGGCCGATCGAGGAGACGGCAATGCATCGAGTTGGGCGACCGTTGCGGCGCACGTAGCTTCGATCGTGGCCACGTAGGCCTCATCGGCGATCTGGTCGGGCGCCTGGAAGATTTGGCGTGCCCATGGACTAAACGCAAAGATCCAGAATGCAATGGCGCCGAGTATGAACACGACGGCAAAGACGCGGGTGACCGGCCCCATCCCTTCGGGAAGCGGTTCGAGCATGTCGTGGGGCTCTTCATTTTCGGGGTCGTCGTCCCGGTCCGATGCTGATTGTCTCACTCGGTCAACTGCAGAACGATATTCACGGTGGTGCCAGCTTCTGATGGTGTGCCCGGTGCCGGGTCTTGACGAACAACGACAGCGTCAACTGAGTTGTTCGCCCGCACAAACTCGCCGTTTGCGTCGACGAATACTCGACGGTGGGTGAATCCTTCGCTACGGATGCGGAATCGGGCGCTGCCGAGATCGAGACCGATCACGTCTGGAACCTCGACGGGCACTGGTGCGATTGCGACTTCGACAATTACCGACGCGCCGCCCGGAGCGGAGATGCCTGGCGGCGGTGACTGGTTGATGATCGTGTTGGCCGGGAAATTCTGGTCCTCGATGCGAACAGGGGAGAGGGTGAGCGACGTGCCGTCGAGCTGTGCGTTTGCCTGTTGGACGGTCAGACCGAACAAATCGGGGGTCTGTACCGAGTCTGGTAGCTCAACAATGGTGTTGGTTGGAGCGCTCACAGGGGGAGCTGGAAACTCCGCTACGGGAATCCGTGCGTGCGCTGCGGTCATGATCTCTCGCCAGATCTGCGCTGGATAGGTGCCGCCGGCGACCTGAATATCGGTTCCAGGATCCTCGTCAGTGCAGGTCTTTCGGCTGCACGGAACCATCGAAATTTGGCCTTGTGGGAAGCCAACCCACACCGCTGCGGCCAGATCTGGCGTGTAGCCGGCAAAGGTTGCGTCGGCAAAGTTCTGGGCCGTGCCAGTCTTGCCTGCCGCAGGTCGCCCAAAATCGGCGTCTCGACCCGTCCCTCGTGCAATGACCTCGCCAAGAATAAACGACAGCTGGTCCGTGGTGGTCGTCGACAGCACCCGCTCACCGCTCGGCTCGTGGCGCCACAACGTCGTACCGTCGGGGTTGATGATCTCGCTCACAAAGACCGGGTCATGTTGCACGCCGCGGTTGGCAAACGTTGCATAGGCCGCAGCCAGATCGAGTGTGGTGACGTTCTCGGTGCCGAGGACTGAGGCATACACCGGGGCAATGCTGGACTGCATCCCGAGGCGTTCGGCCCACGATCCTGTCGCTCCGGCGCCCAGTTGCACGGCGAGTTGGGCATAGACGGTATTGCGTGACCACACCGTGCCATCGATGAGGTCGGACATGCCTGTCGACGATCCGCCGCGAATGTTCCATGGTTCCTCGAGATCGGGCGGCTGCAACGTCAACGTCTGCGGTGCTTCCCATTGCTGGGTGACCGAGATGCCTTGTTCGATGGCGCCTGCGAGCAGGATTGGTTTCATCGACGATCCGGCCTGGCGGCCAGTGCCGGTCGCGAGGTTCACGTTTGCAAAATCAGAATCGCCAAAGAAGTCACGACCGCCCACCATGGCGAGCACCTCGCCGGTGGTGGGGTCGATAACGACCGCAGATGCGTCAGGGGTTGCTTCGCCGTTGGGAATGATGGCTTGCACGGCAGCTTCGGCTTCGGCCTGAAGCTCGAGGTCGATGGTGGTGCGAACGCGGATGCCGCCCCGCAGCAACAGGTCTTCTCGGGCCTGATAGGTCGACAACTCGGTGGCGCGCAACGGGTTCTCCCGTGCCCACTCCTCGGTGATGAACTCGCCATTGAGGATCCACTCCCGAACCTCCTCGACGAAGTGGCCAGCGGGGTATTGGGAGGTGTCCTCGTCGAACTCGGGGGCAAGGATCATTGGGTCATCGGCCGCGGCTGCATGCTCCTCGGGAGTGATGAAATCGTTGCGCAGCATTGCGTTCAACACCACTTCGCGGCGAGCGAGCGCGCCTTCGGGGTTGTTGTAGGGATTCAGGCGGCTCGGTTGCTGAATGAGGCCAGCGAGCATTGCTGCCTGGGGAAGATCGAGGTTGCTGACCGAGGTGCCGAAGTACTGCTGGGATGCGCTTTCGATGCCATATGAGCGGGCCCCGAAGAACACCCAGTTCAGATACTCGGCGAGGATGAAGTCCTTCGAGAATCGATCTTCGAATTGGCGAGCGAGAACGATTTCTTCGAGCTTTCGACTCGCGGTTTGCTGGCTGCGGTCGAGGAAGACGTTACCGACGTATTGCATGGTGATCGTCGAACCACCGCCGGAGATGCCGCCGGTAGTGACACCGCGTGTCGCCGAGCGGAAGAGGCCCTTGAGATCGACCCCATCGTGGAGGTAATAGCGCTCATCTTCGATCGCAATGACCGCATTGCGCATGACCTCGGGTATCTCGTCGATCGAGACGACCGTTCGGTTCTCATCCGACGGCGGCTCGGTGATGAGGCGACCATCACGAGCGAGGATCTCCGATGTTTGCGCGACCTGTGGTGTTGGCGGCACCAGATCGCGTGTCTGCCAAGAGCAGGCACTGGCAATGAGCGACAGAACCGCGAGCAGAAGAACTGCCCGACGGCGACGGCCACTAACTGGCCCAGTAATCGGCATGGCGTCATTTTCGCGCATCCTCAGCGAAAAGCTAAGTCACGGGAGCCGGTTTCGAGAAAGAAATTCCCGCTAGATTCCTGCAGATGTCAGGCGCCTCCATTATCGACGACCTTCACGCACGTGGTTTGCTCCACGATACGACCGACATGGAGGCGCTTCGAGAGCGGCTCGATGCTGGTCCAATCACGCTCTATCACGGCATCGATCCAAGCGCATCGAGCCTGCACATTGGAAACTACGTTGGTGTGCTGGCGCTTCGACGCTTCCAAGACTTCGGCCACAACATCATCGTGCTCGTGGGTGGAGCAACGGGCATGGTTGGGGACCCTGGCGGGCGCTCCGAGGAGCGCAACTTGCTCGATGAGGACACGCTGGCCGAAAATATTGCGGGCATTCGGGGCCAACTCGTGCGTCTGATCGATCTTGAACCGTCAGGTGGCTCGACCGCCGAGATGGTCAGCAACTACGACTGGACCAAGGACATTGGGGTGCTGGACTTCCTTCGCGACGTCGGCAAGCACGTCACGGTGAACCAGATGGTCGCTCGAGATTCAGTGAAGAGCCGTATGGATAGCGAGCATGGCATTAGCTTCACCGAGTTCTCGTACATGCTGCTCCAAGCCATGGACTTTCATCACTTGCACGTCGAGCACGGGTGCGAGCTGCAGATCGGTGGTAGCGACCAGTGGGGCAACATTGCGCAGGGGGTCGACCTCATCCGACGGAGGGAAGGGGCACACGCCCACGGCCTGACGTGGCCGCTGATCACGAGGGCGGACGGCCAGAAGTTTGGAAAGAGCGTGTCGGGGGCGGTCTGGCTCGACCCTGAGCGCACGTCGCCATATGAGTTTCACCAGTATTGGAAAAACACCGACGATCGCGATGTCGAGCGGTTTTTGCTGCAACTCACGTTGCTTTCGGTCGAGGACATTGCCGAGATCATGGCGTCACATAGCGAGGCCCCCCACGAGCGCAGGGCGCAGGCCGCACTAGCCGATGCGGTCACCGAGCTGATCCACGGTGCCGACGCTGTCGAGGCGTCCAGACGGGCAGCTGCTGTGCTGTTCGGCGGACAGGCACCAACCGCTGAGGACTTGTCCACGTTGCGCGGCGTGGTCCCGGAGGCAGAGCTGGCGGCGGGCGAGCTTTCCGCGACCGAACCCTTTGTCGACCTCCTCGTCGAATCTGGACTTGTGTCCTCTCGGCGCGAGGCCAGACAAGCGCTGGTGGACGGATCGGTTCGATGGAACGGCGAAAAGGTCGTTCCCGATGACCCTCAGCACGCACTAGTGCTCGACGCTGGAATGGTCGCCATGTTGCAACGCGGCAAGAAGAACAAGCGGCTGATCACGCTGACCTAGTGGCGCTTGCAAGACCGGGCCCTCACGCGCCGTCGCAGCGGCATACGCCGTTCGCGCGGCATGCGGGAAAACCGAAGAAAAATCAATGATCTGGGCAGAACCTCAAAGAAATTCCGGATTTCTTCCGATTGTGGTTGTTGCTTTCGGACAGCACCTATAACTTAGTGATTCGCCCCGCTCGGAAGAGCCGCTCGCAAGAGCCGCTGAGTGAGCGAGGCGAAGGGCACCACCGGGCTGGAGTTTCAAACCTCAGCCTGAGTGTCATGCGCTTCTTGAAAACGGAGAAGAGGACGAAAAAGCCAGTGCGGGTTCCGTACCAATGTCTGATCGAGTCAGACGGTACAGAACTCATACAAAGCAACCGTTCTTGTCACAACACTTCGGTGTTGGGTCAAGAGCAACAATTCCGTTCCTGGAGAATCCATTTCTAACGTGTGGAATTCGACAGGGACAACCTAACTATGAACCGGCAAACACCGGTTCTAGCTAGGTCACACTCGACCGTCTCGAGCAATCGAGGCGGACCAATGATTTCAGTTTCGTCACCGATACCCCGGCTGGGGTGGTGATGGATCGTGATTTTGACGGAGAGTTTGATCCTGGCTCAGGACGAACGCTGGCGGCACGCTTAACACATGCAAGTCGAACGCCCTCGACCTTCGGGTCATATGGGGGAGTGGCGAACGGGTGAGTAACACGTGAGAAACCTGCCTTGAAGATTGGGACAACCACGGGAAACTGTGGCTAATACCGAATACCTTCCTACCGTCGCATGGCGGTTTGAAGAAATGCTCCGGCGCTTCAAGAGGGTCTCGCGGCCTATCAGCTAGTTGGTGAGGTAATGGCTCACCAAGGCATCGACGGGTAGCTGGTCTGAGAGGACGATCAGCCACACTGGGACTGAGACACGGCCCAGACTCCTACGGGAGGCAGCAGTGGGGAATCT